>JAFTYK010000005.1 GCA_017464765.1 Ruminococcus sp.
AACGGGACTTGAAGGCGAGTGTTAATAAATCGTCATAGTATGACGATTTTAGCGAGAGCGATGATGAACTATTATGAACAACAATGAGGGGAAGACGTGGCAGCTCTTAATGAACATTAAACACCTGTTATCCGCACCAAAAAGCAGATATCCGAAAGGGTATCTGTTTTTTTATCATACATATAAACAAAAGGATAACGGGACTTGAAGGCGAGCGTTAATAAATCGTCATAGTATGACGATTTTAGCGAGAGCGATGATGAACTATTATGAATAACAATGAGGGGAAGACGTGGCAGCTCTTAATGAACATTAATCACCTGTTATCCGCACCAAAGAAAAGGGATGTCTCACTTTGATTAGTGAGGCATCCCTTTTGTGTAATGGCATTTTCTTATTTGATTGTAATTTTTTCGCTGACTCTCTCTGTTTCTCTGTAGCGAGCAACGTATCTCTGTATAAGCGTTGCATCGAAGATTGAAATACGGTCGTCGCCGTCAGTGTCAGAAAGCAGTAACTGTGTACTACCCAGGTTCTCGCTCTTAGCCAGATGTTGTTGTATGAGAGTAACGTCCATAATCGTTATGTATCCGTCGCGGTCTACATCGCCGATTAAAGCATCTCCGCTGATTTTTACAGTAGCGGTAGTTTTCACACCGTTAATCTTAGCTGTGATAGTTGATTCACCTGCTCTGATACCCGTTACAACACCTGCTTCGTTTACTGTAGCAACATTCTCGTTTGAAGACGAGTAGCTGATTTTCGAAGTAGCCAGAGCGGATGCAGGGCTGACAGATACATTGAGCTTTTGTTGTGAGCCTGCCTCAACCTTGATATTTGAGAGTTTAATGCTCTCAACAGATTTAGCGACAGGTTTCTTTGTAAGACCAGGGAAGAACTCGCAAACAACAGACATTTTTTCGTCAGCGTTTCTGGTTTTCCAGTTGCTGTTCTCTCCACTTTCAACGATGCACTGCAAGTACGCACTGCCCGTGCCTGTGATGTCAAAATACTTTTCGTCAATTGCATCACTTACGAAAATAACGTCTCGTTCTTCACCAACCTTGAGCGGTTCAATCTCTTCTCTGCCAAAGGCTGTGTAAACAGGCTTTTCAGCTTTGTAGCCGTCTTCCATAGCCTCGCACAGCTCCAGTGAGTCGAAGAACACAAGCTTCACAAAGCTATTGCCCTTGTAGTCAACATTACCGTTGTTCTTAACCTTTGCGTGTACGAAGAACTTAACCTTGTTGTTATCTTTTGAGTAAACGCCAAGCGGAGAAATCGTCTTTACGACTAAGTCAAGACTGTGGTTTTCAAGGAGGTTGAAGCTCTCGCTTTTGTATTTAATTTCACCGTTTTCAGATATAGTATAGTAAAAGTCAATTTCACTCGGTGTTGCGTTTTCAGGTAAGGTGTAGAAGAAGTCAATAACCTTGTGTTCGGTGGAAAGCCACAATTCTTCACGCTTTGTGTCGACAGCTTTGCCGTCAGCGTAAAGAGTGACATCTACATTCTGACCTGTTTTAACACCTTGATTTGATGCTCTGACAGAAACCTCGATTGTGTCTTTTTTGCTCGGATAATCGTTTGAGAAGCAAATCTCGTTTTCAGCCTTTGCACCGATGTAAGAGCTGTCTGTGTCGTACTCACCGATCACCAGCATGTTGTTGATTTTGTCAGAGCCTTCATTTGTGATTTCCTTGTCAAATGCATTGTAAACAGCAAGTATATCTCCGTTTTCTAAAACTGTTGCAGTGAAGTCTTCTTTGTAATAACCCATATCAGAGAGTACATCGTCCTCAGTAAGGTAGGTTTTACCGCCCCAGTAGCCTTGTAGTGAGTGTCTCGGATTTTCAAGGACAGTTGTAGTGTAATCACTGCCGTCACTTGGCACGCTGATTTCAAAGGTTTCTTCAACACCCGTGAACACAAACTGCTTAGCCCAGATTTGCTGGCAGTCACCCTCGGTTGTAGTCCACAAAGCGTAAATATCGCCGTTTGTGTTAGCAAAAACTTCGAGGTCATCGTTTACAGTGTAGTCTTCGTCAGAATTGATGTACTGAGGTGCAGCGTAAACATCATTCAAAAGCAATTCGTTGCCAACATCACTAATACTTGCGTTTTGCATAATATCCGAAATGTTCTGGTAAGCGTATACACCGTCGCTCTTGAAGAACAGCAGGGTATCGTTTATGTTTTCAGTGTTTACTGTTACAAATTTCGGATTAGCGTTAACAGTGTCATTACGGGAGATTTTAACAGGTTTTGAGTGAACAAGAGTGCCTTCCTGCATCTCAAAGTTCACAATATACAAAGCGTTAGGAGTTTTTGTAAAGTGCTGTGCATACTCTTCTGTCATCTCTATATCCTTGGTGTCTTCAAGAGTAAATCCTGGGTACTCCGATGCAACGTAGGAGAGCATAATGTCGTTGCCAAATGCTGTTGCATCGTAGTATTTCAAAAAGCTTCTATTTATCGAAACAGGCTCTGCGTCAGAAAAATCTTCGTTAGTGTAAACACAGGTCATAAGAGCTGTGCGTTTTTGCTGAATATCCTGCAAGGTTGAGTCCTTAGTGATATCTTCAACGTTCATCACTTGATAGAACATCTGAATTACACCTGTGTTTGCGTTGTACACTACCTTTGGTGCAAGGTAGATGTTCTTTCCTGTTTCGTCACTCATCAATTTGTAGTCATGGAATGTACCCGATTCTTTGTTGTAGAAGATTGTCGCAATACCAACTGACTTGAACAGTTCGTGGATTTCAGATGAATTGTCGAGTGTACACTTGTTCCACGCAATGAGAATATCCTCACCGCAATCTGTAAGAGTTACCGCACTGTCAATTCGTTGGTAATCCTGACTAAGAGTAGCAAGTATAGAAGCATCTCTTGCTTTGAGCTGAGTCTGGTACTTGTTAAGAACAGCATCACATTCTACAATCTGGTCGGAAGGCTCATCGTATATGTAGTAGTGCAGGATGTTATGCTTGCCATCTTCGTCAGTTGTAGCGGTGACTATAAGGTATCTTTCGTTACCGATAGGAATAATTTCAGGGTCGGTGCCTGTTGTAGTTTTTTCAACGAGTTTTTCTTCATGTTGTGGAGTCAGCGGTGCCATGACATTATCTGTAATCTGAGCAGTCGCAATTGTCATATCCGAAAGTGTGATGTCGTTCATAATATCAGTTTCAATCTGACTTTGCAGGCTTGCCATATCAATATCATTGTGGTCACCCAAGGTATCAAACATCTCTGCACTTACGATGTTACCACTCCAAGCAGCTCTCAGGAACAACAGCTCAAGTGCAATTTCGCCTGTCATATCAAAGGTGCCGTATCCCTCTAAGAAGTTGTTGAACTGGATATCAAAGTCAAAGTTCACGCCTCCCGATGCGTTAAGCAGTGCATCAAAACCGATGCCGACACCGACACCGAGGTTAATGTGAAGTTGATATACACCCTGGAAAGTGCATGCATTTGCATCATCGAGTTGGTCGAGTGTCAAAGCAACAATCTTATTTGTCTGACCTTCTTCCAAGCCGTAAACACCCATATAAATATTAACGTTGATACCTGCGTTGAAGTACGCAAAGCAAGGAATGTAACACAATACAAAAGGAATTGATACACGGATTGAACCGCCTGCACCTGCAACAAGCAGGTTGCCCACAAAGTTCCATTCTCCTGTGCTGTCGTCAACATAGTAGTTGCCCTGATACGCGAGTAAGAAACTGAACGACAAGTAAACCGTGGTCTTCATACTCAGAGCGTTGACAAGCTTTTTACCACCTGCAAAACTTGGATTTTCATTGTTGTTTATAGCGGTGTCATACTTGTCGAGTATATCCCCTAAGGCTAACGCTTTATCAAGCGGTGTGTATGTTTCCCAATCCTTGTTTTCCGATGCTCGGTCAGAGCATTCCGAGAACGAAACGCCGATTGTGATTGTGTGGATTTCTCTGCCGTTTTTGTCAACGCCTATAGTACCGGTGTTGAGAATAGGAGTGAAGCCCTTGATTGAAACAGTAGGGCTGACAGGACCGAGTACAGGGTTAGGCTGTACCATAGTAACGGGCGCGCCAATGTCAGGAGCATAGGTGATAGTTTCATACGCAGAAGAAGCGTTGAAAGTGTAGCCTGTGTCCCACTTGCCGTAGCTGGTGTATTCGTATTTGTGTTCGTCGTCGTTGGGTAGTTCGTGACGCCACATAGGTTCAACGCACAGTCTGTCACCAGCTTTAATAATCTCGGATAGAGTGTTTGCCCAGTGTGAAACAGTTGTATTTGCTTCCATTTCGATGTCATAGGTTGATTTGACACCGTTTTCGTTTTCAACAGTCCATCTTACCATGTTTACAGGATGATCAGGATCTTGTCCTTTTGTGTCGAGCCACAGATTGAATTGCACCGCAATGCCTGATGTAAGGGTGATTGAATCGTGGTATGTGGTGCCGTCAGCAGAAACACAGTCAATACTTATCGGTTGAACGCCTGTTGTTTTATAGTCAAGTTTCAGGTCAATGTTGATACCTGTGTCGTTAGACAGGTAATCAGCCATATTGATATCAGTGATGTAGTACTGGTTGTTGTAGTAGGTGAGGGCTCGGTGAACTTCATCTTTTGAAACGCTTATTTTAACAGGTTCTCTTTCAATTTTGCTTTCAGTTGCGTTTTCAGTTTCGCTGATTTCTCTATCAAGAGTGAATGTGCCGTCAGTATTTGAAAGAGTGCTGTACTGTGAGAGCATCACCAGCGCACCTGAAATAGTTTTGTATGTGTCGGTGTCTGCGGTTGGCTTGTTGATAATTGAGCCTTCTTGAAGCAATGTAACACCGCTTATGTTGATATCTTTTGCGTCGGCGGATTTCTCGACAAAATCCAGCACAACAGTGTTGTCTGTGTCGGTGTACGGATTCTGTACCATATAGAAGAAGGAGTTGCCGTAGTAGGTCTGGGTTTTATGAGTGGACGAATTTGTGTAAGTCCATTTTGCTCTGTAACCGTTTGCAGGAGTAGCAGAGAATGTCACAATCTGACCAACGACCAATTTGTTGAAAATTACTTCGTCTTTGCCGTCTGAGTAGCCATTGAGAGTAACTGATCCGTCAGCATTAGTGGTTGCGTATTTACTGCCTTTTCCGAGAAAGTCACCCATACTTGGATTTTTAACTCTCAGCACTGTGTCTGATGTCACCAAAGTAATGACAGGTGTGACAGAAACGTAAAGGTCAGACAATGTCAGTTGTATTTGATTTGTTCCTGTTTCAGCAGTGAACTTCGTTGCCGATTGCAACAGGCTTTCAGTAGGAGCGTAGCGGTAATCGAGCTTGAAGTGGAAGTTATTCTTTACAGATGATTCCTTAGTAAATGTAAAAATTAGCTCGTCTGACACCTTGTAATTTTTGCTGTCACGAGCTGACTGAGTCCAACTTATTTTACCAATTAACTCGTCGTTTATATAGAAGTTGCCGCTATTTGCGTCGAAACGTTGCCCTGTTGCCTGATTGTCGTAGCTTTCAACGCTGAATGAGCTTACGTCAGAAAGATTAAAAACAGGCTGGATGACAATGTTATTGTCAGTAATGTAATCCTTGTAGGTTTCAAGAATCGAGGAAGTAAGAGTCAGGCTGTCCGAATTCATTGAGTAAAGCCCACTCTTAGAAGAAACATTACCTTTGTCGTCAAGTGTGCAGAAGTATACGCCCTTGAGCTTAACAAGGTTGTTGTATTTGCTGTCTATGTCGTATGACAAAGCTGTTGTTTCGTCGCGATAGATGTCAAAGCTTTTGCCTGTGTTTGTGCTTGCACTACCTGATGCAGCAGGATTAACGAGGTCAACGCTTTTGATAACTTCCTGAGTTTGCAATGAACCGCCGATGTAGAGCTTTTCTGTTTGAGGTTCAATAACTGAAATGTTGTATTTTCTGAGCATCAGTCTGACGTTTTTGTCAACGTCAGAGGTACCCTTGTTGTATACTGTGAAACCGCCATGACCAACACAGCCTGTTCTGTGCATTGCGATGTACAGATAGTGGTCGCCCATAACTGTGTTTGCGTCGAGATTAGCGGTTCTGTTGTAGGTCGAGCTGATGTTCACCATACCCCAGCTTGTGCCGATTTTTGAGTCAATGCTTTCAGCAAAGTCAAAGTTTGACGAACTATTGTCAAAAAGGTCTTTGTCAGCGACGTAGAACATTCCGTCATCTTCAGCTACTGAACCTGAAATGTTTTTCTGGTGCATAACAATCTGGCTGACACCTGTGAAGTCGATTTTCTCAGGAGAGCGAACCGAAACAGCATTGTTCAGCGAACTCCAGTTGTTGTCATATTTTATTACCATACCGTCGCTGTCTGACTCCCAGTAACCTTCAGGCCAGCCTGCACCACGGTCGGTTTGGTGTTCAATTTTAAACTTGCTGACGTCAACAATCTGCACACCGCGTTTGCCTGTGTTTTTGTTGACAAGCTCAGAGGTAGAAGAAACTTCAACCCCTGCTCTGGTCAAAGCTGTTTCGTGCTTTGCTTCCTTTTTTGCTTTTGATGTGATAGAAATCTTTGCAGTCTGTGGTTTTGACTTTGCAACGGTGATGTCATCGAGTACAGCCTCAAAGTATGTGTCGTCCTTTGCTTTATCAAGCAGCGTGACAGGCACCTTGATTTCACTCATACCAGGTGTGAATGTAAGGTTCATCTGCTGTGGCTCATACGCAACACCTGTCTGTGCAGTAGCAGGCTTTGTGGTAACGGTGAAAGTACCCGTTGTACCCATATTACCTGTTCTCTTTACTGTGATGTACGCTTCTTCGCTTTCTGGATTAACAGAAGTGTCTTTGATAGAAAGGTAAGTGTCCGGCTTTTCTCTTTCTTCCAGAATTGTGAACGCTGTTGAAATCTGAGCACCGATAGATGCGTTTTTTGGTTCACAAAGATTGAGAGTAAATTGCAGATTGTCCGTAACTTCTCTTTTTTTGTATGTTCTTATGTAGATGGTCTTTGAGTTTTCGCCGTCTTTGAAGTCAAGCGTCAGCTCGCTTGATACAGGCATGCTTTTTAAAAGCTCATCGTTATACTGTGATGTCGCATTACGCACAAACGGTACGTCATCGCCCTCATTTGTAGCGTAGACAGTGTCTTTTTGTGTGCGAGTAGCTATAAAGCTGTAATTTTCGATATCGTAGTAGCGATTAGCCTGACCTTTTACGGCTTTTTCTGCAAGAGATGTAAAAATCTCGTAGTCTTCGCCGTAGCCTGCGGTGAGGTCAATTGTTTTCAAAGTAATTGATGCATCACCTTTTACTCCACCTTCTCTGAAAATTTCCAGAGCATAGGTGTCTTTCATTTTAAGCTCGGCAGATGCAAGCGGTATCATAAATGCACCGTTTGGATATTCGGATATAGTTTTTTCGTTTTCACTTAAATAAAGCTTAGTCACCTCATTAAGGTCATACAGTCTGGTGTAGCTTGAACTGTTTTCACTGGCAGACGCTACAAGCACAGGAAGTGAAGCTAACAGTAAAGTGCAACACAAAATGACGCTCAAGAGTCTTTTTGAGAAACCTAAGATTTTATTCATAACGCACCTCCGTGTAATAGGGTTGTAAAACTGACACAAAATACAGTTAATAGCACAAAATAACCTACTAAAATGTTAAATTTCGTACTACAATTTACAAATTTATTATACCATATCGGAAAATACAAAAACAACACTTTTTGGAGAATATAACAATTAGTCACGTAATATAGCGAAGTGAGATAGTGGCTTTATCAGACTTAGATAAATCACTTGATTCAAGTATTAACCATAAGTAGTGGGTTGGCTAAGAATATCTGCTTGCCTAAATCGCAGATAGAGCTAGAGAAGTGTTACTTAAAGATGAGCAGATTATCTCTAAGGAAGTTCTGTATTGTATAGAATAAATCTATTGTTATTGGCATAACAATACAGGAGAGAGGAGTTCAAAGGTTTACAAACAAGCTCCTGTGAAAACAATGGCTAGAAACTATTTGTTGCTTCACACAATGGATTCTGCTATGGCTATTGAGAAACTTAAATAGATATATGAGCAGAAAAGTTAATTACATATTTCTATCTATCATATACTTCTTTATATTATTCTATTTTATTGTCTTTAAGGAAAAATGAAGGGGCGCATCAAATTATGATGCGCCCTAAAACTTTTAATATTAATAATTAGATTTATTCAGTGTACTTTTATTGCGTGATTGTAGTTTAAAGGTTCCAGTGCATAACTGTTTTACCAAAAGCTTTCCTGGTGTCTAATTCGAAAGCTTTTTTCATATCCGCGAAAGTTTTAACTTCGACAACGTTACCAATAATGTGGGTGAGATAGCGCACGATGTCAGGGTGAGCTTTATACATTTCAACGGTTTTTTCAAAGTCAGCTTTACCGCTTCTGCTTGTGCCGAACATTCTCAGTCCTTTTTCAAGAATCATACGGGTGTTAATCGGGACAGGATACTCTGATACACCCATAATTGCGATAGTTCCCTCAGGATAGATGTGCTTTATGATTTGCTCAATAGCGACAGGGGAGCCGTTAGCTCCGACACACTCGAAAGCGTGGTCGATTCTCAGTGCTTCAGGGATTTCAGTAGTGAGGAAAGTTTCGTCAGCAAAGGAGAAGTCTGAAAGTTTGTCACGGCTTATACCGAAAACATAAATCTTAATATTCTTAAACATTTTCTTCAAAAACAGGGAGGTGATAAACGCTAGGTTTCCGTCACCCCAAACACCGATTGTTTCACGTTTTGAGTGCGCAATTTTGTCGAAGCGAGAGATAGCGTGAACGCTGACGCTGACAATTTCCGTGAAAGCTGCTACGTCAAGATTCATGTTTTGCGGTAGCTTTACAAGTCTGTCTTTTGGAAGCTCCACAAATTCCTGCATAAAACCGTCCTTCGAGCTAGCACAGAACTTACTGCTTTCAAGATAATTCTCAGCAATAATATCATCGTACTCGGTTGGAGCATTTGGTATCATTACCACCTTGTCACCAGGTTTGAATGTACCACTTTTGTCGTATACAACTTCGCCAACACCCTCGTGAATAAGTGCCATCGGTAACTTTTCTTTGAGTACCTTGGCATCTCTTGTACCTTGATAGTAGCGCTGGTCAGCGTTACAAATAGATAGGTGTGTAGGTCTTACTATGCAATTTTCAGAAAAGCTTATGTCCTCAAAATCGATTTCAAATCGTCTTGGGGAGCTAAGTCTGTAAATAGTATTAATCATTTTCTTCTTCCTCTAGAAGTGATTTAGCGATTTTTAAATCGTAAGGGTATGTGATTTTAATATTGTATGTTTCTCCCTGAACAAGCTTAACATCGTAGCCTTTCATAACTAAAATTTTTGCAGCATCGGTTAAGATATCACGCTCGCTGTCAGTGAGAGAGTTGTAGATTTCACGAAGCTGTTTAGCTTTGAAGGACTGAGGAGTCTGTCCCTGATACATATTTTTTCTTTCAGGGATAGAGGAGATGACATTGCCGTTTACACTCTCAACAATAGTGTCAGTTGCAGGTATAACGGTGTCGCATGCGCCGAACGTTTGCGCAGCGGCTATATTTTCCTCGATAATACGATGTGTAACGAAAGGACGGACACTGTCGTGAGTTACTATTATGGTATCGTCATCAAGAGTGTAATTTTCTTCGATGTAGTTGATTGAGTTCATAATAGTTTCATTTCTTGTGTCACCGCCTGAAATAACAGCGATTTTTTTACACTCACCGATATATTTAGAGATAATCCTATTAGTGTGATCAATCCACATTTGAGGAGTGAGAACGATAATTTTCTCAAACTTCGGCTGAGCTAAGAATTTTTCTATTGTGTGAATAATGATAGGCTTATCTTTGATTGTGAGAAACTGTTTTGGTTTGTCGGTGTTACCCATACGGTTGCCTGTACCACCGGCAAGTATAACTGAAAATACCATAATAATCTCCTTATAGCAGTTCGCCTTTGTAATTGTAGTGTTGTGCGTATTCTTCTTCGTTTATGATAGGAAGTTCATTGCCGATATCAAGTCTGTAAAAATCGTGTGAACCAACTCGCTCACAAAGTGGGAGAAGTTCCATATATTTTTCGCAGTACCAACGTTTTAAGTAATCATCGGCACCTGTCGGAATGTATGACATAACATCTTCAAAAGGTGCATCTGTAACGCTTTCAAACCATTTTTTCGGCATTACCCCGCGCCACTTGTGGTCAGTAGCAGGAGGCAAAACTGTGTTAGTTTTCTTCTTTTCATATTTGCGAAGTAGCTTATCGTACATCTTGCTGTAGCTGTCCATTGAAAAGATCCTGAGTATAGGAAGCAAGAGTTTTGATAGTATATAGCTTTTGTCTTTCCTTGCGTGGTTTATCCACCTTACATTCATCAGAAGTCTTAACGCCATCAGTGATTTGAAATGAAGTTTCTGGAAGAATTTGTTGTCAGAAGTTTTATCAAAAACGAAGATGTCCATGGAAATACCCTTGAGCATCTCGTATTTGTCGGAATATTTAGTGGAAAAATATGTATCTTTTATTGTGATTTTATCGAAAAAGTAGTGATAACCATCTTTGTTAGTAAATGATTGATAAGCGTATTTTCGAGGAAGCTCGGTTTTGCAGACTTCTTTGAATTTTATATAGTCCTCTCTGAGCATCGCTATATCTATATCGTCGTCCCAAGGGATGAAACCCTTGTGTCGTACTGCACCAAGCATAGTGCCTCCTGAGAGAAAGTACTGTATACCGTTTTGACGACAGATTTTATCAACCTCTCTGAGAAGTTCTAGTTCCATTTGTCGGATATATCCGAGCTTACCGTTATAAAGTGAGTTAATTTTATCGCTTATAATATCATATTTTTCTGGTAGTAACTCTGTTAGTGCGTACAAAAGACGCGTTTCATTATCGCAAAGCGGGGAAAAACCCAGTGAACTCATTTTACCTGTATCAAGAACACGGTAGGATTTGTGAGATGGTATGTCGCTTTTCATAAAGTCTAGAGTTATTCCGTATTTACATAAAGCTTTGTATACGAAAGATTTAACTTCATACATCGACATAGGTTCACCCGACATATTATAGATGTTGCCGTGTTTACCATTTTTAAGTACGGTGAATGTAGCATTTACAGCATCACTCATACTTACAGCGGAAACTGTGTTGTACACATCTTCGCTGTCTATCGTTACACATCCGCTCTCGCATGCATCTTTAACAATAGCAGATAAATTAAGAGCGTTGTAAGAGCTGTCCTCGATTAAGAAGTTATCAAAACGTATTTCTCTTATATCAAGTGTATCAGTGTAGTTTTTTAGAGTCTTCTCTACGTCAGAAAGAAGCGTGCCGTATGTTACCTTGGAAAGCTCAATTTCAGAAAGAGAACTTACATCTTCACGTTTGGAAAAAGGGGGGATAATAGTCAGTGCAATGAACTTGGATTTCTTGAATTTTTCAGCGTATTCAAGAGCTTTGGCGAGTTCAATAAGTGCGTAAGTATCACCCGACCTTAAGTCTAAACAGTACAAAAAGCACTGTTTTGAAACAGTGCTTGAAAGAGCATCAGGCTTTTTAACCTGATACACGGTGTACTTATATTCAGTTTTGTCGTAAAGAGACGAAAGAGTGTCGCTTAAATAATCACTTAGTGGGTGAGAGCCGATAATGTTAATTACCGTGCCTTCCTTTGGCAGAAGATTGTGTGATTTTAAGTATCTACACGACATGTATATCTCGTTTTTTCTAAAACTGCTTAACATAGATAACCTCTGTTAGTTGAATTCTAAAAAAGAATTATTTCTTAGCTTTGCTTTCTTCGTAAATTCTGTAAGCTTCAGATACATCACCATCGTAGATAAGCTCGCCTTTTTTCATAAAGATAGCTCGGTTACAAAGCTCTTTAACACCAGCCTGATTGTGACTTACATAAAGAACAGTTACCCCGCTTTTGATGATTTCATTGATTTTATTCTTACATTTTTTCTTGAAAGATGCGTCACCAACGGAAAGAGCTTCATCAACAACCAGAATATCAGGTTCAATATTAACGTTGATAGCAAAACCGAGTCGCATTCTCATACCGCTCGAGTATGTTCTTACAGGCTGGTCGATGTAGTCGCCAAGCTGAGCGAAATCGATGATTCTTTCTTCGATAGTGCGGATATATTCATCGTTAAGTCCTAAAATATAGCCTTTGAGGTAGATGTTTTCTCTGCCTGTCATTTCCATTGAGAAACCGGCTGTAAGCTCGAGAAGAGCTGCAACCTTGCCGTGAACTTCTATTTCGCCTTCATCAGGGTGAGCAACACCTGTAATCATTTTGAGGATTGTTGATTTACCTGCGCCGTTGTCACCGATGATACCGATACTTTCGCCTGAATGAATATCGAAAGAAACGTTCTTTAAAGCTTTATTGATTTTAGGATTCTTAGGTTTAAGAAACAATGCACGGAATCTTTCTTTATCGTTTTTGTAAAGAATGTATTCCTTGCTGACATTTTTAAAAGAAATAATAGGATCTGCCATTTTATTCTCCTTACAATACATCAGGTAATTTCTTGCGTAATCTGTTGTAGTTAAAAATACCGAGAGCGAAAACAACAACGAACTCGATAAGGAAGATGATAAGCTCAAGAGGATATTCAAAGAACCATCTTTCGTAGAGAAAAGCGTTTCTGTATCCGTTAGCGAAGAAGTTGATAGGGTTTAGAAGCATTAAGTATTTTAAGAAGCCTGATGTGAAATCATAGCTTGAGTAGATAACGCCTGAAACCCAGAAAATACCTGACATAATGGAAATTATCATATTCTCAAAGTCTGCTGAGAAAGCTGACATAGGAGCTGTCGACCAGGTGAGTGCAAGGAAGAAAATGAACATCAGCGGACAGTACAGGAAAAACTGTAGGTTATAAATGCTGATGCCAACACCTGAAACAAGTGCTACGTAAAGGTACATTATAGTAGCTAATAATAGGTGTACAAAAAGACGCGCAAGCGAAGTGTAGGTCATGATTGTAGAAACAGGGAAGCTGACTTTTGTTACAAACTGACGGTTTTGCTTAATGGATTTAGCGCCTTGTGTAATGCTGTCGGAGATAAAAAACCAAGGAATAAAACCAACAAGCATGAAAGTGAAACGGTCAAAAGTATTTATGAACTCGCCATCAATTGAAACGTTTACAGCACCCAAATCTTTGATACCAACGGTAAAAGCAAACCAGTAAACAAAGAGAGTGAATGCCGGTTTTACAACTGCCCAGAAAGGACCGATAACAGCGCCTTTGTAGGTTTTAATAAGCTCATTTTTAGCGAGAAGGAAAATCTGTTTAGAAAATCCCTTGTGTTCCTTGAAAATCTGGAACAAAATAATTACCTCCCCAAGTGGTATATGTCAAAAATTCATAATAACCCACTATGATAATATAGATACTCATATTATATAACATTTTTGCTGTTTGTCAATTTTTTGAGGTACATATAAATGTAAAAGGCAAGTAACGGTAAATTAAACAAAAAAAGGACACAGGTTTTACCCTGTGTCCAAAATTAGAAAGATAGATGCTTATTTAAGATAAGCGCTTGCGTCAACAAAAGATTTGCTTGATGTTCTGAATGCCTGATACGGAGAACCGACAGTTAAGTTTGCTGATTGGTTCACATTACTTCCGATATTGATTACGAAATCGCTATACTGGTCATCAAGAGTGAACGCATAAGCGTTACTTCCGTCGAGCTGACCGATGGAAGTCATCTGGTCTCCAGGCCAAACTGTACCGGCTGAACCGCTCCAGTAGTGGATGTATACACTACCCCAGTTTGCATCATCGATTACAACGATAGTGCGTGGGTTAGAGAAGTCAAATCCGCCAGGAACAGGACCCGGACCCGGACCAGGTGTTGGGTTAGAATCCCAAGAGTTTGAACTCTTATAGTATGTAGCACCATCACCAGGAACATCTAAGTTACCGGTTTGATCCTGACTGTTGTTTGAGAAGATGATTTTGTTGCAACTTGCAGGAACTTCAACTTTGTATTTGCTTCCTGAAACATATTCCATCTTTACGCCAGGCCAGGTGAGAGGAGCGTTGCCGCCATCTTCCCAGTAGTAAGCGTAAGCGTCGCACTGATAACCCATATCAGCGTAGATTGTGTATGTATCTTTTACATCAGTTGATGAGTCTTCAGAAGATGGTATTTCAGTAGGCTTTTGAGTCTCAGTTGGCTTCACGGTTTCAGTTGGCTTCTGAGTCTCTGTTGGCTTTGGAGTTTCAGTAGGTTTCTGAGTTTCAGTTGGCTTTTCAGGTGGCTCTACTTCGCCATTAATTTTCTCACCGATTGGGTGTTTGCTCTTAACCTGAGCCATAAATCTCTGGATTTCAGTAGCATCAACGATAGTTACGTAACCATCACCGTCAACGTCACCTGTGATTAAAGCTCTTTCTGTTAAATCGAACTGATGAGCGTTGTATTTCTGGATTTCAGTAGCATCTAAAATTGAAACTTCGCCGTCTAAGTCAGCATCGCCTAAATATAAGTCTGAGCCAATAGGAATTGTTGGTCTTACAGGAACTGATGGCTTCTGAGTCTCACTTGGTTTCTGAGTTTCAGTAGGTTTTTGGGTCTCAGTAGGTTTCTGAGTCTCAGTAGGCTTCTGAGTTTCAGTTGGCTTTTCTGTAGTAGGCTGAACTGGCTTTTCTACATTAACCCACTTCATAGAGCCGTTATCATAGTAAGCGTATGGTGTGAATGTAAGGTCTGCAGTCTTTCCTGCGTCTGAACCGTTATTGAAGATAACATTTGACATAGAAGCAGGAACTTCGTATGAGTAAACTTTGCTACCTTCGTATTCACCGGCTTCTTTCATAGCGAGACCCGGCCAAGCACCGTTGTTAGTGCCACCTGTAATCCATGCGTAGCAGTTAGCTTTACCCCACTTAGCTGTATCAACAAGATATGTTGTACGCTCTGTTGGGAACTTGAATGGTGTAGCGTTTGGATCAATCTTTGTGTATGTGTAAGAACGTTCTTTTGTATCTTTGCCATCAGTAGCTGTAAATTTGATTGTTACTGACTCATCAAATTCCATATCAGCACCGATTGTGATTGTTTTAGAACCTGTGAATTTAACAGCAGAAGCGTTACCAATCTGGTATGTACCACTTGTTGCGTATTCGTTTAATGTAGCTGTGATAGAAAGCTTATCAGCAAAGTTACCACCTGTGTGTGATACTGATACATCAGGTGAAGTAGAAGCACCTGCAATTTCAACAAGGATAGTACCATTAGCGCCTGAGTTAAATGTAACCTTACCGCCTGATACTGTAGCAGTAGCATCGTTGTAAGCGTTCTTTAAAACTGTGCCGTCAGCAACATAAGAACCAACTGTGAGTGTAACGTTAGTGTTTTTGTTAGCAGCGATACAAGCAAATACTGTATCAGAAACACCGTTTTTGTTGTACTCTCTTACAAAAGCGGTACCGCTTGTAGCAGAGATTGACTTATGTGAACCTGCACCTACAGCGATGTGGTTCTTTCTGAACTGACCAACCTTCTGCCAGTGAGCAAGAACTGTTTTGTCCATAGAATTCCAGTTCATGTCTGAACGTAAGAGGTGATCCTTAACGTTTGCGATACTTGAGTTAATCAAAGGACGAGCAGATTCATCACCATAGAAAATCTGGATAGCACCAGGTAAGAGCTGGAATGCTGAACCCTGGTAGATTAAGTCACCTCTGCAAAGAGCAGTATCGTGTGAAGAAATGTATGAAAGTACGTTGAAGTTTGGATCGTTGTTGATCTTGTTAGCATAGTCAGCGTAGGTGTTGTTGATAGAGCCTGAATTAGGAACACCGCCACCACCTGTGAATGAGAAGTTGATTTTTGAATCAAAACCGCCGCTTGTGAAGTAGCTGTCCTTGTTAACACCTGAACCGTAGTCCTCAGCTGTCATCCAGAAATCATCTGTCCAGGAAGCTGCAGGAGTTTTGCCCTTGTTGTTTGTTCTCCACTCTTTAAGAGCAGATGTACATTCGTCAGAAAGGGCTTTCCATGAAGCAAGCTCAACGTGTTTAGCTGTGTCACAACGGAAACCGTCAACACCGTACTGTCTTACCCATTCTGAGAGCCAGTACACGAGGTGGTTTCTTACGGTCTTTGGTTTACCGGTTTTGCTAAACCAAGCGTTGAGTTCATTCATTTCAGTAGTTTTTCTACCTTCTTTCTGCCATTTGTTCTGTAAGAAAGTAGGAACAGAAACAGAAGAATTAGACTCTGTTAAGAAGTCAGGAAGGTCACCACCGGCTGATTTTGTTAGATCATCGCCACCGAATGGGGTGTAACCTGTAATACCGCATCTAAGCCAACTTGGACCCCACCATTTAGCCCAACTTGATGTAGCGTTTGATGAGTTGTAGTCGATTGAACGATGGTAGTTTGCATTGTTTTTCCAGTTGTAGTACTGGTCTAAAGCGTAGTTAACACCGCCGTAAGTTGACATAAATGAACCGAAGCCATACTCGTTCATATCGTAGATTGTGTTATAACCAGGGTGGTTCATAACGATATCTAAAACGATACGGATACCGTGGTTGTGAGCTGTGTCAACCATTGTCTTGAATTCCTGAGCAGTACCGAAGTTAGCGTCGGTCTGTGTATAGTCCATAGCGTAGTATCCGTGGTAAGCGTAGTGCTTAACAGAGTTAGACTTACCTTCATTTACGATAACGTAACCATGAATCTGCTCGTAAGGAGCTGAAATCCAAAGTGCGTTAACACCAAGATCGTCGAAGTAACCTTCGTTGATTTTCTTGGTAATACCGGCAAAGTCACCGCCGTGGAATGTTGCTACGTCGGAGTTGAGCATACTCGGAGTAACAACAGAACCATCTCTGTTGATAAGACGATTGTAAGAATGGTCGTTAGATGTGTTACCGTTGTAGAAACGGTCAGTAAGTAGGAAATAAACAGAAGCGTTATCCCAAGAGAAACTGTCCGCGCTGGTAACAGCACCTGTCTGTGCGTTCTCAGTCTCTACAGCAAAAGTCTGGGCAGTAGCAACGATAGTGAGCATTGATACAACCATCAGAATGCTTAGAAGAAGGCTGAGAGTTCTTTTGAAGTTTTTCACATCAATCTTTCCTTTCAAATTAATAAAAATATCCGCAATACACTTGACGGAATATCCTAGTCTAATTATAAAACTTTTTTCTCAAATATTAAATACATATATTTAACAAAAATGTAACCTGATTAATGTGCATTTTTACCTTTTGTGTTTTTTTGTGTCAAAGTAGAAGAGAACAAAACTCTCTTGAAAGCGAACGCTTCGGCAATATGCACAATCTTAATAAGAACAAATTGGTGGATTTCACGAAGTGTTCTTAACGTATTTACTAAATGAAAATTATAGCTGATGTATAAAATGACGAAACTGTGTGCAATTTACTCAAAATACAAATAGTGGATTTGTGTGTAACGTATATAGATTTTTCATAAACTTGATGCAATTGTTGGATAAATTTTTATCAGTACAATGTGCTATAAATTCGTTGACAAACAGGGGGCTTGCAACTATAATTTATTTGACGAAATTTGTATTAGTCAATAAATGGATTGGGGGTAGAAAGTTGGACAAAAAAGTAATTGTGTCCTTGAGAGATATCTTTTTTGACTACGGAAACGAAGTTATTCTGAACGGTATCAACCTTGATATTTATGATAAGGAGTTTATCACCCTATTAGGTCCGTCAGGTTGCGGAAAAACCACAACACTTAGGATTATCGGTGGTTTTATTGAGCCAAAAAGCGGTGATGTTTTCTTTGATTCACAGCGAATCAATGAGCTACCGCCACATAAGCGTAATGTTAATACTGTTTTTCAGAAATACGCATTGTTTCCACATCTTAATGTTTATGATAATATCGCTTTTGGTCTTAGACTCAAGAAGATGTCAAAAGCTGAAATAGAGAATAAGGTTAAGCATATGCTCGCTATAGTTGACCTTAAAGGCTACGAAAAGCGAAAGATAAATAACCTTTCGGGTGGTCAGCAACAGCGAGTAGCGATTGCCAGAGCTTTGGTGTGTGACCCTGATGTAGTGCTTCTTGACGAGCCTCTCGGCGCGCTCGATTTAAAACTTCGTAAGGATATGCAGATTGAGCTTAAGAAAATTCAGCAAAAAACAAAGAAAACTTTCGTATATGTAACACACGATCAGGAAGAAGCACTTACTATGAGTGATAGAGTTGTTGTTATGAACAACGGTGTTATCGCTCAAATCGGTACTCCTACTGATATCTACAACGAGCCTGCAAATGCTTTCGTAGCAGATTTCATTGGTGAAGCTAATATTATAAACGGTGTTATGCTTGATGACTGCAGAGTTAGCATCTTGGGTCAGGAACTCAAGTGTGTTGACAAGGGCTTCCCTAAGAATTCTCCTGTTGATGTAGTTATTCGTCCTGAGGATATCGAAGTTGTTGATCCTACTCAGTCAGTACTTGTTGGTACAGTTGAGGATACGATATTTAAGGGCGTTCATTACGAAATGAGCGTAAAGTGCAACAAGTGTCAGTGGATTATCCACTCAACAGTTGCACAAAAAGTTGGGGATACTATCGGCATGACTGTTTCTCCTGATAATATCCATATTATGCCTAAGATGTTCCTGCTTCCAAATAATGAGATTTTTACAACTGTACTTTATAGTGATGAGGAAGCTAACACCATTACTATCTCAATTGAGGATAATGAAATTGAAGTTCCTGATTGTTACTATGAAGAGGGGACTAAACTTCACATCATCCTACCACCAACAGGACTTCATATTGCTGGCGACGGTGTGGGTGATCTTGATGAAGTTTACATCGAGTCTGTTATCTGGAAAGGTGAACACAACGAGATTATCCTTGAATCTGACGAGAGAAAATGGCTTATGCAAAGTGATCAGGACGAACAGGTTGCTACCTACGTTCCAGTAAGCTTTGATTTTTCAAAGGCTACTTTCGAGGTGATTGAAGGGGAAGGAGAGGCCGATGAAAACTAAAAAGACAGCCTATCCGTACCTTTTGTGGATGCTTCTTTTTACTATTGTACCTATCGGTATGGTTATCTACTACGCTTTTACTGACGAACAGGGTAACTTTACCTTTGAGATGTTTGTGAACGCATCTGATTATTCACAGGTTTTTCTTTATTCACTGTGGATAGCGCTTATCTCCACATTCATCTGCTTAGTGCTTGCGTATCCGTTGAGCTTTATGATTTCCAGATGTGAAGAGCATAAGCAAAGTATGATAATCATGTTCATTATGGTACCTATGTGGATGAATTTTTTGCTTAGAATTTACGCGTGGGTGCTGATTTTACAGAACTACGGTCCGCTAGATACGATGCTCAACTTCTTAGGCATTGATATTACCCTTATCGGAAATTCAGGCGCGACTATTTTAGGTATGGTTTACGAGTTTCTACCGTTTATGATTTTACCTATCCACACGGTTATGAGTAAAATCGATAACTCGCTTATTGAAGCAGCACAGGATTTGGGTGCAAACAAATTTTACGTATTTAAAAATGTAATATTCCCGTTGTCGGTGCCGGGTATTATCTCGGGTATAACTATGGTTTTTGTACCGACAGCGAGTACGTTCTTAGTTGCTCAGTATTTAGGCGGAACTCAGTTTATGATTGGTGACGTTATTGAGCGAGTATTCCAGTCGGACCATCACACAGGCTCAGCTATTGCGCTTGTGCTTATGGTTGTAATTCTGGGCTTCCTTGTATTTATGAACAGATTCGGTGACGAGGAGGCGGTGGGTGTATGAAAAAGTTTTCACAGAAGCTTTACTTCGGATTTATTATGGGCTTTTTATACTTACCGCTTATTTACCTTATTGCGTATTCCTTCAACGACGGAAAAACCTCCGTATGGAAAGGTTTTACGCTCAAGTGGTATGTTGCCCTGTTTCAGGACGCTCAGATTATGCAAAGTCTTTACAATACCCTTTTAGTAGCGGTTTTGGCATCGCTTATTGCGACAGTGCTGGGGACGCTCGCTGCTATCGGTATTTATAATTTCAAGGGCGGATATCGTACGGTTATACAGAATGTGTCGAATATTCCTATCATCAACCCTGAAATTGTAACTGGTGTATCGCTGATGCTTCTTTTTACTATGGCAGGCACTATACTCGGTTTCGAGATGGGCTTTCTAACAGTGCTTTTAGCTCACATTGGATTTTGTACACCGTATGTGATTCTGAATGTTACTCCTCGACTAAAGCGTATGGATAACAGTATCTATGAAGCGGCGCTTGACTTGGGGTGTAGTCCCCTTAAGGCGTTTTTTAAGGTAGTGCTTCCTGAGATTATGCCGGGAATTTTCTCTGGACTTCTCATCAGCTTCACTTATAGCTTAGATGATTTTGTTATCACATATTTCACCCGAGGAAGTAAGTTCCAGACTTTGCCTATCCAGATTTACACAATGACCCATCAGCGTATCAATCCTAAGGCCAATGCGCTGTCGGCTATTTTGTTTGTTGTCATTCTTCTTATCCTCATTCTGATAAATATCAGAGGTAACAAAGAGGCTGAGAAATCGAAAGCATAATATATTTTGGAGTAGAAAATGAAAAAGAAAATATGCGTTTTTTTGAGCCTTATTATCATCATTTTGCCGCTTTGCCTTTCAGGTTGCGGTGAAAGTAGTGGTGGTTATGAGGGCGAAATCAATGTATATAACTGGGGTGAATATATCTCTAACGGAGACGACGGCACCTTAGATGTTATCGATGAGTTCGAGAAAAAATATAATATAAAAGTCAACTACACTAACTTTGAAACTAACGAAGAGCTATATAACATTCTCTCTAATTCCAATTCATCATACGATGTAATCATCCCGTCTGACTATATGGTCAGTAAGTTAAGGGAAGAGGGAATGCTCGAGAAGATTGATTTTGAGAATATCCCTAACTACAAGTATATTATGGATAATTACAAAACTGCTTCTTATGACCCGACAGGTGAGTATACAGTGCCGTATTCGTGGTGTGTTGTAGCTCTTGGTTACAACAAAAAAATGATCAAAGAGGGAGAAGTTAAGGGCTTTTCGGATTTGTGGAATGAAAAGTACGCAGGAAAAATCCTGATGTTTAATAACTCTCGTGATGCGATGGCTATCTCAATGCAGTTGTGTGATCCACCGATTGACCCGGGTTCACAGAACTTTACAAGAGCTGATATTGACCGTGCCACCGAAAAGTTAGTTGCTCAGAAACCACTTCTCAAAAAGTACGTTATGGATCAGGTTTTCACTGAAATGGAAAGCTCACAGGCGGCTATCACTCCGTATTATGCAGGTGATATCTACACTATGATGCAGAACAATCCTGATTTGACATACTGCTTACCGGAAGAAGGCTCTAATCTTTTTGTTGATGCTATGTGTATTCCTACATGTTGCCAGAACAAGGAATACGCTGAGCTTTTTATCAATTTTATGTGTGAGCCTGAGGTAGCACTTGCGAATGCTGAGTATATCGGTTATGCTACACCGAACGAAGCTGCTCACGATATGCTTGATGATGAGATTAAAAACTGTGAGCTTATCTATCCGCCACAGGAATATATCGATAAGTGCTATACTTTCTCCAATATCCCAAGTGACGTATATGTTTATATGCAGGAAAAATTTGTGAAAGCATGCTCATCTTCCGCTGAGATTACAGATATGGGAGAAGAGGACACAGGTTCTAATATTATTTACACTATCATTGTTTGCGTTCTCCTTGCCGCTATTATCATAGCTACTATTACAATGCTTACGCTGAATGTAATCAAAGCTGTGAAAAATCGTGGCAGAATACAAAAGCTGTAATCAGTAGGTTGATTTAATCATTGATATAACAAAACCCCGCTCGTAAAAGCGGGGTTATTTCTTTATAGGAATATTATTTTCATCTATCAATAGCCTTTAGCTGACGTATATTCTCATCATACAAATCGTTCTTAATAGCGATTTTACGCAAAATATTCTTCATTGTTTTATCAAGCGCGCCGTCCTTTGAATAGTCAGCAGGAAAGATAAAGTCAACTCTGTCCTCAATAAGTAGCTGTTCAACCTTTTCTTTGTTAGAATCGTTGTAAACAGCGATTGACTGACCACCATAGGCTTTCATCATCTTCATACACGGAACGTCGGAAAGTCCGTCGCCAATATAAATCATATTCGAAAACGGGACTCTCTTTGAGTCATCGGGCATTGATGAGTTTAAGTCTACGTCGTTAGCTACATCAAGCACACCTTTATTGATTCTGTAAACGAACTGGGTTTTGTTTGTGTAGTTAACAGCAGTTTTTGGCCACACAGCCTGCCCACTTTCGTCGTAGTAGAACTCACACGCGAAAATTTCTTTGAACTTATCACTGATGCCGGAACCTTCAATGATTTCCTTAAGACCTGATGAAATTACATAGTGTTCAACACTCACGCCAATGAGCGCTCCGTACTGGTTAACTCTGTCAAACCATTCTTTAACACCTTTATAAAGCTCGATATCCTTACCGTTATTAATGAGAGTTTCTCTGTCAAGTCGGATATTCTTTTCTTTCGACTTCTGTATCATTATGTACATATATGCAAGAATGGAATCCATGTGTTCCTCTCTGCCAAAACCGTTGGCAGCTGCCCAGAAATCGGAAGATTCCATCGAAAGGCTTGGAATAAAAGTGTAGTCCTGCATATCTTTAGTACACAAGGTTTTGTCAAAGTCGTACATAATAGCGACTATAGGTTTATCAGCCATGATTATAATTCCTTTCGGGAATATAATAAAATTCTAAATCAGAAAATTAATATTCTACTACCTCAACGTATTCAAGTTCTACGTCCTCGAGTGGTCTGTCGCCAACTGCAGTAGCAACAGAAGCGATAGCGTCAACAACGTCCATACCCTCGTAAACCCAGCCGAATACAGTATATCCGCCGTCCAAGTATGTGTTGTCTTCAGGACACTGGTTGATGTAGAACTGGCTTCCGTTAGTATCAGGACCTGCATTTGCCATAGCTACAGAGCCTCTGATGTTTGAAGCGTATTCAGAAACTTCGTTAGGGAATTCAACACCGTAAGCAGATACACCGCCTGTACCATCGAAATTAGTGTAGTCGCCACCCTGAATCATAAAGTTGTTAATAACTCTGTGGAAGATAGTTTTGTCGTATCTACCAGCTTCTGCGAGAGCGATGAAGTTGTTAGTAGCAAGTGGAGCGATTTCGTCTAAGAATCTCATTTTAATATCGCCCATGCTTGTGTGAAGAATAGCTACAGTTTCGCCTTTTTCAGGCTCTCTGATAGCGTAATCGTCGTCAACCACTGCATCTTCTACAGGTTTGATGTCGTTAATGTTAAGTAAAGCTTCCATATCTTTGTTACCTCCGTTTTGGGAAACATCCCCGTTAGTTTTTTCGGTTGTACCTGTGTATACAACTTCGTCACCGCAAGCAGTGAGTACAGCCATACACATCATAAGTGCAAGTACGATTAATAGTAATCTTTTCATAGTTTAATTTCCTTTCTTAAAACTTTTATAATTTTAATATATATTTTATCTCTTTTCAATACCCAATGATAAATTTTCAAACAATGTTCATTTATGTGTTTGGTATATCTTTTCTGTTTGTGTCATAAAAATCTATAGAAATGAAAGCCTAAGGAGGACACAAAATGACAGGCTATTTACCTGAGGGGAAACTTCTCTATAGTAATGATAACAAAAGAACGCTTTCTTCCCTTTCAAATATCATAGAAGCTAAAGAAAGCTCGAAAATTCTTGAAGCAAAAGCTGTGCTGTGCGATAATGCTCACAATCTTATTGTAGATTTAGGAGTAATGAAAGGAATTATCCCCAGAGAGGAAGGAGCTGTGGGGATAAAAGAGGGTACCGTTCGTGATATAGCTGTAATATCACGAGTTAATCGGGCAGTTTGTTTTGTAGTAACCGATGTTATAAAAGATGAAAACGGTGAAGACGTAGCGATGCTATCGCGTGCGAAAGCTCAACGTAAGTGTATAGAAAACTATGTAAATACGCTTACTGTTGGCGATGTAATACCTGCCAGAATTACTCACCTCGAAGCGTTCGGCGCCTTTGCGGACATAGGTTGTGGAGTTGTAGCACTTATGCCAATAGATGCTATTTCTATCTCAAGAATCGAACACCCACGTGAGAGATTCACCGTAGGAATGGATATAAAAGCCGTGATAAAATCGATAGAGAACGGTAGAATAAGCCTCAGCCATAAAGAACTTCTTGGAACATGGGAGGAAAACGCAAGCAACTTTAATGCAGGGGAAACGGTCACAGGTATTGTCCGTTCAGTAGAAAACTATGGAGCTTTTATTGAACTTACTCCGAATTTAGCGGGTCTTGCGGAACTTAAAGATGGGGTGAAGGTCGGTGACAAGGCGAGTGTCTACATAAAAAGTATTATCAAACCTAAAATGAAAATTAAACTGATAATTATCGATACTTTCACTTGTGATGA
This sequence comes from Ruminococcus sp., assembly GCA_017464765.1. Taxonomy (GTDB): domain Bacteria; phylum Bacillota; class Clostridia; order Oscillospirales; family Acutalibacteraceae; genus Ruminococcoides. Next base: position 24,571 of record JAFTYK010000005.1, read on the forward strand.
TACTGTCCAAAAGCCGGTTTATTATTATAAAAATGACCATATTGACGAGTTTGTTTATTCGCCTGTACAGTGCGAAAAATTCATAGCGACAAAATTTGAATAGTGATGTTATTACAGTTGACTAAAGCTATGAGGAATGATAAAATCATTACATAGAAAAACACAAAATACAGGAGTTATTTATGACACAGGATACACTGAATATCATTATATTGTGCGTAGCGGTTTTATCGCTTTTGTTTGGTTTAGTGGCAGTAATATTACTGTTAAAAAATCGAAACACTAAACCTGATATGACCGAGTTTACACAAAAAAACGAACAGCAGCTTAGCACATTAAGACAAGAAATCTCTGCTTCGACCAATCAATCTGTGAAAAGTCTTGGCGATATGATTGCTTTGAATCAGCAGAATTTTATGCAATCGCAGGCCGAAAAAAGCAAGGCGATTGAGGAAAGACTCAAAACTTTTTCACTTGAAAATGAGCAAAAACTCGAGCTTATCCGTAAGAGTGTTGAACAGAAACTCAGCTACATTCAGGAAGACAATAATAAACAGCTCGAAAAAATGCGAGAAACTGTTGACGAAAAGCTTCAGAAAACGCTCGAAGATAAGATGAATAAATCATTTGCGCTTGTATCCGAGCGACTTGAACAGGTTTACAAGGGACTCGGTGAGATGCAAAATTTAGCATCAGGTGTAGGGGATTTGAAAAAAGTTCTCTCTAATGTTAAGACTCGCGGCATCTTAGGCGAAATTCAGCTTTCATCTATTCTGAAAGAAATATTAGCTCCCGAACAGTTCGACGAAAATGTTGCAACCAAAAAGGGATCTAAAGATGTAGTTGAGTTTGCTATCAGACTTCCGGGTGACGATGACGGATTTATCTATCTTCCTATTGACTCTAAATTCCCGGGTGATACCTACGCCGCGTTGAAAGATGCTTACGACTTGGGTGATAAGGCGCAGGTTGAACTCGCCGTAAAAACTCTTATCACTACAATTAAAAGGGAAGCAAAGGATATCCACGATAAGTATATTGACCCTCCAAACACAACTGAGTTTGCTATTATGTTCTTACCTTTTGAAGGACTTTACAGTGAAGTTGTAAACCGAGGTTTAGTAGAAGTTTTACAGCGTGATTACAGGGTTAATATTGCAGGACCTAGCACAATGGCAGCATTGCTTAACTCTATCCAGATGGGCTTCAAGACACTTGCTGTCCAAAAGAGAAGTGCAGAAGTCTGGGAAGTATTAGGCTCAGTGAAGAAGGAGTTTGATACCTTCTCCGATGTTCTTTCTAAAGCTCAACAGCATATTAATCTTGTTACAAAAGACCTTGATACCTTGGCTGGAGTTCGTACACGTCAGATTCAGCGTAAACTCAGTGCTGTTCAAAGTATCGACTCAAAAGTTGAACTCTCGGACAGTATTGATGAATAATTGAATTAAAAAACACCCCTTTGGTAATACTTAACTTAAGTGCTACCAAGGGGGATTTTTGTTGCAGTACAATAAGGTTGAAATCTGCGGAGTTAATACCGCTAAGCTCAAGGTTTTATCAGAAAAAGAAAAACGTGAATTATTAAATATTATCAGGACAGGCTCAAAAGCTGAAGCCCAAAAAGCTAGAGAGAAGATGATAAACGGAAATCTGCGTTTAGTTCTTTCTGTTATTCAGCGTTTTGTAAATCGAGGTGAAAACTTAGATGATCTTTTTCAGGTAGGGGTAATCGGACTTATAAAAGCAATCGACAATTTTGATCCGAGTTTGGACGTTAGATTTTCGACTTATGGTGTTCCTATGGTGTGTGGAGAATTAAGGCGTTATCTAAGAGATAATAACTCAATCAGGGTTTCGCGTTCTATGCGTGATACAGCATATCACGCAATGCAGATAAAAGAAGAGCTGACTACGAAAAACGGTAAAGAACCGACAGTTGAAGAAATAGCGAAAGTTATGGATATTCCAAAAGAAAATGTGGTTTTAGCACTCGAAGCGATAGTTGAACCCGTATCACTTTTCGAACCCGTGTTTTCCGAAGGAAACGATACTATCTATGTTATGGATCAGGTTGGTGATAGCGTTGATGATAACGACTGGCTCGACGAAATCGCAATAAAAGAGGCGATAAGAAAACTTTCGGACCGAGAAAAAAAGATACTTTCTCTTAGGTATTTTAAGGGTAAAACTCAGATGGAAGTAGCTACCGAAATCGGCATTAGTCAGGCTCAAGTTAGCAGAATCGAAAAAGGTGCATTGGATTCAATAAAAAAGGAACTCTAAATAAAAACGCACAGCTTGTAATTACAGGCTGTGCGTAATTTTATATTATTCCGATGTATCCAGCGGCAATTCCAAGAGTTGCGGAAAGCACAATGATAATAATCGGACTTAATTTCTTATAAAGAAGTAAAAACAACATCAAAGCAAATACAACAAGCGAGAACCAGAATGTTGTAGTTGTGAAAACAGAAACACTTAATCCACTAGCGAAAAACACCTCTAAAGCAATAGAAATAACTGTAGCGGCAATAAGTCCTACTACAACGGACTTGAGTCCGAACATTGCGCCTTTGACGGTTTTACTGTTTTTGAATTTATCGTAGATTTTAGCGATAATGAGTATGATAATGAAAGCAGGTAGCACAACACCTGTTGTAGCACACACGGCACCAAAGAATCCGCCTACCTGTGAGCCGACATAAGTCGAAATATTAACAGCAAATGCACCAGGGGTGCTTTCGCTTACCGCGATAAAGTCAACAAGCTCAGCAGTTGAAAGCCACTCGTGTTTAATAACAGTTTCCTGAATAAATGGAATCATCGCGTATCCGCCACCGAAAGTGAATGCGCCTATCTTGAAGAATTCGAGAAAAAGTATGAGGTAAATCATTTGAGTTCTTTACCTCGCTTTCTTGCGATGATTGATGCAACAATTCCAATAACAGCACTCGAAAGGATAATAACGAGTACATTAGCAGAAAAGATTACAACTAATGCAAAAGCTATAGCCATAATAGTATAGGCTAAAATATGTTTTGGTGCTTTTTTAAACATTGAAACTACAGCTTTGATGATAAGTGCGAGTACACCTGCTCTTATACCTGTGAAGGCGTATTTCACAATATCATAGGTATTGAATTCTTTTAAGAAAATCGAAATGATGTAAATGATAACAAAAGATGGAAGAACTACACCGAGTGTTGCCATAAATGCACCTATGATTCCTGCTACCTTATATCCTATAAAAGTAGCGGCACAAATAGCGATAGGACCCGGAGTAGATTCGGAAATTGCAACAACATCGAGCAAGTCCTCGCCACTGATCCATTTTCTTTTTGTAGAGGTTTCGTTTTCAATAATAGGAATCATCGCGTATCCTCCTCCGAAGGTAACGACTCCTATTTTCATAAACGATAAAAGTATTTGGAAATAAAGTTTAAGCTTTTCTTTTTTCATATCAGTTCTGTTTCCTCGCGATTTTATAGTCATCACTGAACTTAAAATAACTACAGCTGTCGACTGATGATTGCATGAATCTTGCGACGTCATCTTCGTCTAAGTTTACCATACATTCGTAACAATCATAATGTTCATTATAAATGTAGTATGCACAAAATTCACAGCTTGATTTAGCCATAATATCACCACCACTGGTATTTTATCAAAAGTAGAGTTTTTATGCAAGAAAAAACGAACACCGTTTATGTGTTCGTTTAAATCGGAGCAAGAACAGGAAAAATGTTTCGAAGTGCAGTATATATCCCTAAAAAAATAAGCAATGCCCATAGAAATTTAGTTTTCAATATTGTGAATGGTGGTTTCTTAGAAAATAGAAAAAACACATATTCCACGTACAGCCATACACAAACCAAAATACCACCTACGACACATATATTCTGTCTTAACGATAAGAGTATATCTCCTTGTAAAAGTGCAAGCACAGATCGTGTCATACCGCAACCGGGACAGTTAAAATGAAATAGGGTGTACGACATACACGGTGGGAAAAGATAGGTGTAGTTTGATAGAAATTTGCCTGCGAAATATACTGTAGGAATCAGAAGTAGTGGTAAAAGTGCAAATATAATTTTTTGAGTTTTATTGAATTTATTCATAGCAAACTCCAAAAAATGGGGGCGGAAAACCGCCCCGCTTTTATTTGATTAGTAATAGTACATTTCATTAACGAAATCTTCAAGACCGCCTGTAGCTGTCCATATAACAAAAATGATGCCGAAGAACACACCGATAGCACCTAAAATAATACCAGCAAGTGACATACCGTTGTTGTCTTTCTTTCTATTTTTAGAAATGATACCAAAAACAATAGCCAGAATACTTGGTAGCAAACCGCTACAACAACATGTTACTGATAAAATACCTGTTACAAGAGAAGCAATAGCAAAGCCTTTGCTGTTGTCTGGTATAGCAGGTTGATTGTACATAGGCTGACCATACTGTGGAGCGCCATACTGCTGGTTTCCCTGAGGGAATTGGTTGTATGAAGGTTGCTCGTAACCTTGTGGTACCTGATTATATGAAGGTTGTTCATATCCCTGTGGTACCTGATTATATGAAGGCTGTTCATATCCCTGTGGAGCCTGATTGTAAGTAGTTTGTTCGTAACCCTGTGCATTATTGTACTGCTGATAGTTTGGGTCAACAGGCTGATTGTTTCCGTTTGGTTGATAATTGTTGTTATAATCCATTAATAACACCTCCCAAGTGTATAGTAGATTATAAAATATTTGTACCTTGTTGTCAATAAATATACTTTGAAAAAGGACCACGTTAAATCTTGTTGTAATAAGTATATTTTTGTTACATACTATTGAATAGACTTTTTCTTTGTGTTATAATACAACTAATTGTATTATGAGTAACTATGTCATTTTGGAATGAGGTATTATTATGAGCATAAAGGTGACACTTTTACAGCATACTCCTAATCCTGAGCAGACTATCGCTATGGCTGCGAAGTTATGCTACAGTGCTTCGGATATATCGAATATTAAAGATGGTTTAGATGAAGAGAAAACCAACTCTTTTTTAGAAATGCTTACAGAAATCGGCCACGCAAGTCCTGTTGAACACGCAAGCTTTACTTTTGGAATTGAGGGTATTTCGAGAGCTTGCTCTCACCAGCTTGTCCGCCATCGTATTGCATCATATTCCCAGCAGTCTCAGCGTTATGTAGATGGAACTAAATTTGAGTTCGTTACTCCGCCTGAGATTTCTCGTAACGAAAGAGCTAAAAAAGCCTATGAAAAGGTAATTGATATGCAAAGTGAAGCTTATGCTGAGATTAGAGATGCCTTAGTTTTGGGATATATTAAAGAATATTCTGAAATAGAATTAAACGGAACCGATGAAGAAGTAATGAACGCTTTTAAAGAAGAAAACAAAGCTCTTTTCAGTAGCTTTGTGAAGAAAGCTAACGAGGATGCACGTTTTGTTCTTCCTAACGCCTGTACCACTAAGATAGTGTGTACTTTCAATGTTCGAAGTTTAAACAACTTCTTTGACCATCGTTGTTGTAACCGTGCGCAGTGGGAGATAAGAGAAGTGGCACAGCAGATGCTTATGCTCTGCAAAGAAGTAGCTCCTACTTTATTCAAAAATTCGGGACCAAGGTGTTTAAGAGGAGCCTGTCCTGAAGGAAAAATGACCTGTGGAAAAATGAAGGAAGTCAGAGAAAAATATGGCAAGTAAATTTATAGTAATAGAAGGTTTGGATGGTAGCGGAAAGGGTACACAGTCGAATATTCTTTTTGAAACCTTGAAAACCAGAGGATATAAAGTCAAGAAAATCACTTTTCCTGATTATGACAGCCCGACGTCATCGCTTGTAAAAATGTACTTGGGTGGAGAACTCGGAGACTCACCTGATGCTGTAAACGCATACGCCGCATCGGCTTTTTATGCAGTTGATAGAGTAGCTTCTTTCATCAAATCGTGGAAAAAAGACTATGAAGAGTGTGACTATCTCATCGCTGACCGCTATGTAACTTCTAATATCATCTATCAGATGACAAAGCTTAGTGAAGATGAGTATGACGAGTATATAGAATGGTGCGAGGATTTCGAGTACAATCGCTTAGGCATTCCAAAACCCGATACGATTATTTATCTTGATATGCCACCAGAAGTTTCGCAAAAGCTGATGAGTGGCAGATATAACGGCGACGAAAGCAAAAAGGATATCCACGAAAAGAATATGGACTTTCTTTTATCTTGTCGTGAAAGTGCGCTTTATGCACTCAAAAAGCTTAATTGGATACATCTTTCCTGCGCACAGGGGGATACTCCTAAAAGCAGAGAAAGTATTTCACAGCAGATTTTGGAAATCTTAGGTTTATAATTTTTTAGAAAAGGGAGATTTATGCTCGATTTTCATACCCCTACTTTAGAAGATAAAGATTGGATTGAGAAACTCGTCAAAAACAGTGGACAGATTGGTTGTGATGTGTCTTTTGCGACCACTTATCTGTGGCGAGAAAAATACGATATAAGAGTGTGTAATCACGATGGTGTGCTTTACAAAGCTTATTTTGGTAAAAACGGTGTGTCAGGCTATACCTTTCCGATAGGTGATAAGCCCCCGAAAGTTATGCTTGATGAGATTATTAAGGACGCTAAAGAACGAAAAGTTAAGCCACTTATCGGTATGCTCAATAAAACAAATGCTGAAATTCTGTTTCACATTTATCCTGATATGTTTGAGTTTACAGAAGAACGCGACAGTGCTGACTATATTTACAGTCGTGAAAACCTTGCTAACCTTGCGGGTAAGAAATTTCACGCTAAACGAAATCACATATCTAAATTCAAACGCAATAATGAGAACTTTGAATATAAATCTATTGATGAAGAAAACAAAGAAGACGCTTTCTTTGTAGCCCACAAATGGCATATGCAAAACGACAGCGATAAAAGCGAACTTAGTGCAATCAGAGAAGCAGTGGATAACTTCAGTGAGCTTGATCTTCTTGGTGGAATTCTTTATGTCAATAGTCGTCCTGTCGCTATGACTATTGGCTCGAAGATTAACGATTATGTTTTAGATGTTAATTTTGAAAAGGCAGTTGAAGTTGACGGAGCTTATGCTGTTATCAATAACGAGTTTGCTAAAGCAAATGCTGGCTTTTTGCAATTTAACCGTGAAGAAGATTTAGGGCTTGAAGGACTGAGAAAATCGAAGCTTTCCTATAATCCTGATAAAATTTTGATGAAATACACAGCTATCGCTAAATAACAGGAGGTTATTATGATATATTGCTTTTTAGCTGACGGATTTGAAGAAATCGAGGCTTTAGCTACAGTAGATGTGTTAAGACGAGCAGGACTTTCTGTACAGACAGTATCCGTCAACGGTACTAAGTTTGTTACAGGTTCACACAATATCAAAGTTGAAGCAGATATCGTGAGTGCTGATATTGATATAAATGCTACTGAGTGTGCTATCTATCCTGGAGGAATGCCGGGAAGTGAAACACTGTCAAGCGGTGATGATAAAACTCCTACTGTTGTAGCAAAATATTGCGCAGAAAACGGTCTTTTAATCGGTGCTATCTGTGCTGCTCCTCTGGTGCTTGGCAGACTCTCTCTTTTAGAAAATAAGAACGCTACCTGTTATCCTGGCTTTGAGAACGAACTTAAAGGTGCGACATATACAGGAGAAAAAGTAACCGTTGATGGTAAATTCGTCACAGGCAGAGGACCTGGCTGTTCACTCGATTTTGCTTTCACCTTAGTTGCTCTTTTGAAAGACGAAGAAACAGCTTTAGAGATAAGAAAGGCGATGCAGTGTGATGACTAAAGCCGAAATAAGAGCTGATTTTTTAGCAAAAAGAAAAGAGCTTTCTAAAGCAAAGAAACGTGAGATGGAGCTTGAAATACAGAGCCGACTTCTTATGAGCGATTCTTACAGAGCGTGTGATGTAATTTTGTGTTATGTTTCAACCAAAGATGAAATTGATACGCTCGGTATTATTAACGCTGCTTTTGCTAACAAAAAGAAAGTTGCCGTCCCTAAAACAAACGACGATTATTCGCTTTCTTTCTATTATATAAATTCTCTTAAAGAATTAAAATTCGGCAAATTCAATATTCTTGAGCCACAAGACGACGCTACACTGGTGACTAATTTTGATAACAGTATCTGCGTAGTTCCTGCGCTTTGTTGTGACTTGTCAGGAAATAGGGTGGGTTACGGTAAAGGTTGCTACGACAGATTTTTGAAAGACTACCATGGAGAAAAGATTTGTCTTGTGTATTCCGAGAATATACTTACATCTATCGAAACTGAGAGTACAGATGTCAAGGTAGATACAATAGTTTCCAATCTGTACGTTAAACATACATAAAATAAAACTGTTTAAAGGAGGATAATTATGAGTGATTTAAATAGAAATAATTATTCCGGTGATTCTATAGAAAACACACGAAAAAAGAAGATGGAGGAATTTCAGCGCTCTTTCGATAAAAGCGTAATGAGTGATGACTATAACGATGTTCCTGCTGTTGAGGTACACAGCGATGAAAATTCCTACAGAGGTTTTTCTTCAAGTTCGTCGCCTCTCAAACGCAGAAAATCCAACGAGATTAACTCCTACAGCGATTCTGATACCAAAAAGCGTATTGAAAAAGAATCCAAAAAAGCTCTGAAGCAGCAGAGCAAAGAGAATAAGCGTATCGAGAAAAACAAAGCGAAACGTAACCAGAAAATGTTTAAATGGGTATGGCTGACTATGGTTGTTATTATCGGTATCGTACTTTCACAGGTTATTTTGGTTGGTGTCAACGACTTGCTCGCTATTTCACGTGAAGAGGATCCTAAAACTGTAAACATTAGCATTCCTGCTGATCCTTCAATATCTGAGATTGCGGATATACTCGCACAAAACGGTGTTATCGAGCGCCCTGAATATTTCGTTATTTATGCAAATATCACCACATCTGAAGAGGATTTCAGACAGGGTGAGTTCGAAATGGAAACAGATAAAGACTATGAGGCTATCATTAACTTCTTGCAGAGTAACGTTAACCGTACAGATATTGTTACCGTTCAGTTAACTGAAGGTATGAATGTTCTTGAAATCGCAAACAAGCTCCACGATGAGGGTGTCACGGCTGATGTTCAGACATTCCTTGATATGTGTAACAGTGATACATTCGATGAAGACTTCGCTTTCCTTGCTGATATAAAGAATAAGGACAAGCGTTACTATAAGCTTGAGGGTTATCTTTTCCCTGATACTTATGATTTCTATCTAAACGAAGACCCGGAAGACACAATTTATAAACTCCTTTCTAACTTTGAAAACAGAATTTATTATAAAGAAGAGAAGTATCTCGGTGGTTCTAAGAAAGCTACAGTAGAAGAGCTTATTGAAAACTCTGACTATAGTATGGACGAGATTATTACTATCGCTTCTATCATTCAGGCTGAAGCTGCTAACAAAGATGATATGTACTATGTTTCTTCTGTTTTACACAACCGACTCGATAATGGTATTGAGATGGGTGTAGCACAGCTCAATTGCGATTGTACTGTTTACTATCCTTACCGCGAGTATACAGATGTTCCGGAAACCATTCGTTCGACTTACAAGAGTACTTACGACACAAATACATTCAACGGCTTGCCGGCAGGACCTATATGTAACCCATCGCTTGATGCTATTTTAGCAGCGATTAGTCCTAACAATACTGACTATTATTTCTTCTGTCATGATACTGTAGAAAACGGTTCAACACCATACTATGCTTCAACATTGGAAGGTCACCAGTATAACCTTTCACTTATCGGATAATTATGATTAAACCAGAGATTTTAGCTCCTTGCGGAGATATGGAATGTTTAGGCGCTGCTCTTAGTTTCGGAGCAGATGCTGTGTACGTTGCCGGAAAGAACTTCGGTATGCGTACCGCGTCTAAGAATTTTTCTTTAGACGAATTAAAATTTGCCTGTGAGGCAGTGCATAAAGAGGGAAAAAAACTCTACCTCACCTGTAACACCTTGCCAAGAAACGAAGACGTAGTTGCTATGCCTCAGTTCCTTATGGATGCGAAAGAATGTGGAGTAGATGCGTTTATTATCGCTGATTTAGGCGTTTTCGAAATGGCTAAAAAGTACGCGCCTTCTGTTGAACGTCACATCTCAACACAGGGTGGCATCATCAACTACGAAAGTGCTAACGCATGGTATAATATGGGAGCATCAAGAGTTGTTTTAGCAAGGGAGATGACCTTGCCTGAAATTGCTGAAATGCGAGCAAAAATCCCGAAGGACCTAGAAATTGAGTGCTTTGTACACGGAGCTATGTGTGTATCTTTTTCGGGAAGGTGTTTGATTTCATCTTTTATGACAGGTAGAGATGCAAATAGAGGCGACTGCGCTCAGCCGTGCAGATGGAAATATCATCTTTATGAAGAAAATAGGGAAGGTCAGTTCTTCCCAGTGATTGAAGAAAACGGTGGAACTTTCCTTTATAACTCGCGTGATCTTTGTATGATTGAACACATCGATGAGCTTGTTAAAGCGGGCATCAGTAGTTTTAAAATTGAGGGCAGAGCAAAGTCAGCGTACTATACCGCTGTTACAACTAATGCTTATCGCCATGCGCTTAATGACTATATGAAAGATCCTGAAAACTTTAAACTTCAGCCGTGGATAAAAGAAGAGTTGGAGAAAATTTCTCACAGAGAATATTCAACGGGCTTTTTCTTCGGCACAGAACCGGGCCAAACCACAGGAAATGGCGGATATATCCGCCACTATAATCAAGTTGCAGTGTGTGAAGGTTATGAAAATGGTATTGCTACTATCACTCAGCGCAACAAGTTTTTAGTAGGAGATACACTTGACGTGTTGCCACCATCGGGTATTTCGTTTGAGGTGGTTGCTAAAAGACTCACTAACGAGTACGGTGAAGAAGTTGAGTCTGCACCTCATCCGATGCAAAAGCTTTTTATGGAAGTCGACAAAGAGATTCCAGCGGGTTCTGTAATCAGAAAGAAATTGTTGACATAAAGTGATTTGAGCTTTATAATAACTAAGGTATATATGGGCTATGATAAGACGAGTAAAACATTAGTGTTGTCAAAGAGAGAGAGCTATTGGTGGGAGGCTCTTACATCACCGTTTTACAGCTACCTTTGAGCCTCTGTGTGAAAGCATGGCGTATTTCTGCGTTAAAGAAAATCAAGTGGGCGATTTTTAATAATCGTCAATTTGGGTGGTACCGCAGGTCAGCCTGTCCCATATTCTGGGGCAGGCTTTTTATTTTATAATTTATCAGGGCGACCAGTGGTCGTCTGCATGCGTAAACACCAAAAACATAAATCGTAGGGGACGGCGACCTCGACGTCCAAAAGTGCGTAAGCACCATTAAATAAAAATTAATGTAGGGAGGCTCTGCGTCCTCCCCAAAAGGAGATATTATTATGCAGTGGACAGGACTCAATGAGCTAAGAGAAAAGTTCCTTTCGTTTATGGAATCTAAAGGTCATCTAAGACTTTCTAGCTTCCCTCTTATTCCAAAGGACGATAACTCTTTGCTTCTTATTAACTCAGGTATGGCACCAATGAAAAAATATTTCACAGGTGAAATTACCCCTCCAAGAAAGCGAGTTACAACTTGTCAGAAATGTATTCGTACACCTGATATCGAACGTGTTGGTATTACAGCACGACACGGTACATATTTTGAAATGCTTGGTAACTTCTCTTTTGGTGATTATTTTAAACACGAAGCAACAGCTTGGGCGTGGGAGTTCTTTACACAGGTTCTTGAGATGCCTGTTGAAAAGCTCTACGTTTCTATTTATGAAGATGATGACGAAGCTTTTGAAATCTGGACAAAGGAAGTTGGTGTTGACCCATCACACATGGTAAGACTTGGCAAAGCTGATAACTTCTGGGAGCATGGTTCAGGTCCTTGCGGTCCTTGTTCTGAGATTTACTTTGACCGTGGCGAAGAAAAAGGCTGCGGCTCACCTGACTGTGCAGTTGGCTGTGAGTGTGATCGTTTCGTTGAAGTCTGGAACCTTGTGTTTACTCAGTTTGACAACGACGGCAATAATAACTACACGCCACTAGAGCATCCAAACATTGACACGGGTATGGGTCTTGAACGTTTAGCTTGTGTAATGCAGGGTGTTGATAACCTCTTCTTGGTTGATACTGTTCAGAATATTATGAAACATATTTCTGATATTGTCGGTGTTAAGTACGGCGAGGGTGAGAAGAGCGATATTTCACTAAGAGTTATTACCGACCATATCCGTTCAACTACATTTATGATTGCTGATGGTGTTATGCCATCAAACGAGGGCAGAGGCTATGTGTTAAGAAGACTTCTCCGTCGTGGCGCTCGTCATGGTCGTTTGCTCGGACAGACCGAACCTTTCCTTTATAAGGTTTGTGAAACCGTAATCAAGGAGAATGCTTCTGCATACCCTGAACTTGTTGATAAACAGGAATACATCACAAAGCTCATCAAGGTTGAGGAAGAAAACTTTGCGAAAACTATTGATCAGGGTTTCCAGATGCTACAGTCGATCATTGAAGACGAGTCTATTACAACACTCTCAGGTGAAGATGCATTCAAACTTAACGATACATACGGCTTCCCAATTGACCTAACTCGTGAGATTTTAGGTGAAAAAGGTATCGAGGTTGATGTTGAACGCTATAAAGTGTTGATGGTTGAGCAGAAAAAGCGTAGCCGTGAAGCTAGAAAGAACGCAGGTGCGGATGCTTGGGTTTCTGATGCTACAGATTTATCTGATATTTCTGCCACTGACTTTGTAGGATACACTGACTACGAAGCTGAGGCTAAGGTTCTTGCTATAGTTAAAGACGGCGAACGTGTAGATTCTGCTGTTGAAGGCGAGAGTGTTGTGTTAGTTCTTGATAAAACTCCTTTCTACGCTGAAAGCGGTGGACAGATAGCTGATACGGGTACTATCACTTTTGGCGACACAACTGTAAGCGTTGATAATGTATCTAAAGATAACAACGGTATATATCTCCACGTTTGTGAAGTGTCTGCAGGTTCAGTAAAAATCGGTGATGAGGTCAAAGCTTCTATTGACAGCTCTCGCAGAGAAGATATCAGACGTAACCATACAGCCGCTCACCTCTTGCAGGCTGCGTTAAGAGAAGTTTTAGGTTCACATGTTCAGCAGGCAGGTCAGCTTGTAAGTGAAGACCTCTGCCGTTTTGACTTCACTCATTTCTCAGCACTCACTGCTCAGGAAATGCTCGAAGTTGAAGAAAGAGTTAATGAAATGATTCTTTCAGCTGTTGATGTAGTGTGTCAGGAAATGCCTATTGAAGAAGCTAAAAAGCTTGGCGCTATGGCACTTTTTGGTGAGAAGTACGGTGACGTTGTCAGAGTTGTTAAAGCAGGAGATTATTCACTCGAATTCTGCGGCGGTACACACGTTAATAATACTTCCGCTCTTGGTTTGTTTAAAATCAGACAGGAGGGTTCGGTTGCTGCTGGTGTGAGAAGAATCGAAGCTGTTACAGGCAAAGGTGTACTTAATTATCTCAACAATATGATTAACGCTGTGTTTATGTCATCTCAAATTCTCCATATCAATAATCCTAAAGAGTTTGTGCAGGGTGCTGAGCGTATAGCTCTTGAGCTTAAGATGAAGAACAAGGAAATTGAATCTTTGAAAGAACAACTTGCAGGTACACAGATTTCTGCTCTTATTAACAGCGCTCCTGTTGTAGGTGAAACTAAAATTATCACAAGTATGTTTGTTGATACTACACCTGATATGCTTAAATCAATGTGCGATAAATTGACTGATAAAGTTGACAACTGCGTAGCTGTACTGGCAGCAGTTAACGGTGAAAAAGTAACGTTTGTCTGTGCTTGTTCTAAATCAGCTATAAAGCTTGGTCTAAAAGCAGGCGATATAGTAAAGAAAGTAGCACAGATTGCCGGCGGTAATGGTGGCGGTAAACCTGATATGGCTATGGCTGGTGGCAAGAACGCCTCAGCTACTGACGATGCAATTATTGCTGTGAAAGGCATTGTAAAAGAAATTTTAGGCGCTTAATTTTAATGCTTTTATAGAAATATCCCTGCGAATTTTTTTGCAGGGATATTTTTGTGTGTAAAATACATAAACAATTTTTGATTTATAGTGTTTTATTATGCTAAATTTTTGTATTTTGATTATTGACAAGTGAAATTCATTTTATTATAATACTAGATAGTGTTTTAGTATGCATTATTGCGTAAAGGAAGGGTTGTTATGCTACTTTCACTAAAGGATATCTTCGTGAATGACGGCATGAAATCCGAGTACAAATACGAGCTGTCTTTGTCTGACATTGAGCTTTCGGGGATATATCCATTCAAATCCGACGTAAGCGTAAATGCCGTAATTGAAAATAAGACAGGTTTGGTCACTATCGATATCGATGTAGAGTATCTCTACTGTCGTCCATGTGACAGATGCTTTGTTGAGGTGGAAACCTTGATGAATGAGCGCTTTAGTCACAGATTGGTTGAATCGCTCGAGAGTGAAGACAATGATGAATACATTGAAGCCACTGATTGCAAGCTTGATTTATCTGAGCTTGTCACAACCGACATTTTACTTAATTTGCCGTCTAAGTACCTTTGCAAGGGAGACTGTCAAGGTCTCTGTCAAAAATGTGGACATAATCTTAACTTAGGCGAATGTGACTGTGATAAGCGCGAGATTGATCCGAGACTTGAAGCACTTAAGCAATTATTAGATTAACATATAACATTAAGAGGAGGTAATCTCATGGCAGTACCAGCTAGAAAGACATCTAAGGCTAGAAGAGATAAGAGAAGAAATAACGTATGGAAGCTTCCAGTTCCTGCATTATCAGTATGTCCTAACTGCGGCGAGTACAAGGCTCCACATAGAGTTTGTGGTAACTGTGGTATGTACAACGGCAGACAGGTTATCGCTAAAGATGCTGAATAATTAAATCAAACGCCGAGGTTCGGAGCCTTCACAAAGTTGAACGCGAAACCGACCGACTGAGTTTACTGTAGTAAGCAAAGAAGGGTGAGAGAGCGTGTGAACTTTTGAAGAACAGCGCAGAGCAACGAGGCGAGACGTAATAACAAAAGTATCAGGCGGCAGGGAACTGACCGCCCTTTTGTTTTTTATGGAGGTGTGGCTGTGGCCGTAAAAATTCATAGTGTTGAACCTCACAGCCATATTTCAGGCTGTGATATAAAGACGGGAGAATATCTAGTGTCTATAAACGGCAACGAGATTATCGATGTTCTTGATTACCGTTTTTATCAGTTTTCTAAAGAGCTTGAGCTTGTTATAAGGGATTTAAAGGGTGAGTTGCGTACAATTAATTTAAGAAAGCCTGAGTACGATGAGCTTGGACTTTTGTTTGATACTTACCTTATCGACGAAGAAAAAAGCTGTAGGAACAAATGTGTTTTTTGCTTTATAGACCAGCTCCCAAGTGGTATGAGAGAAACATTGTATTTCAAAGATGACGACTCGCGTCTTTCTTTTTTGTTTGGTAACTATATTACTTTGACAAATATCACTGAACACGAGGTTGATCGCATAATTAAAATGCATATCAGTCCTGTCAATGTTTCTGTTCATACAACTAACGAAGAGTTGAGATGCAAGATGATGAACAACCGCTTCGCAGGAGATGTTCTGAAATATCTCAGACGTCTGTGTGAAAGTTCGATTGAAGTTAATACTCAGATAGTTTGCTGTCCGGGATATAACGATGGTGATGAGCTTAGACGTACTTTAGCCGATTTGGAAGAAATGGGCGTTAATATGGTTGCTGTTGTTCCTGTCGGTCTTACAAAACATCGAGAAGGACTTGCACCACTCACACCATTTGATAAAGAAAAAGCACTAAAAACCATTAAGATTATCGAGGATTTCTCTGATATGTGTCTTAAAAAGCACGGAAGAAGAATCGCTTTTGCGTCCGATGAGCTTTATATCAAAGCGGAACTACCTATCCCGCCATACGAGTACTACGAGGATTTCTCGGCACTTGAAAACGGAGTGGGAATGATTGCGCTTTTAAAGGACGAGCTTTCTTGCGCTTTGGAAGATTATGAGGGTGATACTTCGATAAATAGAGCTGTCACTATCGCGTGTGGAACTTCTGTTGCACCGTTTATGCGAGATATGATGGATAGTGTCGAGGAGAAGTTCAATAACGTTAATATAAACGTAGTGCCGATAAAAAACGAGTTTTTCGGCGGAGGAGTAAACGTTAGCGGTCTTATCGTGGGACAAGACCTTATAGCTCAACTAAGAAATAAAAGTTTAGGTGATGAACTGCTTATTTCTTCATCAATGCTTCGTTTTGAGAATGACTTGTTCTTGGATGATACATCTGTAGAAGATGTTGAAAATAGTTTAAATATTAAGCTCACACCGGTTAATAATAACGGTGATGAGTTGCTTTTAGCAATACTTGGAAAGGGGAGTGAAGAATAATGAAACCTGTTATAGCGATTGTAGGACGGCCTAATGTCGGTAAATCTACACTTTTTAATAAACTTATTGGTCAGAGAGTTTCTATCGTTGATGATACTCCCGGTGTTACCAGAGACCGAATTTATGGCGAGGTTGAGTGGCAGGGAAGAACTGCTACCATCATTGATACAGGTGGTATCGAGCCTAAATCCGATGATATTATTTTATCTCAGATGAGAGTTCAGGCTGAACTTGCTATTGAAACTGCTGATGTTATTATTCTTGTTACTGACGTGCGTTCGGGTGTGGTAGCTACCGATTTAGATGTAGCTCAAATGCTAATTAAAAGTTCAAAGCCTATTGTCCTTTGTGTCAACAAATGTGATGGTGTTGGTGAACCTGACCCTGCATTTTATGAGTTTTACAATTTAGGTTTAGACCCGATTGCGGTTTCATCAGTTCATGGTCATGGTACAGGTGATTTGCTCGATGCTGCATTCCTCCATTTACCTACTGACGAAGAAATTGAAGATGACCCTGAGGTCATTTCTGTTGCAGTAATCGGCAGACCGAACGTCGGTAAATCTTCGCTCATTAATAAAATCACAGGCGAGAGCCGTTGTATTGTTTCGAATATCGCAGGTACAACCCGTGACAGTATTGATACTAAGATTGAGAATCAGTACGGAGTTTTCAATTTCATTGATACGGCAGGTATGCGTAAGAAAAGCAAAATAATTGATAATATTGAACGTTACTCAATCCTTCGAGCTAAGATGGCTATTGAGCGTTGTGATGTTTGTGTTATTATGATTGATGCTGAAACAGGTGTAACTGAACAGGATACAAAAATCGCGGGTATGGCTATTGAAGCCGGCAAAGGCTGTGTAATGGCTGTCAATAAATGGGACGCTATTGAGAAAACTGACAAGACTATGCCGAACTTTAAAAAGGATATAGAAACCGAGTTTGCGTTTATGTCGTATACTCCGTCTGTGTTTATCTCGGCAAAAACAGGTCAGCGTCTTAATAATCTTTTCGAACTTATTGTTCAGGTTGCCAATAACAACGCTATGCGTATTAAAACAGGTATGCTCAATGAACTTTTGGCTCAGGCTACAATGCGTGTTCAGCCACCTACAGATAAAGGCAGAAGACTCAAGATTTACTATATGACACAGGCTAGCACCAAACCACCTACATTTGTATTTTTCTGTAACGACGCTGAACTTTTCCATTTCTCGTATCAGCGTTATCTTGAGAATAGAATCCGAGAGGCATTTTCTTTGGAAGGAACACCTGTAAGAATAGTCATCAGGGAAAGAGGAGACAAATGACGTTAGATATTATTATTAGAGGTATAATTACTGCAGTTATTGCATATCTTTTTGGAAGTATAAGCTTTGCGGTAATTTTTACTAAAATGAGTTCTAAAAAGGATATTCGTGAGATGGGTTCAGGTAACGCAGGCTTTACCAATGTGCTTCGCTCTGTAGGTGTTGCTCCTGCTGTATTTACACTTTTGTTCGACTTTCTAAAAGGCGTTATAGCAGGCTTTGTCGGTAGTTGGTTATTCTCGGTTTTTCATGTCGATCATATCAGCAATTTTAACGAAGAAATGATGGTTTATGGCGGATTTATCGGTGGTGTGTTTGCTATCATCGGTCATATGTATCCGATTTATTTCGGATTCAAAGGCGGCAAGGGCATTGTAACTGCTGCAGCTATGATGGCTGTTACCGACTGGAGAGTATTCCTTATGATAGTTGCAACATTCTTGATAGTGTTCTTTATTTCAAAGATTATCTCACTTGCATCTATTACTTGTGCTGCTCTTTATGGTGTGTATACCTTTATTATCACTTTCTTCTTTGAATATAAAACCGGTAACTTTCCGTTGAGATTCGTGCTTATCTGTAGTTTGTTCGCTCTTTTCTTAGGTATATTTGTTATCGTTAAGCACAAAGAGAATATCAAGCGCCTTTTAAAAGGCGAGGAGAAAAAAATCACGGCTAAGAAGAAAACAGATAGCTAGATATAAAGTTAACGCACGGTTTTCCGTGCGTTTTTTTCTTTAAATAGCTTGAATATTATTTATGGTTATTGTAATATAAGCAAAAGGGGATTTGAGTATGAAGAGATTAATCACATTTGCTTTGTCGTTGATTTTAATTATTTCGATGTGTGTATCGGTTAGTGCAGCTGAATATGGCTGTGACGTTGAAACATCGTCAACTGCTGTATATCTTGAAAATCTGGATTCAGGTACGGTTGTTTTTGAGAAGTCCGCTGATCAAAAGTTACCGCCGGCTTCGCTGACTAAAATCATGACCTACATAGTTGTTGTGGAAAACATTCCTGACCTCGAAAACACAAAGATTAAAGTCACGGCTGAAGCTCTTGCGGGTTTAGACCCTCAAAGTTCGGTTATGGGACTTGAAAAATATATTGGCGATGAGTTTTCTGTACTCGAGTTATTGTATGGTCTTATGCTACCTTCAGGTAATGATGCAGCTTTAGTGTTAGCTAACTACGTTGGCGACGGAGTAGTAGAAAACTTTGTCGATATGATGAATCGTAAGGCTGGTCAGCTTGGTTGCACTAGTACGCATTTTGTTAATCCTCACGGTCTTTATGACGCTAATCACTACTCAACAGCGTATGATCTTGCGACCATTACTAAATACGCTTTAGAAAAACCGTATTATGCTGAAATCACCAGTACATGTACATATAAGCTTGTTGGTAAGAGCGAAGTGCTTGAGACCACTAACTATATGATCAATCCAAACTATACTATGTACTATTATGATTATACTCAAGGCGGTAAAACAGGTTTTACTGACGAGGCGGGTAAATGCCTTATCACTACTGCTCAAAAAGATGATTATAACTATCTTTGTGTAGCTTTGGGAGCGCCTTATTCTTACACCGAGGATATAAATTTCGCTATGATTGATAGCTATCATTTATACGAATGGGCGTTTAATAATATTTCTTTTATAGAATTACTAAGCGATACTGAAACTATAAAGACTTTACCTGTTGAATTTGTCTGGGGCGACAAATTTGTTGACTTAGTTGCTGATGGCGGACTGAAGGCACTTTTACCTAACGATTATGATGAGGCATTGGTGAAAACAGTTCTTGATGTTCCAACGCATGTAAGCGCCCCTGTGAAAAAAGGTCAGGTTTTTGGTACTGTTTCAGTATACTATAACGACGAACTTGTCGGAACTAAAAATGTTATTTCTCCTGAAGATATAGAGCGTGACCAGACTAATTATCTAATGCATCGTTTTATAGGATTCGTGGTTAATAATGTGATTTGGCTCACAATTGTTTTTGCTATAGTGGTTGCGTTTATAGTGATTAAAATAAATTCAAACAGAAAAAAGAAAAAGCGTCAGGCTCGTTACAGATACAGATAATTTTTTAGGCGGTGTTTATCACCGCCTTTTTCTTTTTGCTATTGACGAAGGTGTTTATAAAGTATAAAATGTATATGTAATATTTTTACGGAGGTAAGTTATGGATTGTTTGTTTTGTAAAATAGTAAACGGAGATATTCCGTCAAATAAAGTGTATGAGGACGATAAAATTTTAGCGTTTCATGACATCGCTCCGCAGACTCCAGTTCATGTTGTAATTATCCCTAAAATGCACATTGCTTGTGCTGATGAAGTGAACGAGAGCAACTGTGATGTTGTAGGTCATATTTTCTTAAAAATTCCAGTTATTGCGAAAGAGCTTAACCTTGATGGATATCGAATCATCAATAACTGTAAGGAAAATGGTGGACAGACTGTTATGCATCTGCATTTCCATTTGCTCGGCGGTAAGACTTTGGGCGAAAAAATTGTCTGAGAGGTGCAAAATGGCTGATACATATAAGATTAATATTGCAGGGGTTGACCGTGAGCTTGTTAAGTACCCTGTATCTGATAAACTGGATATTGCAGCTTTTATACTTTTTGACGATGTCGAGATTACCGAAAAAAGCGCTCAGGCTTTACTTGATATCTGCCCACAGCACGATATAGTGCTTACAGCAGAAGCGAAGTCTATTCCGCTTTGCTATGAGTTTGCGCGTATAGGATGCAGACGTTACGTTGTAGCTAGAAAGGGTACAAAAGTTTATATGAGCGACCCTGTTTCAGTTTCGGTTAACTCTATCACTACCGATTATGACCAGAAACTTTACCTTGGAAAAGAAGATGCAGACAAGTTAAAGGGAAAACGTGTTCTGATTTTAGATGATGTTATTTCTACAGGTGAGAGTTTAGAAGCTTTAGAAAAGTTGTGCAAAGCTTGTGACGCCCAGATCGTTGGCAAGGCTTGTGTTCTTGCTGAAGGCGATGCCGCAGACAGAGATGATATTATTTTCTTGGAAAAATTACCTCTGTTTTTTAAATAAGATTAAGGAATGAAAACTATGAAACGATTGCTTGAAATGGTAGGTCTTATATACTTATCCGTACTTGCAGTCGTTTTTTCTTTTGGTAAAATCTTGGCTTTTATCATAGGAGCTGTCGCACTTTTACTGTTTATCTTTTTTATGGCAGTGAAAAAGTATAGAAAAACCGTGATTATGCCTACTTTAGCATGTGTAGCTTTGGTGGCGTGTGTGGCGAATCTTATGTACACGGAGTTTTTCTACGAAAAGACAGTTGAAACCTATGATGGTTGTAGTGCAAATGTAACCGCTACTATGATTGAAGAGCCGTACAAAAGCGGAAACTATTATAGATATAGTTTTAAAACTAAAACTATAGGTGATAAGAATAAGAAACTAAAGTTTATAGCTTATCATCACGAACTACTTGATATCGAGCCTTACGATACGATAAATGTCAACCTCGAATTCAATGCGAATGATCATCATAGAGATCTTTCGAAAAAATACTTTTTATTAGGAGATATGGGATACGAAACCCCTTCTTTTACTACTGTAGGAAAAGAGAAGTCATTATATCGTTATGCTATATTATTAAGGCAAAATATACGAAAATTCTTATCATCAGTACTTTCAGAAGAAAGCTTTCCTCTTTGTAGCGCATTACTTATAGGTGACAAGTATTTGCTAAGCGATGCGATCAGGAACGATTTTACCAAAGCCGGTGCTTCTCATGTTATAGTTGTATCAGGAATGCACTTTTCGATACTTGCGTCTATATTTTTATTGCTGGCGAGAAAGTATCACAGGCACAGGTATATGTATTCTGCTCTTGCATTAGTTTTTGTTTTTGTATATATGGCGATAACAGGATATACACCTTCTGTATTACGTAGTGGAATAATGCTCATCATTTGTTGTATTGGAGTAGGTATTACGAGGGATTCGTATTCAGGAAATTCTTTGGGGTTTGCTGCTATTGTTATTACAATTACTAACCCTTATTCAGTTGGTGATATTGGACTTGTGCTATCTTTTGCTTCAACTTATTCTATAATTAGCATTGCACCATATCTGCAGGAAAAATTCTTCAAGCGAATTAAAATGTTTAAAGTTAAGAAGGCAACAGGTGTCAGAAAAACCGTTTTGTTATGTGCGAATAAAGCTATTTATACTAGCGTTTCCGTGTTATGCATGAATATAAGTGCGACGATTGTTTCTATACCGCTTTCTATACTGTACTTTGGTTCAGTTTCTACAGTTTCTGTTTTCTCTACTTTAGCTTTATATTTTCCGATACAACTGCTTCTAATATTAACGCTTTTAATCACAGTGTTAGGGTTTGTTCCGTTTTTAGTTCCAATGATTAGTTTAATAATAGAATTGTTATCGAGCTTATGTTTGATTATAGTTGAGTTTTTTGCTGATTTACCATTCTCGTATCTTTATGTAAAGCATAACTATGTGTACCTTTGGGTTTTGATGAGTGTGATACTGTTTTCGCTTATGCTATATTCAAACAGCAAAACTAAGGTAAGAGTATTTGTTCTCTCTTGTGTTATGGTATTTATATCCGGATATATTAGTGTAACTTTACTAACTTATTCCAAAAGTTCTCTTTATGTTTATGACGTGGGAGAGGGCATAGCTGTTATGTACAGTGACGATGATGTTAATGCTGTGTTGTCGTTGGAGTGTAATAAAAACAATACATATAATCTTTTGAATTCACTTCAGAGAACCGTCAGTGATATTGATTTTTGTGCAAGCGTATCTGATACGAATGATGGATTAAATAGTTTATCCGCTGTGACTAAAGTGTTTGCAATATCTGATGTTTTGTTGTATGATACTAAGAGGACGGTTGTGCTTTCGGATACAACCGATAGAGTAACACAATGTCAGGGAGATGTAACTGTAAATCTGTCTGATGAAGTGACAGTATTTTATCTTATGGTCGATAATGACTACGTTGTTTACCTTCAAGGTGAAAATAAAAGCGTTTTAGTGTTACCATATAGCGTTGATGCTGCACAAATTGACGAACGCTACCGAAATGCTGATATTATAGTTGCTCGATGTTGTCCTGCGAATTATGAACTGCTCAGATGTGATACATTAGTTATAAGCAATGATAGTGAATATCTGTATCACACAATGAGTGAGATGAGTAGTGTGAGTAATAAGATATTCCTCACAGCCGATTCTGATGTAGAAATTAAAATGGAGGTGTAGCATGCCGATATTAAAAGAATCTGATTTTAAAAAGCACATATCATCAAAACAGTTTTCTAACTTATATTTCATAGATGGCGAAGAGAAAAAATTGGTCGGTATGTACACCGATGCCCTAGTGAAAAAACTTATGGGTGATTATCCGCCCGAATTCAATTTTCACGTGTTCGATAGCGATAGCGAGATAACGGACGTGTCTGTAGCGTGTGATGTAATGCCGTTTATGAGTGATAAAAACTGTGTGAAGCTCGTTGATTTTGATTTGGAATCAATGACGACAGACGATATAAACGCTCTTTGCGAAATCGCTAAGAATCTTCCTGATACAACTACTATTATACTTACTATGACTACCGTAGCACCACCACTTAAAGCTGCTAAAAAGTATAAAAAAGTCAGAGACATTTTTGAAAAAAATGGTGTTGTTGCAGATTTAGGCTTTCGTAGTGCAATATCGCTCGAGAAAACAGTTTGTAAGTGGGCGAATGAGTGCGGTAGCAAGATTAGTCCCTTGATAGCTTCAAAGCTTATCAATATATGTTCAAATGATTTGAATGTTTTGCGTAACGAAATCGAAAAGCTATCTGCCTTTGCAGGTGAAGATGAAATTACCGATGAGATGATAAGCACAATGGTTGCAAAAAATCTTCAGGCTAAGATTTATGATTTGTTTGATTATGTTATTGCGCAGAATTTTGATAAAGCTATGAGTACAGTCGATGTCCTGTTTTATCAGAGAGAGGAACCTGTATCCATTTTGATAGCACTTTCCAACGCTTATGTTGACATGTATCGAGCAAGAGTTGCATTGGAAAGCGGGATTCCAACAAAGATTATGGCGGACGAGCTTTCGTATAAAAATCGTGCTTGGGTACTCGATAAAATGGCTAAAAATTCCAGGAGAATTTCAACCGTTGCACTTAGAAGGAGTCTTGATGCTCTGCTTGATTTAAACGAACGTATGGTCAGTGTTACTGTTAATCCTCGAGTAGAAATCGAAAAACTAATTTCAAGACTTATCCTGATAGCGCGAGGCGAAGAAAATGGCTGATTTTGAGAAACTTAACTTAAAAGAGGCTGTTATCGTAGAGGGAAAATATGACAAAATACAGTTGCAAACTCTACTTTCATCGACTATAATTACTTTAAACGGATTTCGTGTTTTCAAAGACAAGGAAGCCCAGAGTTTGATAAGGAATATTGCGCAAAAACGCGGTATTCTCATTATGACCGATGTTGATTCTGCAGGCTTTGTGCTTCGTAATTTCCTTTCGGGAATCACCGATAAAAGTAATATAAAGCATTGTTATATTCCTACTGTTTTCGGTAAAGAAAAGCGAAAAGAAAAGTCTTCGAAAGAAAGAAAACTAGGCGTTGAGGGAATAGACAGGCAAAGTCTTGTTAATGCTATATTAAAGTCAGGTGCTACTATCAACGGAGAAGAAAGAGTTTCTAGCGATGCACGAGAAATAACAAAAATAGATTTGTTTGATGTTGGTCTTATCGGAGGTGACAATTCTGCGTTTTTTAGAAAGGAATTGCTTTCACATTTAGGTTTACCGCAGTATCTGTCTTCTAATGCGATGATAAGTGCGCTTAACTGTCTTTTTACTTATGATGAATTTAATGTTATGTTAAATAAATTTTTAAATAATACGGAGGTATAATTATGAATTTAAAAGGAACAAAAACAGAAGCTAACCTGATGGCTGCTTTTGCAGGTGAGTCGCAGGCGAGAAATAAGTACACATACTTTGCTTCTAAAGCTAAAAAAGAGGGCTATAATCAGATTGCTGAGCTTTTCTTAGCTACTGCTGATAATGAGAAAGAGCATGCAAAGCTCTGGTTTAAGCTCTTAGGCGGTATCAATGATACAATGCAGAACCTCGAGGACGCTGCTGAGGGCGAGAACTACGAGTGGACAGATATGTACGCTACTTTTGCTAAAGAAGCAAGAGAAGAAGGCTTTGAAGAAATCGCTGTTCAGTTTGAGGGTGTTGCAAAAATTGAGAAAGAACACGAAGACCGTTACAGAAAGCTTCTCGCTAATGTTAAAAACGGCGAAGTCTTCAAGAAAGGCTCAATCGTTATCTGGGAGTGCGGCAACTGCGGTCACGTTGTAGTTGGCACTGAGGCTCCTGAGATTTGTCCTGTTTGTGTTCACCCAAGAGCTTACTTCAGAATCAAGGCTGAAAACTATTAATTTAAGTATATTTTCGCAAAAAATTACACCCGACTTTTTGTCGGGTGTTTTTACTTATTCAGATTCAATTTTTGATACAAAAGCTGATTGAATACGATTGTTTTTAATTCTCTTTACAGTAATCTGAATGTCTTTGTACCTTACGCTCTGGTTAACTGTTGGAATGGTGCCGAGCTGTTCAGCGATAAATCCGCCGACAGAGACGCTCTCGATTTCATCGTCATCATTTATTTCGAAAATATCGAAAAGGTCTGTTAAATCCATGTCGCCGCTGATGATGTATCTGCCGTCTTTAAGCTTTGTAAAAGTTCGTTCTTCTTCTTCGTCCTCGTCCCAGATTTCGCCGACAAGTTCTTCGAGTAAATCTTCCATTGTGACAATACCGAGCATACCGCCGTACTCATCGGTGACAATAGCCATGTGGAGCTTTTTAGCTTTAAAATCAGCAAGAATATCGGATAGCTTACGTGATTTGTAAATGAAGTGAACTTCTGTTAATAGCTCTTTTATATCAACGGTTTTGCCTTCGCTTAAGGCCTCAAGATAATCTCTTGTTTGTAAAATACCAATGATATTATCAATATTTTCTTCATACACAGGAATACGAGAGTATCTCTCTTTCATAATGATGTCTTTTATTGACTCTTTATCATCTTCAGCATCAATTAGTACAACGTCGACACGCGGAGTAAGAATCTCAAGAGCGGTTTTTTCGTCGAACTCTAAAGCTGATTGAACCATTTCGCTTTCTTGTTCTTCAAGAATACCTTCTTCTTCGATTGATTCGATGATGTATTTCAGCTCGTCCTCAGTAACAGATGGCTGATCTTTTTTTATTTTAGCGAGTTTCATAACAGCTGTTTTAATTCCGATAAAGAAGTAAACGAACGGAGTTAAAATTAAAGTTAGAGTTTTAAGAATAGATGCAGTATAAAGCACGATTGTATCAGACGCTTCTTTACCGAAACACTTAGGGATAACTTCACCGAAAGTGAGTACCAAAAGTGTTGTAGCACCCGTTGCGATAGCAGCTCCGTAGTTGTGGAATAAATCCATACACAAAACAGTCGCGATTGAAGAACACCCGAGATTAACAACATTATTGCCGATAAGTATTGCAGTCAGAACTCTGTCGAAATTATCGCTGACCCATAGTGCGGTGACAGCTCTTTTGTTACCGTTGTCAGCCTGACTTTTAAGCCTGATTTTATTAGCACACGAAAATGCAGTTTCGACGCATGAAAAGAAAGCAGAAAGCATAATACATACTGCAATTATAATTCCATAAACGAAATTTGAGTCCACTTAAGAACCTCCATAATTAAAATTGTATATATTAGCATACTACATTTATGTGAAAATAAAATTATAATATAGAAATAATAGGGAAAATTGCTTATTTTTCTTGAAGAGTATACCAAATGATGTTATAATGAAACAAGTTGTATACATTATTTTGTGCTTTTGGGAGATGCTACCTTTGGAGGTGCATTTTCTATGAACAAAAACTATAGTGACGCTTTTCGTTGCGATGAATTTGATGAGGAAATAAGTGAAGAAACCAAAACTGAGCCTGAGCTTACGGATCAGTTTAATGGTGAAAACTATCACGAACGAATAGGTAACATTGGTTCTGTTATCACCCGTAGAGGTGATAAAGTGATATACTGTCTGACTATAATCGGTCAGATTGAAGGACATTTCATTTTACCTTCATCGAATAAAACCACTAAGTATGAACATGTTATACCTCAGCTTGTGGCTATTGACGAGGATGATAGAATCGACGGCTTGCTCATTTTACTCAACACCGCTGGTGGTGATGTTGAAGCAGGTTTAGCTATCGCTGAGCTTATTTCGGGGATGAAGAAACCATCTGTATCAATTGTGCTTGGTGGAGGACATTCCATAGGTATTCCGCTTGCTGTAGCTTCTGATGTCAGCTTTATTGCCAAAAGTGCGTCGATGACTGTTCACCCTGTACGTACTACCGGACTGACAGTAGGCGCACCACAGACTTTTGAGTATTTCAGACGGATGCAGGACAGGATAACAACATTCGTTTCTGATAACTCGAATATTTCTAAGGATAGATATACCGAGCTTGTTCTTAACACGGGCGAGCTTGTTACTGATATCGGAACTATTTTAGAAGGTCAGGAAGCTGTGGACGAAGGTCTGGTGGATAGAGTCGGAACGCTCTGCGATGCTACTGATTGTCTATTTTCGATGATTGAGGATAAAGACGAAAGCTCACATAATAATTCTAATTAAGAAATAAACGCCTTTTGGCGTTACATAATGGAGGTTAATATGAGTATTTTTGATGCTATTATTCAGGGTATAGTGCAGGGACTAACCGAATTCTTGCCTGTATCTAGCTCGGGTCATCTCGCTATTACTCAGCACGTTATGGGTGTTACCGAAAACAATCTTTTCTTTAACGTTATGTTACATATCGGAACACTTGTTGCAGTAGTGGCGTTTTACTATAAACTTATCTGGAGACTTATCAAAGAGTTTTTTGCTATTGTTCAAGATATTTTCACCGGTAAGTTTACTTTCAAAAATATGAATCACGACCGAAATATGATTTTTATGCTTATTGTTGGTTTACTTCCACTATTTTTGTTGTTTATGCCTATTCCGGGTACAGGAATGAACGTGAAAGATTTCGCTGATGTAATTTCAGGTGGAGAGCAGTATTTTATCGTTGTTGGTATTTCGCTTCTTGCAACGAGTATTTTGCTTACACTCGGTAACATTTTCAATAATCGTCTTATTGAAAAAGCTAAAAAGGACGGTACTTTAGGTGAAAACGGTGCAGGTAAGCAGTCACTCACTGTTTTAGATGCCATAGTTGTTGGTTTAACTCAGTGCTGTGCGGCTGTTTTTCCGGGCTTATCTAGAAGTGGTTCTACACTAGCTGCAGGACAGATGCGCGGAGTTAATCGCCAGACAGCGTTAGATTTTACATTTATTATGGCGATTCCCTCTATCTTAGCCGCCGCTGTGCTTGAACTTTCTGATGCTATCTCAAGCCCTGAGGGTATTGGTATTTCTGTGGGAGTTATTATAGCTGGTATGGTAGCTGCAGCTATTGTCGGATATCTTTCAATCGTACTGTTCAAGTGGTTACTAAAAACCAATAAAATGTACATATTTATTATCTATACAGCAATAATAGGCTTGGCTGTAATCGGAGTAAGTATTGTTGAACTGAGCTTAGGTTACAATATTTTTGTGCATTAATTTCTAATTTAGAATTATAAGACGTTATATATATAGGAGTGATATACTTGGCTTCTAATAAAACTACAAAAAAGCCGGTCAAAAAAACTCAAACTAAAAATTCACCAAAAAGCAGAAACTCTAAACAACCGCCTGCCAAGTCTTCTGGAATTAATCCTCAGATTAAGGCTATTTTGCTGTGTGCAGCTTCGGTTATCTTTTTCGCACTTTTGATTATCCGAGGCGATAACTTGTGGCTTTCTATGCGTAATTGTATGATGGGCTTGTTCGGATTTTGCTTTCTGCTCATTCCTTTTGTTTTCCTTTATATGGGAATTATGACAGCTAAAGAAAAGCAGATGTCCCACAAAGGCGCAAAGGTTGCTTTGTCGATACTTATTGTCCTTTTTTCTTGTACTTTGATTTATCTTTGCGGTAAGGTTGATTACAATGAGGGTAGAACTTACATACAGGCTTTAGCTGATGCTTATAAAGGCTCTTATTCAGGCGATAGCTTATGCGGATTTTTCGGTGCAGTACTCGGTTTTCCTTTCAGAGCGTGGTTCACCAATGCTCCTGCGATTATTATCGTTTTAGTTGCACTCATCGTATTTATTATGCTCCTTACAGGTGTTACGCTTGTTGATATCGCCAATGTTGCTCACAAACAATATGACCGCTACGCTAAACGTAGGGAAGAACGTAGAAAACGTATGGCTGAGTATGTTGAGGTAGAAGATGACGATAACGACGTTACGGTTGTCGATTATCACATACCTCGAAAATCCAAAGACAGAATTGACATTCCGCTTGATGATAAAAAGGTACAAAAAAAGCCAAAGGTGGTTTCTCCTGAAAGCGAAGCTGATCAACAGATTATTGATATTATCAAAAATGCTAACAACGGCATTATGGCTGAAGAGGTCGCTACTGTTTCAGATGCTTCTTCTATCGCTGAAAAGATATCTAAGCGTAAGACCTCAACTGTTATGTCTGACGGAGCGAAACAGGCTGATCCGCAGACCGTACCTGTAGATTTAGAAAAAGAAACTACAGCAATGGAAAAGCAGGTTGAGAAGAGCAAAAAGCAGACTACAAAGAAGGTCTACAGCTTCCCACCTGTAAAGCTCTTGGACCCTGCTTATGATACCGAGGGTGCGTCAGCTATGCTTGAGCTACAGAACAATGCCACTAAGCTTGTTGATACACTAAAGAGTTTTGGTGTTAACGCTACTATTACCAATATCTGCCGAGGTCCGTCTGTTACTCGTTATGAGCTACAGCCTGCCGCAGGTGTAAAAATCAGTAAAATTACTAACCTTTCCGATGATATTGCGCTTAATTTAGCCGCTAAAGGCGTTAGAATTGAGGCGCCTATTCCTGGAAAAGCTGCAATTGGTATTGAAGTTCCTAACAAGGTTACTTCTATGGTGTCGTTGCGAGAGCTTATAGATTCAAAAGAGTTTAACTCTAGTTCTTCTAAGCTTTCCTGTGTACTCGGTAGGGATATTTCGGGCGAAATCGTGCTTACTGATTTAGCAAAAATGCCTCACCTTCTTATCGCAGGTACAACTGGCTCAGGTAAATCAGTTTGTGTTAACTCACTATTGATGAGTATACTGTTCAAGGCTACTCCAGATGAAGTTAAGATTCTACTTATTGACCCTAAGATGGTTGAATTTTCAAAATACAAGGGTATCCCGCACTTGCTTGTACCTGTAGTGTCTGATGCTAAAAAAGCCGCAGGCGCGCTCAACTGGGCAGTTTCTGAAATGCTCAACCGATATAAGCTTTTCTCTGAGTACGATTGTAAAGATATCGGCTCATACAATAAGCTTATTGAAAAGAATCTCGAATATATTGCTCAGAATTCAACCCCTGATTCTGACGAGGAAGTATGCTTAGAAGTAGGCGGACTTCCTGTTGCTAAAGAAAAACTTCCGCAGATTGTTATCGCAATCGACGAGTTAGCTGACCTTATGATGGCGGCTCCTTCTGAAGTTGAAGACGCTATTTGTCGACTTGCTCAGATGGCACGTGCCGCAGGTATGCATCTGATTATAGCTACACAGCGTCCGTCTGTAAATGTTATCACAGGTGTTATCAAGGCGAATATTCCATCTCGTATTGCTCTTAAGGTTAGCTCGAACATCGACTCACGTACTATATTGGACGCAAGTGGAGCAGAAAAGCTCATTGGTCGAGGCGATATGCTCTACGCACCTGTTGGTGCATCACAGCCTGTACGTGTTCAGGGTTGTTTTGCTAAGGACGAAGAAATTGAGCGTGTCACTGCGTACATAAAGAAGTCACACGATGCTCAGTACAACGCTGAAGTTGAAGAAAGAATTCGCCGTATCGCTGCCGAAGAACTCGGTAAAGACTCAAAAGGAAGCAACTCGCCTGCAACTTCTGATAATCCTGATGTCGATTCTCTGATGGAAGAGGCTATTAAGGTTGTTATTGAAGCAGGACAGGCTTCCACCTCGCTTTTACAGCGTAGACTCAAGGTGGGCTATGCACGAGCAGGTAGAATGATTGATGATATGGAACAGATGGGTATCGTTGGTCCTCATCAAGGCTCGAAAGCCAGAGATGTACTTATGACATACAACGAGTGGCTCGAGCGTAATCACGTGCTTGATGTAGCACAACAAGAAGATGATAATTCTGAAGAAGAATTCTAATACAGAATAATAAATACGCTATATTTCTATAATAGAAAATACATTCCAAGGAGAATAATATGGCTTTTCTACCAATATCCGCAAAAGAAGTAAAAGCTATGGGGTGGGGGAGTGTTGACTTTGTGTTTATCACAGGCGACAGCTACGTTGACCACCCTTCCTTTGGCGTGTCCATAATTTCGAGAGTGCTTGAAGATAGAGGATACAAGGTCGCTATTTTATCCCAACCTGACATAAACTGTGATGACGATTTTCTTCAGTTTGGAACACCTCGACTTGGTTTTATGATAACATCTGGCAACATCGACAGTATGGTTGCCCATTATAGTGTGGCTAAAAAGCGTCGAAAAACCGATGCATATACAGCAGGCGGTATTATGGGCAAACGTCCTGATAGAGCCGCAATTGTTTACTCAAACATCGTTCGCAGACTTTTTCCTGAATCTATAATTATCCTTGGCGGACTTGAGGCTAGTTTAAGAAGATTTGCCCACTATGATTACTGGGACGATAAAGTAAGACATTCGATTTTATTTGATTCGAAAGCCGATATTATTATTTATGGAATGGGTGAGAACCAGACTATTGAAATTGCTGATCGTTTGAACGAGGGTTATACGGTTGAAGCTTTGCGTGATATAAGAGGTATCTGTTATGCTGTTAAAACATCGGAATATACTCCGATGAGCGTAACTGAGCTTCCGACATATGAACGAGTGAGTACCGATAAAGTTGACTACGCTATCGCAACCAGAAAAGAGCTTGACGAATACGATGCGGTCCGTGGCAAGACGATGATTCAGCGTGACGGAAATATGATTTTAGTCCAGACTCCGCCAATGCCACCACTTACAACCGAGGAACTTGACTACGTATATTCGCTACATTACGAGAGAGCGTACCACCCTTCATACGAAGAACTAGGCGGAGTACCCGGCATACAGGAAGTTGAGTTTTCCATTACCCATAACCGAGGATGTTTTGGAGGCTGTAACTTCTGTGCTATAGCTTTTCATCAGGGCAGGGCAGTTACTGTTCGAAGCAAGGAGAGTATTATCGAAGAAGCGAAAAAGCTCATCTCTTCACCTAATTTTAAGGGTTATATCCACGATGTTGGCGGACCTACGGCGAATTTTAGGTTGCCTTCATGTGAGTTGCAGAAAAAAGCAGGACTTTGTAAAGGTAAGAAATGTTTAGCACCAACCCCGTGTAAAAATCTTCAGGTTTCTCACGATGAGTATATCGATATTCTGAGAGAACTTAGAAGTCTTAGTGGTGTGAAAAAAGTCTTCATTCGCTCAGGTATCCGCTTCGATTATCTTATGGAAGATGAATCTGATCGCTTTTTCAGAGAACTTGTCGAACATCATATTTCAGGACAGTTAAAGGTAGCCCCTGAGCATTGTTCGGATATAGTTCTTGATAAAATGGGTAAACCCCATATTGAAGTGTACAAGCGTTTTCAGGACGAGTTTTACAAAAAGACTGCTCAGGCGAAAAAGGAACAATATCTCGTTCCGTATCTTATGAGTTCGCATCCGGGTTCTACATTAAAAGAAGCGGTTGAACTTTCACTTTACTTAAAGCGTGAGAAGATTCACCCTGATCAGGTGCAGGATTTTTATCCTACTCCGGGAACGGTTTCAACCTGTATGTACTATACGGGGCTTGACCCTTATACATTGAAAGAGATTTATGTTGCAAAGTCACCACATGAAAAAGCTTTGCAGCGTGCTTTGCTTCAGTATTTCAAGCCACAGAACAAAGATCTTGTTATTGAAGCTTTAGTGAAAGCGGGTCGCAGAGATTTAATCGGCAGTTCTAAAAACTGCCTTATAAACGCAAAAATCCCCGAAAAGTACGAAAAGATATCAAAAACTAAACCTAAAAACAAAAAGCACGTTAAACCTAACTACAAGAAAAAACAAAAAATGCGTTCAAAAGGCAAGTAAAAACTTGACCATTTCTATGTTTTTTTATATACTGTATTCATACTTAAAAGAGAGGAAATTTTAAATGGGTGTTTATGAAGAACTCGTAGCCCGTGGACTTATTGCACAGGTTACAGATGAAAAAGAAATCAGAGAGCTTGTCAACAGCGGTAAAGCTGTTTTCTATATTGGTTTTGACCCTACAGCTGATAGCTTACACGTAGGTCACTTTATGGCTCTTTGCCTTATGAAGCGTCTTCAGATGGCTGGTAACAAGCCTATCGCTCTCATCGGTGGCGGTACAGCTATGATCGGTGACCCAAGTGGTCGTACCGATATGCGCCAGATGATGACTACAGAGACAATCCAGCATAATGTTGAGTGCTTTAAAAAGCAGATGAGCCGTTTTATCGATTTCTCTGATGATAAAGCTTTACTCGTTAATAACGCTGACTGGCTTTTAGATTTAAACTACGTTGACGTATTAAGAGAAGTTGGTGCTTGTTTCTCAGTTAACCGTATGCTCACTGCTGAGTGCTACAAACAGCGTATGGAAAAGGGTTTATCATTCCTTGAGTTTAACTATATGATTATGCAGTCTTATGACTTCTATGCTCTTTACCAGAAATACGGTTGTAATATGCAGTTCGGTGGCGATGACCAGTGGTCAAATATGCTCGGTGGTACAGAGCTTATCAGAAGAAAACTGGGTAAAGATGCTTATGCTATGACTATCAATCTTCTTCTTAATTCTGAGGGTAAGAAAATGGGTAAAACTCAGTCAGGCGCCGTGTGGCTTTCTGCTGAAAAAACTTCTCCGTTTGATTTCTATCAGTACTGGAGAAACGTTGATGATGCTGACGTTGTTAAGTGTCTAAAAATGCTTACATTCTTACCACTTGAAGAAATCGAAGAACTTTCAAAACTTGAAGGTAGCGAAATCAACAAGGCTAAAGAAATCTTAGCTTTTGAACTCACAAAGCTTATTCACGGTGAAGAAGAGGCAACAAAAGCTCAGGAAGGTGCTAGAGCGCTTTTCTCAAAGGGTGTTGATACTGACAATATGCCTACAACAGCTCTTACTGATGCTGACTTCACTGATGATGGTATTTCTGTACTTGACTTACTCGTTAAATGTGGTCTTATCAGCTCAAAAGGCGAGGGTAAACGTCTTATCCAGCAGGGTGGCGTTTCTGTTGATGATAACAAGGTAACTGATATGTTTGCTGTTATCTCTAAGGCTGATTTTGAAAAGGGCTACGTTGTCGTTAAAAAAGGTAAGAAAGTACATCACAAAGCAACTCTTTAAGTAAACCTGAAAAATTAATATAAATAGGGGGCAATTATGAAAAAGTTTTTCTCTGAATTCAAAGACTTTATTATGCGCGGTAACGTAGTTGACCTTGCTGTTGCTGTTATCGTTGGCGGTGCTTTTCAGGCTATCGTTAATTCGTTTATTAACGACTTAGTTATGCCGTTCATCGGTCTCATCACAGGCGGTATCAACTTCGCTGATCAGTTTATCATTTTAAAAGTTCCTGAGGGCGTTGATTTAGCTACTGTAGAAGCTGCAAAAACTGCTGCTGATGCTACAGCACTTGGTGCTACTGTATGGGCTTATGGCGCTTTTATTACAGCCGTAATTAACTTTGTTATTATGGCATTTGTTATCTTTTTGATGGTAAAAGCTATCAACAAGGCTCAGTCAATCGGTAAGAAAAAAGTGGAAGAGGATCCTACAACTAAGAAATGTCCTTTCTGTTGTAGTGAAATCTCCATCAAAGCAACTCGTTGTCCTCACTGTACTTCCGAAATTCCTGAGGAAGAGGAAAAAGAGGAAGAATAATTTATTAATTAACTACATAGAAAGTCGTCCGTTTATAGCGGACGGCTTTTTTATGCTTATGGAAGGTTTTGTTTTTGTGATGAAACTATTAGGTTAGTGGTATTTCTTTGTGTATAACTAAAAATAAAAAAAGCGGTAGTCATACTACCGCTTTTGTTATTTGCTCTCGATTAATTCAAGCATTCTTGATATTTCATTTTGTTTGCATAAACCTTCTGAAAACGCTGTTGCACTACCGCATGCTGTAGCAAGCTTTAGTGCGAATTTATAGTCTTTGGATTTCAAATATCCTGCTATAAACCCTGCAACCATGGAATCGCCTGCGCCGACGGTGTTTATTGCTTCTCCTTGCGGTGCGCTTTGCAGAATAACCTGTTTATCTTCAGTGAAAAGTACCGAACCTTTGTCGCCCATAGATACAAGCACATTTCTTGCACCTAAATTCTGTAGCTTGATAGCATATTTTTCAACATCGTGGAGTGTGCTGATTTTTGCATCGAAAGTTTCGATAAGCTCATTTATGTTCGGTTTAATAAGAAACGGTTTGTACTCAAGGGTGTTAAGTAGTTTCTTTTTAGTGCTGTCAACAACAGTCATTGCACCAGACTTTGCGATTTTTGAAAGAAGTTTTGCATAGATTGTATCATCGGCATTTTTAGGAGCGCTGCCTGAAAGTATAACTATATCATCGCTATTTATTTCATCGAATTTTTTAATCAGCAGATGTAAGTCATAGTCGGAAATTGAAGGGCCTTTTGTGTTGATGTCGGTTTCTTCATCGCTACGAATTTTTACGTTAATTCTTGTAATACCGTTTTCAAGGTGTACAAAGTCGGTCTGTACTCCTTGATTTTGTAACGTTTCTTCAATTTCTTTTCCTGTGAATCCTGCTAAAAATCCAGTCGCTATACTATGGACTTCGAGTTCTTTTAGTACCATTGAAACGTTGATACCTTTTCCACCACAGTACAATGTTTCACTGTCACTTCGGTTTATTGTACCCAGAATCGGGTTATCCATATTTATAATGAAATCTATAGCAGGGTTAAGTGTTACTGTATAAATCATATCGCACCTCTTTAGTGTCAGTTTCCTTGACTCGTTATGTTATTTATTATACAATTTTAATATCTAATTATGTAAGGTGGCTAATATATGAGCAAAATTCTTGTCTGCGGTTTAGTGAATGTGGAAACTACAGTGAAAATCGACGAGTTTCCGCTTCCTTATCAGCCAATTGACTATAACTTCTTTGGGATAAATTCATATCCAGCGGGAGTCGGACTTAATCTAAGTCTTGCTTTTTCTTCATTATCCGACGAAGTAAAGCTTTTGTCAATGGTTGGTGATGATAGCGCAGGAGCTATTGTAAAAGATGTGCTTAGGAAAAACAACATCTCCACAGATTATCTTGAAAACACCGCTTCTACCGCTCAGTCTGTTGTGCTATACGATAATGATGGAAAGCGAAGAATATTCTGCGATTTGAAGGATTTTCAGGATAAGTCGTACGATGAAGAGGTTTTTAGAAAAGCAGCGTATGACTGCGATACACTTTGTTTGTGTAATATCAATTTCTCGCGAAAGCTACTGAAAATTGCGAAGGATATGGGAAAGCGTGTGGCAACTGATGTTCACGTGTTGAGTAATATAAACGATGAATACAATAGTGATTATATTAAGTATTCTGATATACTTTTCTTAAGCAACGAAAATATCTTAGGCAGGGAAGAAGAGTGCATAAAAAGTCTTAGAGATGCCTACAATAACGAGATTATAGTAATCGGTATGGGTGAAAACGGAGCTTTGATGTATGTGAGAGTCGATGATAAAATTTATAAGATTGATAGCGTGAAACCTGAAAAAATAGTCAATACAGTAGGTGCTGGGGATTCGCTGTTTTCGTCGTTTGTGCATTTTTACACTAAAGGAGTAGATCCGTATAATTCTTTAAGATACGCCACTTTCTTTGCGTCCTACAAAATCGGCTTTGACGGCGCAGCGAAAGGATTTCTTACTGAAGGAAAATTAATAGAACTTGCTCACAATAAAAAACAGCAGTCTTCGTGACTGCTGCTTTTTTATTTCTTAGGGGGTTATAAAATGAAAAAACAAATTGAGCCGATTAAAGTACTGATGAGCGCACCGCCTATAACATCACGTATAAAGTGAGCGCCGCTAAGCACTCTTGTGATGCCGATAGCAGTTGCCAAAACAAGCATTACAATTCCAACGCTTGTATCGATATAGAGAAAAGCTAAAGCTATGATAAAAGCCGAAGCTGTGTGCCTGCTTGGGAAACTCTTGCCTTTTGTATCCTTTTTAATTGCAGGTGAGAAGTTATACACTTCGTAAGGTCTTTTGGCGTTTATGATATATCTAATGACAGTAACCAGTACCAACACAAAAAGCGGAACGAGTGTCGCTTTTAGAAATACTTCGCTTTTGAGACCTTCGGTAATCAAAAGATAAATAAGTTGCATCGGATACAAAAGCATCATGATGGCGGGCAAAATATCATGCAGAGCTTTTATTGTATTGAAACGACTTTTGCTGGCAGTGAAAAATTCACTTAAGAATTTGTATTGCTCTTCTTTCATTTTCACCCGTCCTCTCCTTTTTGTGCCTATATCATAACACGAAATCTGTTAAAAACAACAAACAAATTTTAACGAAATTATTAACATTCTATGACTACGTTGTATTTTTCAAACCAGTAGTCAAGCTCAATAATATATGCCATAATCTGCGGAGCGCGCATAAGCTGACCATACCAAGGAGAAGAAATTTTATCAGGATTGTTCATTATATTTTCTACACCGTCTTTGTCTAAAAGTGATGAGAGGACGGTGTCTTTTTTGTTTAAGATTTCTTTCACTTTATCACAGCACAGACGCATATATTCAGGATTGTGAGTTTTAGGGTAGGGGCTTTTCTTTCTGTAACATATATCATATGGCAATATGTCTTCGAAAGCTTTTCTGATGATTCCTTTCTCACGTCCGCCGTATGCTTTTAATTGCCACGGCATATTATACGCGTATTCGACCAGCCTGTAGTCGCAGAAAGGAACTCTGACTTCTAAGCCGTTGTACATCGAACATCTGTCCTTTCTCTCAAGTAAGCACTGCATAAACCAGTTGAAATTGAGCATGAACATTTCTCTCATTCGTTTGTCTACTGCAGATTCGTTTGGTAGCTTGTCAGCGCGTCTGATGGTGTTGAAATACTTGCTCATAACATAGTCTTCACCGTGCTTGAGAATACCTTTTTTGAGAATGGAACGTCTGATTTCCTGACTTCTTGACCATGGGAAACACTCTTCAAAAAGAATGTTTTTGTTGTGATACCACGGATAACCGCCGAAAAGTTCGTCGGCACATTCACCTGAAAGTGCAACCGTGTAGTTCTTTTTGATTTCTTTGCAGAAAAGGAGTAGGGAAGAGTCGATGTCTACGTAACCCGGCAAATCTCTTGCGTCAACACTACTGTATAATGCTTCCATCACCTTTTTATTATCGAGAACAATCTCCGTGTGCTTTGAATTTGTATCATCGACCATTATTGAAATGTAGTCAAAATCAGCGTTTGGCTGGAAAGCATTTTTGGTGAAAAATTTCCTATTGTCCTCGTACTCGACGCTGTAGGTGTTGATGTTACCTAGGTTGTTTTTCTTGTAGTAGTTGGAGGCGGTTTTACAGATTATACTTGAATCTAAACCCCCAGATAGGAAAAAGCACATAGGAACATCGGTGATTAGCTGGCGTTCTATGGCATCTGTGAGCAGAAATCTTGTCTTTTCAATAGTTTCTCCTTCTGTGTCGGTATGCTCACTTGCTTTAATTGTGTAGTAAGTCTCCTTGTAGAACTTACCATTTTTATAAGTCGCCATCTGCCCCGGTTTAAGTTCTTTTATAGCTTTGAAGATACCGCTTTTTGGCGAACGGGCAGGACCTAAAAAGAAAATTTCATAAAGTCCGGTTTCGTTTATTGTTGGTTTTACCATGCCACTATTAAGCAGAGCTTTGATTTCTGAACCGAAAATAATTCCGTTTTTATATTTGCTGTAAAAAAGTGGTTTTACACCAATTCTATCTCTGCACAAAAACAGCTTTTTAGAACTCACCTCGTACACAGCGAAAGCGTAAATTCCGTTTAGCTTATGAACGCATTTCTTTTTGTATTGTGCGTAAGCGTGCAGTAGTACTTCGGTATCGCTGTGAGTAGAAAATCTGTGTCCAAGTGAGATAAGCTCTTCACGTAATTCATCGGTATTGTAAAGCTCACCGTTGTATACGATTACGTAAGTTTCACCTTTGTAGTTTAATGTCATCGGTTGTTTGCCGTTTTCTACATCGATAACTGAGAGTCTCCTGTGTAAAAGTGCTACATCGTGGCTAATATATTCACCTTTTTCGTCAGGTCCTCGGTTTTGTATCGATTCTGACATAGCGTAAAGTTCCGATTTCCTTTCTCTTAAATCAATTGAATTGTCCAGCCATCCTGCGATTCCGCACATATTGTTACCTCCGTTTTAAATTAATCTTGCTTGTTGAATTTAAAAAACACACCGCCGTGAGTATCAGCGCTATCGACCCTACAAGTGGAGTTTTTGTTGTAGGAATTGTTTTTTCTACGCTTGAAAAAACATTGATACTGATTGGAAACAGTATAAGTAAAATATATGTAGAAAAGCCTGAGGTTATGCCTTGTATAATTCTCGATAAGAAAAACAAACCTTTATTTATTTTTACGGATTTCAAAGCAGAAAAAACTTGTGCGTGAACGCATATTCCCCCAAAACCTATCACTGCTGAGATGATGTGTAGCGGATATTTTAGGCTTAGTCGATTACAACCCGTAGTGACTTCTAATATTCCCGATAACACATCACATGAAAGCGGTTGCGAAATGACTACCTTATTAATAACCTCGATAATTGCCGAAAAAACTATCACCATCGCACACATACTAACGGTAGACTTGCACCCCTTTTCTACCGCATCAACAAAACTACCGTTTGAGTCTTCTTGCTTTATTACAACATTATCGTCTTTGATTTTTACACATCGTCCGATTATCAAAGCGGTAGTAAAGAAACCTATAATCTGAGAAACAAAAAGTATTATTCCTGCTTTTTTGCTGTTCAAAAGGGCTTCTCCTACATAATTCATAACAAATCCAGGTCCTGATGAAACTGCAACAAGCGACAGCTTTTTTGCCTGTTCTTCATTGAGCTTATTATTTAGATATAAGCTCTCGATACACCTTGCACCTATCGGGTATCCTCCGATAAGTGAAAGTATCAACACTCCTGAACTTCCATTTGGTAAGTTTAATAACTTGGTAGCGAGTCTTTCGAATGGTGTTCCTATGATTTTTGAAATAACACTGTTTGATATGTATGACGCTATTATCATAAACAAAAACAGCGATGGGATAAGCACGCTAACACAAAACGATATTCCGTTTATGACTCCTTTTGAACATTCTTTTGAGTAGTTTATGGCACAAAATATCGAAAGAACAACAGTGAATAAAGTGAAAATTATTTTGAGATTTTTCTTAATTTCATTATGATTTTTAATCCATATCATTTTTATCACCGTTAATATATATGAGAATTTTCACATAAAAATAATATGAACGGGGGTATAAGATGAGAAAGAATAAGAGTGAAAGTAACTCATTACATAAAAATCGCGAGAATGTTTTGTCTAACTTATTTGCTGATCTGCCTGAGCTAAGTTTCAGGGGTAACAGGGAAGTGGTGATTGAGGGTAGCAAAGGTGTACTTCATTACAGCGAAGAGCTGGTAAGAATCAATACATCGATGGGGCTATTATGCTTTTTTGGGAGAAATCTGAATTTAAAGTGTATATCTCCTACAGAATTGATTATAAACGGTTTCATATTAAAAGTTGAATTTGTAGTTTAGGGGTGTTTGTTTGCTTTACATATTCAGGTGGTTGCAGGGATTTGTCCGCTTTAAAGTTATCGGCAAATTTCCTGAACGTTTCATAAATATAGTCACACGTTCAAATTTTACTATTTGGGACACGAATACAGAGCAAGGAACGCTTGGGGCTTGTATGTATGTGCGTGACTACAAGTGTATTCGTTTATTTGCCAGAAAAAGCCGAGTAAGACTGAAAGTTGTGAAAAAGTCGGGCTTTCCGTTCTTTTTGAAAAAGTATAAGCCAAGGATAGGAGTTCTGATAGGAGTTTTGGTGTTTTCACTAATAGTTTTCTTTATGTCAGAGTTTGTCTGGACTATAGATATAGTTGGTCTTGAAACCATAAGTAAAGCTAAGGTGCTGTCAGTGCTTGAAGACAATGGATTATACGTTGGTATGTATAAAAGAAACGCAAGTTTTAAAACAATTGAACGAGATACAATGCTTGATTTAGATGACATCGGTTGGATGTCAGTAAACGTGATTAATTCCCACGCATCAGTCGAGATAAAAGAGAAAGCGAAGTCCCCTAAGGTTGATGATTACAAAACCCCTGCGAATGTAAAAGCAAAGCGTGACGGACTCATAATCAGTATGAAAACATCAGAGGGGAAATCGTATTTCGAAAGCGGTTCAGCTGTTGTAAAAGACCAGCTTTTGGTTAGTGCTGTTGTGGAGGACCAACTTGGTGGAGTGAAGCTTGTTCGAGCTAATTCCGAAATAATAGCCGAAACTTCCCGCACAAAAACATTCTCAGTCATCAAAAATAATAAGGTGATTGAGTTTTCAGAGCCTGTAGCAAGAAAAGAACTTCAAGTGTTCTCTTTGAAGCTTCCTTTTTCGTTTAACTTTGCAGATGAAAGCAATAGTATTATCAACTACAAAACAGAAAGTGTA
Source organism: Ruminococcus sp. (assembly GCA_017464765.1). Lineage (GTDB taxonomy): Bacteria > Bacillota > Clostridia > Oscillospirales > Acutalibacteraceae > Ruminococcoides. The sequence continues at coordinate 66,442 of JAFTYK010000005.1, forward strand.
GTATTTTTCGATACCGTTTTGCCGTTGTCAGTCACCACTAAATCTATATACGAAACCGAAAACTGCAAAAAACACTATAGCGAAAAAGATGCGAAGTTGCGTTTAGAAAAGCAATGCAGTTTGTATGAGGCTTTTGAACTTTCAAAATGTAAGATAAAAGACAGAAAATTTGATTTTTTTGAAACAGATACACATTACTGCTTGACTGTTTTATACAGTTGCGAGGAAGATATTGCTTATCAGCAGGAGATTAATATCGATAATGCGGATTTAACACAGATTGAAGTAAAAAAAGACGAGAAGTAAAAGCATTGAGTTTTTCTGAAAATATGATATACTTTTCTATGGGTGTAATGCTCATAGAAAGAGGGATAATATGAAAATATTATGTATTGGTGATGTTGTAGGTAGCATCGGCTGTGAATTCCTTAGAAAAACTTTGCCTAAATTCAAAAAGCTCAAGGGTATTGACTTCGTTATCTGTAACGGAGAAAACAGTGCTGATGGAAACGGCATTTTGCCTACATCTGCCGAGCATCTTTTCAAAAGTGGTGTTGACGTGCTGACACTTGGTAATCACACTTTTCAGCGAAAAGAGATTTTTAGTTTTCTCGATGAGGAAGAAACGATAGTCCGTCCGTGTAATTTTCCGTCTCCATCAACTCCGGGCAGAGGTTACTGCACCGTTGATTTAGGCAGAACTTCAGTTACCGTTATTAATCTGATGGGACAGGAGTTTATTGATATAAAAGTAGATAATCCGTATTATGCGATAGATGGGGTATTGAAAAACATTGATTCGAAAATTATAGTTGTTGATATGCACGCTGAAACCACAAGCGAGAAAAAGGCTATGGGTTATTACCTTGACGGCAGAGTTTCTGCGTTTTTTGGAACACATACTCACGTCCAAACAGCTGATGAGTGCATACTAAAAGGCGGAACGGGTTACATCACGGATGTTGGTATGACAGGGCCTGTTGAGTCAGTTTTAGGCATAAAAAAGGAAATAATTATCAACCGGTTTAAAACAAAACTTCCCGAACGTTTTGAAAACGCTGACGGCGAATGTATGCTCAACTGTATTTTGTTTGATATCGATGAGAAGAGCGGAAAGACTATATCTGTAGAACGCTTTGATTTGAGATAGTAGTTTTTTATACAATGATTGTTGAGAATTCAACGATTATCGGCATAATGCCGAAAAGACTTCAAAAAACTTGATATCTATGTTTTTTTACTGTATAATGCAGTTAATGTATAATGCTATAAGTTTGTACGTTTGTATCCGAAAAGAAATCCATCGGTTAATAACAAAGGATGTGTATTATAATGATTAATGGTCAGATCCTGAAACAAGCTATTATTTCAGGTGCTAACAACATCTGCTCACAAAAAGCAAAAATCAACGATCTTAATATTTTCCCTGTTCCTGATGGCGACACAGGTACTAATATGTCAATGACTATTATGGCTGCTGTTAAGGAACTCGAAAAACTCGATTCTAATGATGCAGGTGTAATTGCTAAGAAAACTGCTTCTGCTATGCTTAGAGGCGCTCGTGGTAACTCCGGTGTTATCACATCGCTTTTCTTCAGAGGTTTTTCGAATGGCTTAGAAGGTAAAAAAGAAGCATCGGGTAAGGATTTGGCACAAGCTTTAAAGCTTGGTGTTGACGCTGCTTACAAGGCTGTTATGAAGCCTACCGAGGGTACAATGCTCACAGTTGGTAGAATGGCTGCTGAGGCTGCCGTTGAGGCTATGAATGATACTGATGATGCTGTTGAGATTTGGGAAGTGGTTTGCGAAGAAGCACAACGCGCACTTGATTTAACACCAACAATGCTTCCTGTTTTGAAGAAAGCAGGCGTAGTAGATGCCGGCGGTAAGGGTATCTTGGTTATTTTTGAAGGTATGCTTTCTGTTTTGCGTGACGGTAAGGTTATCGAGGCTGTTGATGTTGCTGATGATGACGAGGAAGGCGAAGAGGATGCTTTCCGTAGCGCTGCTGCTGAATTTGACGATGATATCACTTTCACATATTGCACAGAGTTCATTGTTGGTCGTGACGAAGAAATCGCTACCGAGCCTAATGAGCTTCGACTTTTCCTTGAGACTATCGGCGATTGTGTAGTAGTTGTTGATGACGAGGAAATCATCAAGGTTCACGTTCATACTGAACAGCCTGGTGACGCACTCAAAAAGGGTCTTGAATTTGGTTCGCTCTTAACCGTTAAGGTTGAAAATATGAAAGAACAGCATAAACAGGCTAAAGCTGACAACGAGAAAAAAGCTCCTAAGAAAAAGAAGCTCTCAGTAGCAGAGCCTACTGACCAGTACGGATTCGTTGCTGTTGCTGCAGGTGACGGTGTTACCGACCTTTTCTCACAGCTTGGTTGCGCACAGGTAGTTTCAGGTGGCCAGAGTATGAACCCATCTACTGATGATATCTACGCTGCTGTTATGGCTACTCCTGCTAAGACTGTTTTCGTTCTTCCTAACAATAAGAACATTATTATGGCTGCTGAACAAACACAGGCTATCGTTGAGGATAGAGAAGTTGTTATCGTGCCTACCCGTACAATCCCACAGGGTATGTCGGCAATGCTAGTGTTCGATCCCGATGCTGACGCAGTAACTAACAAAGCTAATATGCTTGACGCTGCTTCGAATGTATCAACAGGTCAGGTGACATATGCGGCAAGAGATTCCGAGTTCGGTATGAAGAAGATCAAGGAAGGTGAGATTATCGCGTTAGAGAACGGTAAACTCACTGTTACTGATAAATCTATTGACAAAGCACTTTTAAAACTTGCTAAGAATATGATCGACAAGGATAAGTCTTTTGTAACTCTTATCAGCGGCGAAGATGTTTCTGATGAAGATGCACAGAAAGCTTATGAAATGCTTTGTGATAAATTCGGCAACGATGTTGATATCACATTCGTTTCAGGCGGTCAGCCTATTTACTATTACATCTTAAGTGTAGAATAATTTTTATGGCGGCGATTTTTTCGCCGCCGTTTGTTTATATGAAAAAGGAGGGATAAAATGTCGCTTTACGATATGCCGATAAGTTCACTAAAAGGTTTCGGAAAAACGCGTGCAGAGTTGTTTTCTAAACTTAATATCAACTCCGTAGGCGAGCTTTTGCGCTTTTATCCCCGTACATATTCCGCCTGGGGTGAGGTGACTCCGATAAGCGAAGTGCAGAACGGCGAGAAGTTTCTTATTAAAGCACGCGTTTCTACTGCTGTCAGTACGACACGAATCAGCGGTGGAAGAATTCTTTCTAAAGTACAGGTGGCTGATGACAGCGGTGCGATTGAACTTGTATTTTTTAATAATAAATACATAAGCTCAATGCTTAAATTCTCGCAGGAATACTATTTTTACGGTAAAGTAAACCGCGATTTATACGGCTTTTCTATGACTTCCCCTGAGTTTAAAAGGGAAGAAGAAATATCATCAATCACTCCTGTGTATAATCTTACCCACGGGCTTGCTAATCGTATTGTTATAACTGCCGTTAAACAGTCAATTGAACTTTTACCGCAGACGATAACTGATCCTCTGCCATATGATATTTTGAAAAAATATGATCTTTGCACTTTGCGTTTCGCGTTAGAAAATATCCATTTCCCAAGTGATGAAAAAGCTCTCGAAAAAGCGAGAAAGCGTTTGGTTTTTGAAGAATTTTTAGTCCTGAATTTAGGACTACGATTGCTTAAAAATCGTAAGCTTCAGGATACATCGTGTCAGATGAAAGAGGATTTCACACAAGAGTTTATAGAAAGTCTGCCATATACGCTGACTAATGCACAGAAAAACGCCATTGTTGACTGTGTGAATGATATGAAAAATAAAAAATCACCTATGAACAGACTTGTTCAAGGTGATGTTGGCTGTGGTAAAACCGCAGTTGCTGCTGCTGTGTGCTATAATACCGTAAAAAACGGATTTCAAGCGGCATTTATGGCTCCTACAGAAATTCTAGCTACCCAGCATTTTGAAAATCTAACTAAAATGTTTGAGCCTTTTGATGTTAATGTCGGTCTTCTCGTAGGCTCGATGACTAAATCCCAGAAGGATAAAGTCAGGGGAAATCTTCTTAGCGGTGAGATTGATATTATTATTGGTACTCACGCTTTGATTACTGATTCCACTAAGTTTAAAAACTTAGGTTGTGCTATAACTGATGAACAACATCGTTTCGGTGTTGAACAACGCTCGAAACTTGCCCAAAAAGGTGAAAAACCTCACGTACTCGTTTTATCGGCTACTCCAATTCCACGTACGCTCGGTCTTATTATTTACGGTGACCTTGATATCACCTGTATCGATGAGCTTCCGCCGGGCAGACAGACTGTAAAAACAATGATGATAAACAGCGAAAAAAGAGCCCGTGCTTTAGATTTCATAAAGCAAGAGCTTGAGTGTGGTCGTCAGTGTTATATTGTATGTCCTTTAGTAGAAGAGGGCGAACTTCCTTTGGAATCTGCTGAAAATTACGCGGCAGAGCTGATGCTCTCTGCTTTTTCTTCATGTCCTGTCGGTATTTTGCACGGCAAAATGAAGAGTAGAGATAAAGATGAAGTTATGGAAAAGTTTGCGTCTGGCGAAATTTCCGTTTTAGTTGCGACAACAGTAGTAGAAGTCGGTGTTGATGTGAAAAATGCTACTGTTATGATGGTCGAGAATGCGGACCGATTTGGACTTTCTCAGCTTCACCAGCTTAGAGGAAGAGTGGGGAGAGGAGAATATAAGTCGTATTGCATCTTAGTTTCAGATAACAAAAACGAAGATAGTATAAAGCGGCTTTCAACTATGTGTCGTACCAATAACGGATTTGAAATTGCCGATGAAGACCTTCGTCTTCGCGGTCCTGGTGATTTCTTCGGAAACCGCCAGCACGGTCTTCCACAGCTTTCTATCGCTGATTTCTCTGATATGGAAAGTCTTCTAGCTACTCAGCAGGCGGCATCAGAAATTATGAGTGTTTCTCCTGATTTGTCTGATTATACTTTTAAAGGTCTTAGGGCTTTAGTGAAACTTTTGTGGAGAAATATGGAAAACGGTGCGATGAATTAATAATCGACTCTAATTACGTCTTCCCACACACAGGTCATATTTGTGGAAAGCGCTCTGTCTGTGTGTAAACTTCCGAAATACCACATTTTGTATTTCACGTTATGAAGAAGTGTGTCTAAGAAAATATTCAAATCATTGATGTTTGAGTCCCTGCGTATCAGTCTTTTCACTGACGCAGGGGCTTCGTGTGTTATTATGATGTCAACTTTTTTTCTGATTTCCTGAAGTCTGTCTACAGCTTCTTTCAGCTGTTCATCAGTAGGCATAGCTTTGTCGTTTGTTGGGTCAAGCTCACCGTTTTCAAATGGATCATCTACACCGCCACCACCTAAAGCGAAAATGGTTTTGCCCTCAATTGTATATATACCACCACGTTTGAGACAATAGATGTTGTCTGAGATTTTGAGAGCTGTAGAGCCGAAAAGTTTCACGCTTTCGTGGCTGTTTATCATATCGAAATTCTCGTGAACACCTTCGACAAAAAGTATTTTATATTTTCTTTTTGAAAGCTTTTTGAGCGATTTGATTTCTTTTTTAGAATTATCCCATAGAAAGCCGAAATCCCCCGTAACAATGAGAATATCGTCCTTTTTGAGTTTTCCTATACTACGGCTGTCTAAATCCGATAAATCTCCGTGAATATCACCGGTAATGTATATCACAACAATTCCTCCGAAATTTAAAAAAATGATTGATATAATTTGTTTTTTATTGTAAGATAGAAATATAATAACACAAATTAAAGGAAAATACTATGAAGAAAAAACTAATTTTTTGCATTTGTATATTACTTTCTATATTGATGGGCTTTAGCGCGTTGCCTTTTTCTGCATATACTTACGAGTGCGATGTTGAAGTGACATCTGCTGCTGTGATGGTTGCCAATGTCGAAACCGATACTGTGGTTTACGAAAAAAATATCGATACCGCGCATTTTATTTCCTATCTTTCCAATCTGATGACGTTTATAGTAGCGTATAACAACACTGCTGATATCAATGAGAGAATTACCATTACCAAGGAAATGATTGATTCGATTCCTAATTCTGATGGTACTTTGGATAAATACATCGACCACACTCTTACGATAAAGGATTTGCTGTATTTTATTATGATGACTAACGGAAACGACGCTTGCTACGTCCTTGCGGATTTTGTTACCGACGGTAAACCTGAGGATTTTGTTGAGCTTATGAACAAAAAGGCGAGAGACCTCGGATGTACTAAAACAAAATTCTCATCAGTTGCCGCAAGAAATGATACAACACAGTTTTCTACCTGTAACGATTTATATAAGATTATCAAGTGCGCTCTTGAAATCCCTGTGTATAAGGAAATCGCGGGTGCTTCATCTTATATGCCTGAAAAATATGTAAACGAGAAACTGACTGTTACAACCAACAACTCACTTTTGAACAAGAAAAGTCCATATTATTTCAAACATGTGAAAAGTGGTAAATATGGTGCTGATTCTACTGCCAAAGGTAATATTGTGGCTGTTTCAAAATACAGCGACGTAACATACGCTTGTATCATTCTCGGCTCTGAACTTAAAAGTGAACACAATGCTTTCACTGAAACAAAACAGCTTCTGACTTGGTCATACACAACTCTTGGCAACAAGAAGATTATCTCAGGGGATGACGTCTTATCGACAGTAAAAACAGTGTCTGCGTGGGGTGAGTCTGAGATAGAACTTACTACCGGTAAAGATATTATTTGCACGGTTCCTGCTAATTTCGATAGTTCAAAAATCGAGTTTGTGTATGATAACACAAAAGACATTCACCTGCCTGTGTTTATGGGTCAGAATATGGGAACAGCAAAAATATTGTATGATGGCAAATTTTTTGATGAAATTGACTTGATTTCAAGCTCGTCTGATGGTATCAGTATGGTATCTGATATAGGAAGCTTTTTGAAGTCTATGTATAACGAAACTATTATGAAACCTGAAATAAATGATAATACTATACTGTCAAATGATGGTACAGCTGACCAAGCTTTAGTTAATAACTAAGTGCATGGTAATAAAGGATAGTAACCTATGAGAAAATTTTTTAGTTTATTTATATCTTTTGTTCTGATTGTGTCGTGCTTGTCTTGTGTGAGTGCCGGTGCGATAAGTTTCGATTGCGATGTCGAAACCTATTCTGATTCGATTATTATGGTTAACCTTGATTCAGATATGGTGGTATTCGAAAAAGATGCCGACTCCAAGCGATATCCTGCATCTTTGACAAAGATTATGACATATATTATTGTCAGCGAATACTTTGAAGATTATGACAACACACGCATTGAGGTAAAGGAATATCTCATAAAGAATCTCGAATCGCGCGGAATTGCTTGTTCGGGACTTGAATGGCACGTCGGAAAAAGTCTGACGGTAACAGATTTGCTTTATGCTATGATGGTACCTGTAGGACACGATGCAGCTACAGTTCTCGCTGATTATATCACCACCGAAAGCGGTAAGGATTTTGTTCAGCTTATGAATGATAAGGCTAAAGAGCTTGGCTGTACATCAACTAATTTTACGAACCCGACAGGTGTTCATGACCCTGAGCATTATACCACAGCCAGAGATATGTACATTATTACCGACTATGCGATGGGACTTCCGATGTTTTCAAGAATTTGCTCTACCCCCACATACTATTTGGAGGGTGATGAGTATCCTATCACTACCACAAACTTGATGATAGACTCAGCTCGTGGCGGAGATTATTTTTATACCTATGCTACAGGTGTAAAAGGCGGAACTACCGATCAGGCGGGAAGGTGCTTGGTTAGTACAGCAGTGTACAATGGTTATGCGTATATGGTGGTGTGTCTGCACGCGCCATACAATTACGAAAAAGAAATCACCGAACAGTACCCGATGATAGAATCAGCGAATCTTTACAGATGGGCGTTTCTGAATCTTGAGTTTGTTACACAGGTGACAAAGGATACTCCAATTTGCGAACAAAAGGTTGAACACGCTTGGGATACAGACACCATCTTACTTGTTCCCGAAACTGATTTGAATATCATTCTTCCTGCTGATTACAATGATGCAGATGTTTCTATAGTACCTGATAACGATGGGCTTGTCAGCGCACCGATTGAAAAAGGGGAGATTATTACTTCAGCTACTGTTTATTACAGAGGTCAGAGTGTAACGAAAATTAATCTTGTTTCACAGGACGATGTCAGAGTCAGCTTTATTTTGTATGTAACTGAGGTTGTGAAAAGTGTTCTCACCTCCGTGTGGTTTCTGATTTCAGTTTTAATTGTAATAGTTCTGTTCGTGATTTATGTTGGCGTTTCTTCGTCGTATTCGAAGAAAAAGCGAGAAAAACAGAAAACAAGAAAACGTTGATTATTCTATTATAGAATAAAAAGGGCGCCAAAAGGCGCCCTTTTTTGTGCGGATTTTGCAGAAAAAATGAGTGTAAATTAAATTCTAAAGTGTCTTTAATTCCTTAGTTTTAATGTTTACAATAAATTAACTTGACTACTAAGTTTCAGTAAGATAAAATAAATATGTTATAAGAGTTACTGTGGATTATTATATCTTAAAGGAGAAATTCTATGACTTCCAAACTATCATGGATAACTTTTGTACCGCTTACTTTGGCGGCAATAGCTATCAAGATTATACAAGTATTCTTTTTAGGACCCGATGGTACTTTCTACGGATTCAATAGCTTGATGTTATCGTATCTTGCGATTGCCTGTGCTGTACTTATTCTGCTTTTTTCTGTTATCTTTTGTCTTATAGACAGAAAAACAGCTCCGGTTTATGCTATAAATCGGAATGTGTTCTGCGGAATTTTTGGCATATTAATGGCTGTTTGTATGGCTTGCGAGGGTGCTAACCGTGCTTTTTTACTGATGAGAAGTATGAGTGGCGAAGTATTCGATATTATTGATATCGTGTTTACGGTTATATGTGCAATAGTATTCGTTGTGCTTGCCCTTAATCATTTCGTGGGCAACGGTGGAGTCAAAGGACTTTCCGCTTTCTATCTTGTACCGGCACTGTGGAGTGCTTTCAGACTCGTTAACTGTTTCTTGTCTTTCACTACAGTTTCTATTGCGGTTACTGATGTGACTATTCTTGCATGTTATGTGTTTACTACATTGTTCTTGTTTAATTATGCGATGATAGTATCACTGATCAAAGGTAAGAGTCCGGTAAAATCAGCTTTTATCTATGGCTTACCTGCAGTGACACTGCTTCTTTCATACTGCGTTTATGATTTTCTTTTTTCATACATGTTTAAAAGTGCGTCATTCAATCTGTTCATGAATCTCCCTGTTTTTGAGATGCTCTTTATGGCGCTTTACATCCTCTCTTTTGTTATCGAGCTTAGCGCTTGTGTTAAGAGCAAGGAAGAAATCGACATTATTGAAGATGAAGATGTTGAGTATGAAGATGTTGAAGATCCTGATTCGGAGATTTTCAATACACTTAATAACTCTATTACATCAGGTAATAAGCCTGATCAGGCTGTAAATGAAGCGCTTAGGGAAGGTTCAGACGAAGACTTTCTTTCAGATGATGACAGAGTGTTTATTGAGATAGCTCAGACCTCTCTTAATAACAGCGAGCAGTATTTCAAAGATGCTGACACCAGTGAGTTTATTTACGGTCAGGCACCGTCTGATGACGACTTTATCCTGCCTGTAGATACAGACGACACACCTTATGAGGTGCGTTCTGATGAGAGCGTTGACGCCTATATTACAAAGGCTGATAGCACTTATGATGCTGATGATGACGACAGTTCTTATGGACGCTTTTCTATGGATAGAATCGATAAGCTCATTCTTGAGATTTCAGAGGATGAAGTAAACTGATAAGTATGGGCGGAGTTTTCCGCCCTTATTTGCTTTTATTTGAGATAAGGTTTGGTTTTATGAAAAAATTTATTTTAATTTTATCTGCTATTTTGGTTTTATCGTGTACTTTTTCTGTTGTTCCTGCTTTTTCAGCGGATTCTGATTTTGTGATTGAAGACGGAGTTCTCCTGTCTTATAATGGCAAGGATACCACTGTTACTATACCATCATCAGTTAATGTTATAGCGGACAAGGTTTTTTCGGGTAATACTGCGATAAAAACCGTTGCTTTGCACAGTAATTTGTATTCTATTGGAAACGAAGCCTTCAAAGACTGCACTTCATTAGAAAAAGTCAGTGGTGCTGATAATGTTAATTATGTTGGTGCGTTAGCATTTGCAAATACAAAATTTCTCACAAAGTCAACTGATGAGTTCTGCACTTTAGGCTCTGTACTTATCAGCTATAATGGAAAGTCGCAAAAGGTTATTCTTCCTGATAGTGTAAAAACAATCAGTGCGTATGCTTTTTTGCGTAATAAAACAATAGCTTCATTTGTCTCAGGAAGCAATCTTTGTTCAATAGGAGAAGGGGCATTTTACGAATGTACGGCATTAAGTGAATTGGAAGTATCTGAGAACTTAACTTTTGTAGGTGCTGATGCTTTTAAATCGACTAAATGGCTTTCTTCTCAAAGCGATTATGTAACAATTGGTGATGGACTGCTTATAGCATATAAAGGAACATCTACTGTGGTGAATATTCCTTTATCTGTTAAGAGTATCTCGCCAAACGCTTTTTATGCTAATAAAAAGATTACAAGTGTGAATTTGTCTTCTTCTGTCTACAGTATAGGTAGTAGAGCTTTTATGGATTGCAGCAACTTGTCACAGGTTAATTTTAATAACGGACTGGTTATGATTGATGATGAAGCTTTTGCTAAATGTGTGAAGCTCAATAAAATCACAACAGGTTCCAATTTGTCACTTATCGGAGAGGGCGCTTTTATGAATTGCGCAGGTCTTGAAAGTGTATCATTATGTGGCAACAATCTCAATATCGGATATGGTGCGTTTGCTTATTGTACTTCTTTAAATACCGTAATGATGTCAAAAGATATAGCGTCAGTCACAGAATGTGCATTTGCGAAAGATTCTTCACTCGAGTATGTGACCATTCCGCCACAAATTATTAGTGTTAATAAAAATAGTTTTGATGGTTGCGATAAGCTGACTGTTGTTTGTGAAGCAGACAGCTTTGCTTACAATGCACTCTCGGACAGCTTTAGTGTCAGTCATAAAATAGGTGATGCTGATACAGATGGCTCTGTAACTGTAATTGATGCTACAGCGGTACAGATGCATCTTGCAAATAAGAAGACCTTGTCCCAAAAAGGATTTGCACATTCGGATGTTGATTATGATGGTACAGTGTCAGTTTTAGATGCAACAAATATTCAGCAAATTATCGCAGGACTTATTAAAAAATAATCGTTGACACAGATGTTTGAAAGTGATATATTAATTACAATATTTATCTTTGATGAGGACAATGCCCTGCATTTTAGGTTTACAGAGAGTCACCCGTACGCTGGAAGGGAGATAGCTTGTTTGTAGGGATACCACCTTTGAGATTGCGTAGGAAATGACGTGACGGCTTACCTCGATATCGGTTAATGAAGGGTTTTGTACCGAAGTTAGGTGGAACCACGGCATGGCTTTTGTCGTCCTAATATTCCGTATAGGAATATTAGGACGTTTTTTATTTAGTACATTTTTATTAGGAGAGATATTATGATAAATGTAGAACTTAAAGGCGGAGTTATCCGCGAGTATGACGAAAATATCACAGCAGCCGAAGTTGCTAAATCAATCGGCGCAGGTTTGTACAAATCTGTTTGTGCTGCTAAAATTGACGGTGAACTTTGTGATTTACGTACACCACTCACAAAGGATTGTAAATTAGAACTTCTTACATTCGACGATGAAGAAGGCAAAAAGGCTTTCTGGCACACAACATCACACATTCTCGCTCAGGCGGTAAAGAGAGTTTTTCCTAACGCTAAATTTGCTATCGGTCCTGCAATTGACGATGGTTTCTACTACGACTTTGATGTTGAGAAGCCATTCTCAACTGAAGATATCGAAAAGATTGAAAAAGAAATGAAAGCTATCGTTAAGTCAGGCCTTGAACTTGAGCGTTTCGAGCTTGAGCCACAAAAAGCAATCGAGCTTTTAGAGGAGATGGGCGAGCCTTACAAGGTTGAGCTTGCAAGTGAACACGCTGACAAGGGTGAACCAATCAGCTTCTATAAGCAGGGCGAGTTTACTGACCTTTGTGCAGGTCCTCACCTTATGAGTGTAGCACCTATTAAAGCTATAAAGCTCACTAATTGTACAGGTGCTTACTGGAGAGGCGACGCTAAAAATGCTCAGCTTTGCAGAGTTTACGGTATTTCTTTCCCTAAAGCTTCAATGCTTGAAGAGTACCTCACAATGCAGGAAGAAGCACTAAAACGCGACCACAATAAGCTCGGTCGTGAGCTTGAACTGTTCACAACATCTCCACTTATCGGTCAGGGTTTACCGATTATGCTCCCAAAGGGCGCTCGTATCATTCAGCTTTTCCAGCGTTTTGTTGAAGACTTAGAGCAGGCTAACGGCTGGCAGTTAACAAAAACTCCACTTATGGCGAAATCTGATTTGTATAAACTCTCAGGTCACTGGGGACATTACAAAGACGGTATGTTTGTATTGGGGGATGAAGAAAAGGATGATGAGGTATTTGCACTTCGTCCAATGACTTGTCCTTTCCAGTATCAGGCATATCTAAACCGTGGACGTTCATATCGTGATCTCCCAATGAGACTTAACGAAACATCTACGCTCTTTAGAAATGAAGCAAGTGGTGAGATGCACGGTCTTATCCGTGTTCGTCAGTTCACCATTTCCGAGGGTCACCTTATGTGTACTCCAGAACAGCTCGAGGACGAGTTCAAGCACTGCTTGGAGCTTGCTATCTACTGCTTGAAGACTTTAGGTCTTTATGAGGATGTATCATATCGTTTCTCACAGTGGGACCCTAATGATAGAGAAAAGTATATTGGTACAGAAGAGCAGTGGGATGAAGCTCAGGGTATCATGGGCAAGATTCTTGACCACCTTGAGATTCCATATAAGATAGGTGTAGGAGAGGCTGCATTCTACGGTCCAAAGCTTGACATCCAGATTAAGAACGTATTCGGTAAAGAAGATACTCTTATCACAATCCAGGTTGACCAGATGCTTGCTGAGAAATTCGGTATGGAATATGTTGACAAAGACGGTGTTAAGAAGAATCCATATATTATCCACAGAACATCACTCGGTTGTTACGAGAGAACTTTAGCTCTCCTTATCGAGAAGTATGCCGGTGCATTCCCAATGTGGCTTGCTCCTGTTCAGGTTAAACTTTTACCAATCGCCGACAGACATCTTGACTATATCTACGAGGTTAAGAAAGCATTGGAGCAGAAGGGTATGCGTGTTGAAATCGACGACAGATCCGAGAAAATCGGCTTTAAGATTAGAGAAGCACAGCTTTCTAAGGTTCCTTATATGATTCTTGTCGGTGATAAGGATATTGAAAACAATACAGTTTCTGTCAGAGACAGAAAAGAGGGTGACCTCGGTGCTATGAGTCTTGAAAGCTTTATCGAGAAGGCTATGGAAGAAATCGAAACAAAGCTTATTAAGTAATAAATCGTAAATTTGGGAGGTGACTTCTTGAAAAGAAAATCAACTATGAAAGTCCACAGAAGTCGCCTCGAAGAGGATAGACGAAAAAGCGAAGATAGATTTGAGTATCAGAGAGTGATGCTTTTCATTCTACCGCTTATGATGATAGCGGTGCTTATCGTTGGTGTGTATTTTGGCTATCTTTCATTTAAAGATGACTATAGTAATATTGCTAACGAGTCGCGAGATATGGCGCAAGTGTCACAATACTCTGATGATCAGAACAGTGAACTACTGACTGTTGTAAACTCTGCTAACCCTGTTAACGCTGACTATGTGCCAGACCTTTCAGAGGTAAATGGGGTAGATGTCAATTTGCTAATGACTGAAAATCTCACTCTTATGCTAAGCGATGCGCAGACACAAGGTGTGAATCTTACGCTTGTCAGTGGTTATGTTTCTTTTGAAGAACAAAAAGAGAAATACGACAGTGCTGTAAAAGCACATAAGAAAAAGAATAAAAGTTCCACAGTAAAAGCCGAAGCCGCTGTGAAAAAGACTATTCCTAATGCTGGCGAAAGCGAAGAGCAAACAGGACTTTTAGTGAAATTCTCAAGTGGCACTGATGAATCGTTTTCGAAAACGAAGGAGTTTCAGTGGCTTTCTAAAAATTGTGCTGACTATGGTTTCGTGCTTCGTTATCCTGAAAAGGAGAATACAGGCGGTCTTTCGTATTCGCCGAGTTTATATCGTTTTGTAGGTACTTCACACGCTTTGAAAATGCGTGCTTACAATATGAATCTTGACGAATATGTGCTGTATTTATCCGTTCAGTAAGAAAAAATAAAAAAAGACTTGATTTTTATAATCTTTTATTGTATAATCCATTTGTTATATTACGGTTTCAGCGAAAGAGGTGAACATCAATGAAGGAAAGTATCCATCCAAATTATGAGAAGACAACAATTACTTGCGCATGCGGTAATGTAATCGAGACAGGTTCAACAAAGAAGGATATTCGTGTTGAAATTTGTTCAAAATGCCACCCATTCTTCACAGGAAAGCAGAAGCTCGTTGATACCGGCGGACGTGTTGACAGATTTAAGAAGCGTTTCGGTATGGAAGGCAAATAATCATGTAATTGTTGAGGCGGTACATTTCGTACCGCCTGTTCTTTTATAAATAAAGGAGTCAGCTGTGCAGACATATATTACCGTTAAAGGCTATGACGAGGACGAGTTTGTTGAAAAGCGTTCCCGTTTCATTGGCTATATTAAACACGTTGAAACTGAAAAAGAAGCTACTGATTTTATTGCGGAAATTCGAGGAAAGCATTGGGACGCAACTCACAATGTCTATGCGTATTCGCTTAGGGAAAATCAGGTGAAGCGATATTCTGACGATAACGAGCCTCAGGGTACAGCAGGAATTCCTGTGCTTGATGTGCTACAGAAAAACAATGTCGTTGATGCGGTTATTGTTGTGACCAGATATTTCGGCGGAGTACTGCTTGGCGCAGGAGGACTTGTGCGAGCTTACTCGCATGGAGCTTCTATAGCACTTAGAAAAATCGGCACTGTTACTATGCAGATGTGCAGTATCTGTGAGCTTTCCTGTACATACACTCAGTATGGTAAAATCCCCGCCACGATCTCTTCGTTTGACGGCGTAGTTGATGACAGTGAATTTACTGATAATGTGAGAGTAAAATTTCATTTACCTTGCGATAATCTTAAGAAGCTAAACGAAGTTTTATCTGAGCTTACCTGTGGAGCTTGTAGTGCAAATGAGCTGTCAAAAAGCTTTTTTGAGCAAAAAAAGCAGAAAATTTAAAGTTTTTTCAAAAAAATAAAGGGAAAATGAATTAAACTGCGTAAATAGGAAATAGTTTGATAGATAAGGAGGGGAAGAAATGAGATTGCCTGAGGATTTTATATCGGAGCTGAAGTATAGATCTGACATATCCGATATAGCTTCATCGTATATGCAACTCAAACGTCGTGGACGCAACCTCGTTGGTTTGTGTCCGTTTCATGGCGAGAAAACTCCTTCTTTTAACATTTACACCGAAAACGGTTCTTTTTACTGTTTTGGTTGCGGAGTAGGTGGAGATGTCATCACCTTTGTGATGAAAATCGAAAACCTTGACTATATGGAAGCCGTGAAGTTTTTGGCTCAACGAGCAGGAATGAATGTGCCTGAAGATGCGGTTGATGATTCGATGAGCAAACTTCGGACACGAGTTTTTGAAGCAAACCGTGAGGCTGCCCGCTTTTATTACTCAAAGCTTTATTCACGTGAAGGAAAACAAGCGCTTTCGTATCTTCACTCGCGTGCTTTGACAGATAAAACCATTAGACGATTCGGACTTGGTTATTCGCCGAATAACCGCTTTGCCCTGACTAATCACTTGAAGGCTAAAGGTTTTACTGATTCCGAGCTTATTGCCGCAAACCTTGTTTTTAAAGCAAGGTCAGGAAAAGGCGTTGTCGATAGATTTGTTGACAGGGCGATGTTCCCAATAATTGATTTAAGAGGTAACGTCATAGCTTTCGGTGGACGTATTATGTCTGACCAGAAGCCAAAGTATCTTAATACATCTGATACTGTAGTTTTCAACAAGAGCCACAATCTTTTTTCGCTTAATAATGCTAAAAACAGTGGAACAAAGCAACTGATTTTATGCGAAGGATATATGGATGTTATCGCTCTTAATCAAGCTGGCTTTAGTGACGCTGTAGCAACTTTGGGTACAGCACTTACCAGCGAACAGGCTATGTTGATGAAACGTTACTGTGAAGAGGTTGTAATTTGTTATGATGCCGATGAAGCCGGACAGAAAGCGACTGCACGAGCTATCGGGATTTTGAGAAATGTCGGCTTAGTTGTTAGAGTTCTTAACATTCCTGACGGTAAAGACCCTGATGAGTTTATCCGCAAAAACGGGGATAAAGGTCCTGCGATGTTCAAGGCTTTGCTTGAAAGTAGTGGCAACGACATCGAATACAGACTACAAAAACTCAGACAGAAATTTGATCTGAATACTACAGACGGAAAGTTTTCATTTCTTTCCCAGGCTGTGAAAATTCTTGCAACAATTGACAATAGTATCGAGCGTGAGCTTTACGCATCAAAACTTGCACTTGAATCAAATGTTGAGAAGAATACTATATTAGAACAAATCAGAAAAACGGTTCGTTCAAAAGAATACAGCGATAGAAACGCTGAATTTAGAAAGCTTCAGAGTAGCGTAAGCGGTAGAGAGGATAAGATGAATCCCGAACATTATAAAAAACCGAGAGCTACTGTTGCTGAACAGAATCTTTTAGCCTTTCTTGTCAATAATCCGGACAAGCTTCCTTTGATAGAAGGGAGAATTACGGCTGAAGATTTTGTAACGGAGTTCAATCGAAAATTGTTCTCTTATTTCTACGAAAGAATTAAAGCTCACAAAGAGCCGATGAACACTTTATCAGCAGATTTTACAAGCGATGAAGTTTCGTCTATTATAGCTATCGTTTCAAAATACTCTCAGGTCGCTTCAACCGATTCGGCGCTGATTGAATATATAAATACAATTAAGGAAGAAAAGCACAAGATTAATGCTGAAGATGTTACTACTGCTTCTAATCAGGAACTTGATTCTTACTTAAAAAAATTGAAAGAAAAACACAAGTGATGTTATTATAATTTTTTTGAATAACCCACTCAAGAAAGGAAATGCAAGTATGACTGCACCAACAACAGATAAGAAAACTATAATCAAAGAACTTACCGAACTTGGTAAGGCTAAAGGTTCTCTTTCCAACAAAGATATTTTAGATGCCATCGGCGAAATCGATTTTGAGCCTGAACAGCTTGAGAAACTTTATGATTCGCTTGAGAGTGCCGGTATCGAAATAGTTGAAGATGATATTATTGATGATATTCCGCTTGAAGCTCTCACACTTGAGGGCGTTGATGCTGACGGAAACGCAAATCCTGTTGCCGAAGGAGTAGATGTTTCCGATAATATTGCGATCGATGACCCTGTAAAGGTTTATCTTAAAGAAATCGGTCGAGTTCCGCTTCTTACTTCTGAAGAAGAGGTTGAACTCGCTATCAGGATTTCAGAAGGTGACGCTGCTGCTAAAAAGCGTCTTTCTGAGGCAAACCTCAGACTTGTTGTAAGTATTGCTAAGCGTTATCTTGGTCGCGGTATGCATTTCCTCGATCTTATTCAGGAGGGTAATTTGGGTCTTATCAAAGCTGTTGAAAAATTTGACTATACAAAGGGCTTCAAATTCTCAACCTATGCTACATGGTGGATCAGACAGGCTATCACACGAGCTATCGCTGATCAGGCTCGTACTATTCGTATTCCTGTTCACATGGTTGAAACAATCAATAAAGTTAAGAAGGTTTCTTCACAGCTTTTGCACCAGAACGGTCACGAACCATCTGCAGATGAGATTGCTGAAGAACTCGATATGCCTGTAGAAAAGGTAAGAGAGATTATGAGAGTGGCTCAGGAACCTGTATCTCTTGAAACTCCTATCGGTGAAGAGGAAGACAGCCACTTAGGCGACTTTATTCCTGACGATGATGCTCCTGCTCCTGCTGATGCTGCTTCTCACACAATGCTTAGAGAACAGCTTATGGAAGTGCTTGATACTCTCACACCAAGAGAAGAAAAGGTGCTTAGACTTCGTTTTGGTTTGGAAGACGGCAGAAGCCGTACACTCGAAGAGGTTGGTAAGGAGTTCAATGTAACCAGAGAGCGTATCCGTCAGATTGAGGCTAAAGCTCTTAGAAAGCTCCGTCACCCATCTCGTAGCAAGAAACTCAAGGATTTCTTAGACTAATACTATGATTTCTTACGAAGAATGTGGTGAAATGCTCGATGAAATTGCTGACAAGCTACCCAAAGAGCTTTATCGTGAATTAAACGGCGGAATAGTTCTGGACAGAAGTTTTAGGATACATCCGTGTGCTGTTAATAACGATTTGTATATTCTTGGAGTGTATATACGTGATAATCTCGGCAAAAGAATTGTACTTTATTATGGCAGTTTTATAAGAGTGTTTAAAAACAAATCAAATGAGGAGTATTATGCTCATCTTGAGAAAACTTTAAGGCACGAAGTGCTTCACCATAACGAGTTTTTAGCTGGCTGTAATGACCTTGTTTTCTACGACGATGAAAGAATCGAGGCTTATTTGCGCTCAAAGGGTTATGGATAAATTAATTTAGCAGACTACTTTTGTGGTCTGCTTTTTTTATGTCATAAATTTTTGTTCTCATTAATACAATTTCATAGAAAACAAAAAGGAGAACAAAGTATGGAATATAATTTTTTGAAACATTCGGTAGGATATGCGAATCGATTTCTGGATACGGTGAACGAACAGATAGTTGATGTAGATATAACCCTGCCTGATTATTGCCCTGATATCGAGAAAATCTTGAAATGTACGTTGATACCTAAAATCTACACCCGTTCTATTTCAGGCGGACAACTTACTGTTGATGGCGTTTCGGTGGTGAGAATTCTCTATTGTGATAGTATAAAACATAACGTGAGAACTTTTTCGCAAACGGTACCTTTTACTGCTACTTTTAATCTCAAATCTACTCCTGAACAGTATGTGATTCTGTGTGATACAAAATGTGAGTATATAAACTGTCGTGCGTTAAGTCCGCGAAAACTTGTCATTCACGGAGCGTTTTCGCTGTCAGCTAAAGTTGTATCAAAGGAACAGAACAGTTTTTACAGTTTTGATGAAAATTGTGACTTGATGGCAAAAGAAAAAGAAATGAAGGTTTCTGATTTGTGTGTACTGTGTCAGGAACAATTCTCTTTCACTGAGGATATAACCGTCAGCAACAAGCCTTCTGTTGAATCACTATTATCTTATGATGTGAGTGTTAATATCACAGATCTTAAGAGTATTCATAACAAGATTATGTTAAATGCCGAACTTGTACTCAATGCGATGTATATTTATGATCTTGATAACGGAAATATCGAGCATTTTTCTTATGTATTCCCGATAAGCCGTGTGATTGATTGCGAAAATGTTACAGACGAAACTACTAATGTTCCACTGCTTGAAGTGATGAGTAGTGATTTACATATTAGAAATGACCAGATGAATGACGGTTCGCTACTAAATTTAGATGTGAAATTGTGTTTTTCAGAACTTGGCTTTATGGAGAAGAGCATAAACGTAATCGAAGATGTTTATTCTACGACCTATATGGTCGAAAAAGAGATGGGGTCTCTAAACGTTGAGTGTGAGCATTCGTTTGAAAGCTTTACTCATATACTGAAAACAGCTCTGAAACTTGAGAGTGTTGATATAGGAAAAGTTATAGATATCCACTGTGATTCACTTGCTTTGTCACCAGTGATAAGTGATGGTAATCTTAATTTGTGTGGAAAGCTATCTTTATGTATGCTTTTAGAAGATAAAGATGGCAATGTTTCTTACATTGAGCGAATTGTTGAGGTTGATTTTAAACCACAGCATACGAGAAGTTTTGATAGAGTTGAACTCAAAGAGGTGAAAGTTAACAGTCTGAGTTTCAGGCTTTCGAGTGATTGCACTGTCGATGTGAGAATGGAAATTAAGGTTTCACTACTGTTTTGTGATGTATTAAGCATTAATTCAGTGGTTAGTGTGAATGCTTTGGAGGATAAACCGATACAAAAAGATGACTGTTCGCTAATCCTGTACTTTGCTGATAAAGGGGAGGATGTGTGGGATATCTCTAAAACATACTGCACTAAGCAAAATCTGTTGATGAGTGAGAATTCGCTCGAAGATACTGTTTTATCAGCTAGTCAGATGCTTCTAATTCCAACCGAGTGATAAAAAAACGGCGATGTATTTTATTGGCATCGCCGTTTTTTTGTTTGTTATGACAAATGTGATTGAATTTTCTTGACGTATAAAAAGAATGGTGCTATCATTCGAAAATAGACATTTTGTACGCTAGGGTACGAAAAGGAGTTGTTTATTATGGCATACAAAAGAATTTTAACTATTCAGGATATTTCGTGTTTGGGTCAGTGTTCGCTGACTGTAGCTTTGCCTATTATTTCGGCTTGTTCACACGAAACCTGTATTTTACCTTCAGCAGTGCTTTCTACACACACAGGTGGATTTTCGGGATATACTGTAAATGATTTGTCTGAGGATTTTCCTGCGATTAAGAACCACTGGCTGAAAGAGGGTATTTCTTTTGATGCTATTTATACAGGATATCTAGGCTCAACAAAGCAGATTGAATATGTCAGCGATATTTTTGATAGCTTAAAGCGTGATGACGCTAAAATCATTGTTGACCCTGCTATGGCGGATAACGGAAAGCTTTACTGGGGATTTGATGATGAATATGTAAAGGGTATGCGTTTCCTTTGCTCAAAGGCTGACATTATCTTGCCTAATATTACAGAAGCGTGCTTCTTAACAGGTACCGAATATAAAGAAACCTACGATAACGCTTATGTAGATGAACTTATCAGTAAGCTTAAAGAGATTTGCAACGGCACAATTATCATCACTGGCGTAAGCTATAACAGCGATGAAATCAATGTTGTTATCGCCGATAGCGATACAAAGAAAGTTTATGTTCATAAAAAGATCAGCAAGAGTTTCCACGGTACAGGCGATATCTTCTCGTCGGCTTTTGTAGGTGCTTATATGCAGGATAAATCTATGTTTGATGCTGTGAAAATTGCGTCGAACTACACTGTTGAGTGTATTGAAAACACAATTGACGATGAGTCCCACTGGTATGGCACAAAGTTTGAAACAGCCATTCCGTCTCTTGTGCGTATGCTTGAATTATAATTCGATTTCAGAAATAAACCGCTCGTATATCGGGCGGTTTTCTTTTTTGGTCATATTACGGCTATTGTCCTCATAGACTATAGTATCAATAGTGTATCGGAGGAAATTATGGAAGAAAGAAGCATATACAAAGATATCAGCAGTCGCACCAGTGGTGACATATACATAGGGGTAGTCGGACCTGTTCGCACGGGTAAATCAACTTTTATAAAGAGATTTATGGATACTATAGTGCTTCCTAATATTGAAGACGAAAATCTCAGAAGAAGAACAACCGATGAACTGCCACAGTCGTCGGGTGGCAGAACGATTATGACTACTGAGCCGAAATTTATACCTGAAGAGGCTGTGCAGATTAATGTTGATAACACAGCTACGCTCAAAGTGAGAATGATTGACTGCGTCGGATATGTGGTGGATTCCGCCATGGGATATATGGAAGAGGATACTCCTCGAATGGTGAAAACACCTTGGTCAAAGGACGAGATACCTTTTGATGAAGCGGCGGAAATCGGTACAAAGAAAGTAATAGATGAGCATAGCACAATAGGTCTTCTGATTACTACAGACGGAACAATTGGGGAGATTGAGCGTGAAGATTATGTTGAAGCTGAACAGCGTGTTGTTTCAGAACTGAAAGCGATTGATAAGCCGTTTATAATTTTGCTCAACACCCTTAATCCTGACTCTCTCGAAGCTGGAGAACTTGCGTCATCGCTTAGTCGAAAGTACCAAGTGCCTGTTTTGCCTGTAAATTGTATTGAACTTGGCGAAAACCGAATAAAAGCAATATTAGCTCAGGTGTTGTTCGAGTTTCCTATAAGAGAAATCAAGATTAGTATCCCTAAGTGGCTTGTGACTCTTCCAAAAGAGCATTGGCTTAAGTCACAGGTATTTGAATCTATCAGAACGAATTTGGGTTCAATGCAGAAAATCAGAGAAATCCAAGATGTTCTCGATAAGGTGAATAATTGTGAATATATTGAACGAGCAAGACTTACGACTCTTGATTTGGGAAAGGGTAGTGCAGGAGTTGATATTGAGCTAAAAGGCGATTTGTTCTTTAAAATTCTTTCTGAGAAAACCGGAATAGAAATAAATGATGAAAAATCACTGCTTGATTGTATTTTTGAGTTATCACAAAAAAAGACCCAGTATGACAGAATCGCTCAGGCGTATGATCAGGTTAAAGAAACTGGCTACGGAATAGTTATGCCGACTATTGATGAGCTAAGTTTGGAAGAGCCTCAGATTATCAAGCAAAACGGAAAATACGGAGTGAAACTCAAAGCGAGTGCGCCTAGTATTCACATGATGAAAATCAGCACAACAGCCGAGGTTACACCGATTGTAGGCAGTGAGCAACAGAGCGAAGAGCTTGTTACATACCTTTTGAAGGAGTTCGAAGAAAGCCCTCAGAAAATCTGGGAGAGTAATATTTTCGGAAAGTCAGTCAATGAGCTTGTTAACGAAGGACTTAACAATAAGCTTTATCGTATGCCACCACAAGCAAGAGCGAAAGTAGGAGAGACCATCGAGAAAATCATTAACGATGGTTGCAACGGGCTTATATGTATCATTCTGTAAGTTTAAATTACTAAACGAATTGTTAATAAACTAACAAAATTGTCGAAATAAACTAAATATTTTTTTGCCCCCATATTTTTGTTGAAATTGTAAGTGTTTTGGTATATACTATACAATGACGAAATTTGAAATATGGGGGTTATTTTATGAGCGAATATTTTGCAAGTCTTGATATGATGACTGCTTGGACTGTACTTATTACAGGCGTTGTTGTAGTATTTGCAGTTTTGCTTTTACTTATTTTCATCATCAAGATTTACAGTACTATCGTTTATAATATTCAGAACAAACCTAAAAAGACTAAGAAGAACAATGACGACGACGATACACCTAAGGGTACAGGTGTAGGTGGTGGTTCTGCTTCTGCTAAGACTTCTGGTGGTGTGAGTCCTGAAGTACTTGCTTGTATTGCTGCTGCTGTCGAGTTTATGTATGGTGCAGGTAACGTCAGAATCAAAAATATCAAAAAAGCTCCTGCACGTCGTGCTTGGGGTAACGCTGGTGTTTTAGCTAACACCAGACCATTTTAAGGTAGGAGGACGTAAAGAATGGCAATTATCAACGGATTTTTAGATTCTCTTGTCGGTCTTTATCAGGATTCCGGCCTTGTTGATTTAGGTTGGCAGAACTACGTAATGATCGGTATTTCTTTTGTACTTTTGTATCTTGCTATCAAAAAGCAGTACGAGCCTTTGCTTTTATTACCAATCGCTTTTGGTATGTTGCTCGTAAACCTTTATCCTGATATTATGGCAGCACCATCAACTGATATGGTGCCACTTGCCGAGTATCTTACTACACACGAAACAGTTGACTATGCTGTAACTACCATGAACGGTGAGCAGTATGTTAACGTTCCTACTTATGGCGGTCTTCTGTACTACCTCTATCAGGGTGTTAAGCTCGGTATCTATCCACCGCTTATCTTCCTTGGTATCGGTTGTATGACTGACTTCGGTCCGCTTATCGCTAACCCTAAGAGCTTTATCTTAGGTGCTGCTGCACAGATTGGTATCTTTATCACATTTATCGGTGCCATCTTACTCGGATTCGCTCCAAACGAAGCTGGTGCTATCGGTATCATCGGTGGTGCTGACGGCCCTACAGCTATTTACGTTACAAGTAAGCTTGCTCCTGAGCTTTTAGGCTCTATCGCTATTGCGGCTTACTCGTATATGGCACTTGTTCCTATCATTCAGCCACCTATTATGAAGGCGCTCACAACAAAGAAAGAACGTTCGGTAGTTATGGAACAGCTCAGACCTGTTTCAAAGCTCGAGAAAATTATGTTCCCAATCGTAGTTGTTATCGTTTGTGCTATCTTACTCCCAAGTTCAGCTCCGCTAATCGGTATGCTTATGCTTGGTAATCTCTTCAAGGAATCAGGCGTTGTTGAGCGTCTTTCAAAGACTGCTCAGAACGAGCTTATGAATATCATCACAATTTTCCTCGGCGTTACTGTTGGTGCTACTGCCACAGGTACACGTTTCTTACAGTTGGAGACTCTTGGTATTATTCTCCTCGGTCTTGCTGCATTCTGTGTTGGTACAGCTTGCGGTACACTCTTCGGTAAGCTTATGTATATCTTCACAGGCGGTAAGGTTAACCCACTCATCGGTTCAGCTGGTGTGTCAGCTGTTCCTATGGCGGCTCGAGTATCTAATAAGGTTGGTCAGGAAGAAAATCCTGGTAACTTCCTTCTTATGCACGCAATGGGTCCAAACGTTGCCGGTGTTATCGGTTCAGCTGTAGCTGCCGGTGTACTCCTCAGCATTTGCGGTTAATTAATATATTTAGTTTTTAGGGTGAGAGATTAATTTCTTTCACCCTTTATTTTTCTTTAACATAATTCTAATACAGAATAATTAATGAACACTTATGATATATTATATTATTTGTAAGATTATGTAGTGTAGGGGGTTAATATGTCCAGACAGCTAACAATTAACGATATATTGAAAATGTTTCTGGCACATATCAAGCTGATTATCATAATGGCTTTGGCAGGAACGTTGCTTTCATTTATTTATGTAAGTTACTTTGTAACACCTGTTTACAGCACAACAGCTTTGATTCTTGTACAGAATACGTCAGGTTTTACTACAGGCGGAGCAACTGCTGATGGTGATTCTGAACAAAAGGTAAATACTAATGATATCACACAGTCAGTTATGCTTGCGAACACATGTACAGAACTTTTTATGCGTGACCCTGAGATGAAGAGTATTATCGCGGGTAATTCTGTTACTATCTCTGCAATTGAAGATACATACTTCCTTGAAATCAGAGCTTCCTCTTCTGATCCGCTTGAAGCGGCTAACGTAGCTAATCAGGTCGCTAAAGCAGCTCCTGATGTTTTTGCGAAGTATTTCGAAGATGCAGGTAAAGTTGATACTGTTGACGATGCGGCTATTCCGTCAGCTCCGTCATCACCTAATGTTAAACAGTACGTAATGATTGGATTTTTAGGCGGTCTTGTTTTAGCACTCGGTATTTCATTCCTCATTGAGATTATAGATACTACTGTTAAACCAGGCGATGATCTCTACGAAATTTACAACATTCCGGTTTTTGCTGAGATCATTGACTTTGAAGTGGAAGGCGGTGCAAAGAAATGAAATTGATTTCTAAGAAAAAGCGTCGCGGTACGTCCGAAAAGACCAGAAATATCATCAACAATGATAGCAAATTCGCTATAGTTGAAGGTTATAAATCTGCACGTACAAGCTTAGTGTTCTCGCTGGTTGCTGAGAATAACCCTTGTGTTGCGGTAACGTCATGGTCTAAAGGTGAAGGTAAAAGTACAGCTACTGTCAATCTTGCTATTTCTTTTGCGAAAATGGGTAAGAGGGTTCTTCTCATCGATACTGACCTTAGACGTCCTAATGTACACAATCTTTTGAAGCTTAAGAATACAATCGGTTTGTCAGAAGTTGTTGGTCAGTTTGCTGATTTTGAAGATGTGGTTAATCGTGATGTTGTTCCTTGCCTTGATGTGCTTACTTCGGGTGCGGTTCCGCCAAACCCATCAGAGCTTATCGGTTCTACTTCTTTTGCTTCTTTTATGAATATGGCAAAGAATCAGTATGACTATATTATTCTTGACACTCCACCGGTTGGCGTAGTAACAGATACTTTGCTTTTGAAAGAGCATATCGCTGGCTATGTTCTTATTGTTAGAGAAAAAGCTACAACCCACGGTGATATCGAAAAAGCTGTCCAAGCTTTTGAGCTTGCAAAAACCAAAGTTCTTGGTTTTCTCAAGGTTGGTTGCTCTCTTTCTGAACGTAGTAAATATAAAGGCAAAAACTACGGCTATTATAATTATTACTGATAAAATTCTTGAGGCTCGGTGTCCGAGCCTCTTTTTTGTATATTTTTCACTAAAAAGTGCATAATATATGATGAATATCTTTTTGCAAGATTTCGAAAATGGTATTGCAAAAATTTCTTTTTAAGGTTATTATATTACTTAGCAATTTGATAATTTTGCAATTTTTGATAAAAGTTGGTGCAAAATGTTATACGAAGAAATGAACAAAAGCGAGCTTTTAGCTCAGTATGAGGATTTGAAAAAACAGTACAATGATATAAAGGAGCTTAAGCTGTCACTCAATATGTCCCGAGGAGTACCTTGTGCGGAACAGCTCGAGATTTCCCGCTCTATGCTTGATATCATTAACAGTGACGTTGAATGTGTTACAATTGATGGACAGGATTGCCGTAACTACGGTATTATGGACGGTATCCCATCTTGTAAGAAGCTTATGGCTGATGTTATGGGCGTTACTCCTGATATGGTTATGGTTGGTGGTAACTCTAGCCTTAATATGATGTTTGATACTATCGCTTGTTTTATGACAGCGTCACCTAGTGAAGGTTGCGCTCCTTGGTTTGAAGTTAAAAACAGAAAATTCCTATGTCCTGTACCGGGATATGACAGACATTTTGGTATAACGGAGTATTTTGGATTTGAAATGATTACTGTTCCGATGACTGAAAACGGTCCTGATATGGACGTCGTTGAAGAACTCATCAAAGACGAATCGGTTAAAGGTATCTGGTGTGTTCCTAAATATTCTAACCCACAGGGTATCACATATTCTGATGAAACAGTAAAGCGATTTGCCTCACTTAAGCCTGCTGCTAAAGACTTCAAGATTATGTGGGATAATGCCTATGTAATCCATGATTTAACCGATGAGGAAGTTCCTCTCTTAAACATTTTTGAGGAATGTAAAAAGACTGGGAACCTCGATTTACCTATTGAATTCTGTTCTACTTCGAAAATCACTTTCCCTGGTTCAGGTGTAGCTGCTATGGCGGCTTTTGATAATAATATGAAGATTATCAAAAATAAGTACAAGTACCAGACCATTGGTTTTGATAAAATCAATATGCTCCGTCACGTCAGATTTTTCGGCGATTTAGACGGTATGAAAGCTCATATGAAAAAGCATAAGGATATCTTAAAACCAAGATTTGACCTTGTTGTAAATAAAATCAAGGAGAATCTCACACCATACGGTATAATCTCTTATGAAGAACCAAAGGGTGGTTATTTTGTTAGCGTTGACGTGATGGAAGGTACAGCTAAAAAGGTTGTTGCTTTGTGCAAAGAGGCAGGAGTTATCTTAACAGGAGCAGGTGCAACCTATCCTTATATGAATGACCCTAAGAATTCAAATATCCGTATCGCACCTACTGCTCCGTCGGTTGAAGACCTTTCAAAAGCTATGGATGTATTCTGTGTATGCGCAAAGCTTTCTGCAGTTGAGAAATTACTTGAGGTGTAACCTAGAATAATTCTTATATCGAAAAATATATTTATTTTCGACAAAAATTTAATAATAATCACAAAGATTTCACAATGTTTTGTTGACTTTTCTGTGATAAAAAAGTATAATTACTCTGTTATGGTTAAAAGTGTACACCGTAGCAGAGTTTTTATTTTTTATAAGCTTTGCAGTCACTTTTGACAACACAAAATTTATGGAGGTCCAAGGCATGAAAAGAATTCCAAAGCCTGTTTTCTTCATCTGTGCTATTCTGATTCTCCTGTTTGCTGCTTCTTCAATTTTCGGCGTATCTTACTACGACGGAGATATCGAGAAAACAGTAATCAAGGGTATCGATGACATTCGATGGGGAATTGACATCCGTGGCGGTGTTGAAGCTACATTCAAACCGGCTGACGACTTTGACGCCACTGATGAGCAGTTAGATTCTGCTAAATCTATTATCGAAACCCGTATGGTTTCAAACGGTATCACTGACTACGAGCTTTACGCTGACTATAACAGTGATCGCATTATTGTACGTTTCCCTTGGAAAGAGGACGAGACAAACTTTGACCCAGTAGAAGCTATCGAAGAACTCGCTGCTACTGCAAAGCTTACATTCAGAAATGAAGCGGGCGAAGTTTTGATGGACGGTTCT
>JAFTYK010000047.1 GCA_017464765.1 Ruminococcus sp.
GATCCTCGTACTAATGTTGATGGAATCCGTGAGTATATTTTGGAATCTGATGCTCGATTTGTTATGACTATAGATTTAGCATATCCTGCCATCGTAAAAGCAACCAACGGTACTGCTGTTGAAAAAATAGTGGTCGTTTCTCCTGCAGATTCACTCCCCCCTGTAACCAAGTTGCTATAT
The DNA here is from genome assembly GCA_017464765.1 of Ruminococcus sp. Taxonomy (GTDB): domain Bacteria; phylum Bacillota; class Clostridia; order Oscillospirales; family Acutalibacteraceae; genus Ruminococcoides. Next base: position 181 of record JAFTYK010000047.1, read on the forward strand.
AAATTGAAAACCAAATCGCCTGTAATTGACGAAGCTGCATTTGATTGGAAAAAATTTATTGAACTCGGAAACGGAGTCACGCCCAAATACGCATCTTATGAAAAAGATACTTGCTGTGTAATGGCACATACCGGAGGAACAACCGGTTTTCCGAAAGCCGTTATGCTTTCCAACGAAAATGTAAATGCATTGGCACACAATTATAGCCACATAGATATCCCCATAAAAAGGGGGCATCGTTATTTTAATGATTTACCGCCCTTCATTATGTATGGTCTTTGCTTTGCACTACACACAACGCTGTATTGCGGATTAGAAGTAATACTTTATCCGGTATTTGATTCAAAAGGTTTTCCAAAACAATTTGCAAAATATAAGCCACATCATTTTTGTGCATTACCGGATCATTTAAGTTACTTATCTTCATCAAGTATTACTTCAAAAATGGATCTTTCCCACGTGATTACTGTTGGTGTTGGTGGAGATTCGTTAGATTGTGATCTAGAAAAAAGAGTAAATAGCTATTTGAAAAGTCACGGTTGCAAATATCAAGTTGTTAAGGGTTATGGAATGACAGAACTTACCGCAACGGCGATATCTTCTTGTGTTGCGGCAAACGATATTGGTTGTGTTGGAATACCCTTAGTCATAAACACAGTACGAATAGTTGACACTGACACTTTGCAAGAACTGAAATACAACGACATAGGTGAAATATGGATAAGTGGTGCCTCTGTAATGTTAGGATATCTTAACAAACCTACTGAAACAGCAGAAACAGTAATAACTGATGAAAATGGTGTTCGCTGGATTCGTACAGGTGATTTAGGTTATATGACTCAAGACGGATTAGTATACCACAAAGGTCGTATACGTCGCATCTATATGACTGCACACGAGGGGCAACCTGCAAAAATATTCCCTATGGTAGTTGAAGGCGCATTGAAAAAGTCGACGTATGTAAGTGAATGTAGTGTAGTAGGCAGAAAACGTAAAGGTAGCGACTACTATGAAGCAGTAGCTTTTGTTGTGAAAAAGGATGATATAGTTGAAGACTCCGTTATTAAAACTGAATTTACCAAAATATGTGCTGAAAATGTACCCACATACATGACACCTGCGGAATATCGTTTCGTTAGTGAACTTCCCCGAACCCCCATTGGAAAAATAGATTTCCGTACTCTTGAAAAAGAAGCGGAACAGTTACAATAAGGCATTAGCGGTAACACCGCAACATTCACACGCTTATTATCTCTACCCTAAAATCACAGCCGTTGCTAATTGTTTGCTAATCGGACACTGGAAAACAGCATAAAACCAGCGGTAACAGCGTAACACAAGATAATACTTTAACCTTAAAAATCCCCTGACAGCAGGGGATTTTGGGTATTATGAGGGGTACGAGAGCCGTTTTCCTAGGTATCTCCTAAGCGGAAGGTCGGGGATTCGAATTCCTTCAAGCGCGCCAAAAAGTGCCGAGAAACCTTGATTTCTCGGCACTTTTACTTTTCTTTACTCACTCATTATCTTGAGTGAGTTTTCTATTTTATTTGAATGATGTTGCTCCGGATTCTGTATTGCTAATCAGGTATTTTCCGATAATGAGAGCGTCTGCATCATATTTGTGATAGATGTTATAATCTTCTGACAAGTAGACTTCCATTTCTTCAAATACTTCATCTGTTAGTTCAACGTCCTGCCACTTTTCAAGCGATACACATGTGTCATTAGCAAAATAGATGTCCTCGCCATCAATCACATAATCAGTGAAGGAAAGTGTTTTTTCACTTCTTTCGCAAAGGAATTTGTCCGGGTCACTCATATCAATTCTGCACAGATAATTATCACCATCTGATGCATCAATATAGTAGAGGTATTTTCCGTTCATAATTGGAGAGAAGCTTTTTACATATGTAATATTTACTTCTTCACCAAATGTTGTGTTGTATAAATGCAATGATTCTGAATCTGCATCATCCTGGAAAACTATCCAGTCAGAACTGATAAAATACGGATAGTAAATTTCTTTGTCCACTACTTTTTTCAGATCTTTTCCTTCCATATCCGTAGATACAAAATGATAATTTTCATCTGTAAAATAGATTCTGTCATTGTGGATTTGCATATAATCGCAAGTGCCTTTGTAGAGTGTTTTAAGTCCTGAACCGTCTGTATTGATACGGCAGATTTCCTCCCCGTTCATAACGTAATACAGAACATCTCCAACTTTGTTCAGATATGTAGCCGCTCCACGGTCATCAAGAATTTTTGCTTCTTTAAATTGTGGAAAATCACCTTTCATATAGAATGGTGTCGCAGCAAGCGCTCCCTGTAAGCCTGCTGAATGTGTCAGTCCATAAATGACATCATCTTCAACCCAATAACGTCCATACATTATAAAGTTACTCATCGCACGTGTCTGTTCTGCAGTAAACTCCGGTTCGTATGATGACCAAGGATTAGACGCTATAGACTGTGGCATCTCTTTTTGGTAAGCAAGAACCATTTTGGATCCGTCTTGCAGTGTTATAGTCATCTTTTCTTCTGAATAACTACCTTTAAGTGTTTCATCAGGAAGCTGGATTTCAAATTTTTCCAGTGTTCCTGTATATGTTGCTTCGAAATTATCTGCAAAAAGAACTCCGCTCACTTTTCCTTCTTTTGAAAACTTAAGTGCCATTACTGTGTCGAGTTTTCCGTAAATATCCTCGATTTCCTTACTTGTAAACTCCGTGCCTTCCATTGTCATTGTTTCAATAACCCAGTATCCACTGTGAAGTGTTATTGCTTCTTCTACTGCAGGTTCGTTTGTTTTTTCCGTTCCTCCAGAGTTTGTGCATCCTGCAAGAAGACAAACTGTCATCATCATTGCAAGAATCACATTTATCCACTTTTTCATTGTTTTTCTCCTCCTTCACTATCTACAATTTATTTCCCTGTCCATTTTGACTAAAAACAAATTATAGTATGCTAAATGAAATTTGAAAGCATCCGCCACAAATATCTTTATATGTATATACTATTGATTTTCACATTATTGTCAACACACTTCTTCTTTTTTAGTGTGGAACACAGTTTTTCTACCCCAAAAAGAGTGGGGGAAAGTGTGGGATTATTGATTGTTAGCAAATAATTATTTTATCTCACTTTCAGGACTTATAATTATATATTTGTCCGTGATGTTCAGTTTCGGATTTTAAGTATCGGTTGTTATCAGTTTCATATATTACATCGATTTTACAGGATAATTATACCACATTTTTGAAAAATAGTATTTAATCAATGGTAATTTCCAAATGGAATGCGATGACATCATAGTATTAGTGTTTTATCCCACACCAAATCCCACACTTTTTTAAATAACCAAGGAAAAATCCCACACCAAAAGAGGTTTTTGGGTGGGGACAAATAAAAGATTACAATTATAATATAATTGTAAAGGTGTAGAAAGAGTATACAGTAATGAGTATATTGATTTTTTGCATTAGTACAGCCTCGAATAGCCTCGACAAATACCGCTCTTTATTTTTAGGTATTTGAGCGGTGAATATATAAAAAGGAGTGTAGTATATGGGATTATTTGACAAGAAATACTGTGATATATGCGGTGAGAAAATCGGACTTTTAGGTAACAGAAAAGTCGAAGACGGCAACATCTGTTCAAAGTGCAACAAGAAGCTTTCACCACTTTTCAACGAAAGAAAACGTTCTACTGTTGATGAGATTAGGCAACAGCTTGAGTATAGAGCTCAAAACGAGGTGCTACTTCGAGATTTTAACCCATCTAGAGTTTATGGTTGTGGTGAAAAGCTGTACGTTGATTTAGCGAAAAGACAGTTCTGTGTTGAGAGTGGAAACAACTGGAGAGAGAAGAATCCTGACCTTATCGATTTTTCACAGGTTATGTCCTGCAGTATCGATATCAAAGAGAACAGGGACGAGATTTTCATCGAAGATGATAACGGCAACAGAAGAAGCTACAATCCACCAAGATTTGAAGTTGAATATGAATTTCTGGTGAATATTTGTGTGAATTCACCTTACTTTTCTGAGATTAGCTTTGAGCTTACGGGATATAATCAGCGCCCTGACAGCAGACTGACTGATTTATATCGTCAGTACGAGATGCAGGCGCAGGAAATCCAGAATATTTTTTCTAACCAGCAAGTAGGCTATGCTCAGCCACAGTATGCACAGCCACAGCAAGTAGGCTACGCTCAGCCACAGTATGCACAACCACAGCAGGTGGGATATGCTCAGCCGATAAATCAGGGCGTGGCGTATGCTGCGGGTGTTTCTCAGCCACAGTACGCACAGCCACAGCAGGTGGGCTACGCTCAGCCACAGTACGCTCAGCCACAGCAGGTGGGCTACGCTCAGCCACAACAAGGCGGTTTTGCTCAGCCTCAGCAGAGAATGGTGGTTTGCGATAAGTGCGGATGGCAGAGTGCTTCAACAGCTAATGTGCCGAAATTCTGTCCGTGCTGCGGTGACCCAATTGATTTTAATGATATGAGATAACTATTAAACGCTTTTCAGAAAGGACGATTAATATGAAAATTTTTAAATCCACTTTAGCTTTATTTATGGCATTACTCATGGTTTTTGCCCTTGTCGGTTGTTCAGATAAAGACCCTGCTGACAATAACACAAACAAAGGTGCAGGCGGTTTCAAGGAAACAGAAATTGTACTTGACGAGTGCAAGGTTGTTGTAGTCGGTGCGGAACAAATCGTTGATTACGATGAGAAGCCTGCCGTAAGACTATGGTATGATATCACAAACACAAGCGAAGATTCAAACTACGCAAACTGGCTGTTTTTCGTTTCTGCGACACAGGACGGTTACGATTTGGATGAGACTACTGCTGATTTTGAAATGACTGTTGAAGAAGAACCAAACAGCTACAGAAAGCTTCGACCTGGCGTTACTATCAGAGCCGTGTATGAGTTTGTTTTCAAAGAGGACGGCGGTGCTATCAGCGTGAATATTTCAAACTTCGAGGACGAGGAAAACGCAACAACAATCAGCCTTGACCCGAAGAATCTTCCGGGCAAACCAAAGAGTGAGTTTAAACTAGCTAAAGTTGACGACCCAAAATGGATGGGCGATATAAAGTCGGAAGGTACATACAATTCATTTGGTGAGGTTTACGAGATAAAAATCGAAAAGTTTGAGCTTACAAAGAACTTCTCAGGAGAAGATCTCATCAGAGTTTACTATGATTTCAAAAACACAGGTAGTGAGACAACATCGTTTAATATGACTTTTATTGCTGAAGCTTATCAGGATGGTGCTTCACTTGAGAGCGGTTACCCTGAAGAGGAAGTTAGCGAAGACCAGAACGGTACTGTTGAAATCGCACCTGGCGAGTCAATAAAGGTCGCTTACAGCTATGAACTTATCAGCGACAGCGTTGTTGAAATTGACGTTACTGATTTGGACGGTGGCGGAGTCGGCGTTATTTATGATATTAACGGATAAATTACTTTGAAGCAAAGCTCGCTTGTCAAATGGCAGGCGGGCTTATGTTTTTGCAAACTTGTGTTTCGGTTTTGTAGAAAATTTTTCTGTACTGTTGTATTTAGTGATAAAAGCAGTTATAATGAAAATAATAAAATTTAGGAGAATTTCTATGAAAAGAATATTTGCTTTTTTAGTAGCTGTTATGATGATTATGTCGCTTTGCGCTTGTGGTGAAGAACCTCGTCCTACCTACGGTGCTGTCGGCGAGCCACTTGTTGTATCGTTTGAGGAAAATGCTGACAAATCCGCTCAGGAAATCGCTGATCTTTTACTCACTAATCCTAACTTAGGATTTATGGGTGCAACCATGGCGGTTGAAGAGGGTGCGCTTAACGGATTTGGCAACGCTGAAATCACAGGCTTCAAGGAAGGCGTAATGTTCGGACCTGCTATCGGCACAATTCCGTTTATCGGCTATGTTTTCACTCTTGACGAGGACACAAATGTTAAGAAATTCAAAGAGAATTTAGAAGAAAACGCTGACCTTAGATGGAATGTCTGCACAGAGGCTGACGAGCTTATCGTTGAATCAGAAGGCGATAAAGTTATCGTTATTATGACACCGAACGAGTTCGATGCTGAAGGACAGGTTCCTGTTTACGGTGATGATTTCGTTGATGAATTTGCTGACGGCGATTTCTAAAACAAAATAGTATTGATTTTTCAGCACGGTGAAAATCGTGCTGAATTTCTTTAAAAGAAAAATAAATTAAGGAGGGGTGAGTTTGAAAAGAAAACTTTCGCTTATTATGGCATTGGTAATACTAGTGCTTTCGTGTTTGTCGCTTAGCTTTACTAAAGGGATAAAAGAAAGCGAAGAAAACAAAAACGAATACTACATTTTTGAAAACAGTATCGTGAAAAGCGAAGACAGGCTCAACCCTTATATGGCTGACTATGCGATTAAGCTTTTTGAGAGAGTAAACGATGATATGCTCACAGGCAGCAACAACGTTTACTTTGCGATTATCCCTGACAAGGAAAAGTACATCAACGAAAACAAAGCACTTTACGATGAGTTTTATGAGTATTACGCAAACTCGCTTTCGTTTGCGACTATGATTGATGTTTACGACACTTTACAGTTTTCGGATTTTTATCTTAGTGACCCTCACATAAGACAGGAAAGGCTCGTTCCTTTAGCGAGTCAGCTTATAAAGTCTATGAACGGTGAAAGCGTGGGGGATTTCAAAGAGAACTTAATCGATACACAGTTTGTGGGAAGCTACTCAAAACACGTCGATAACAAAGTGACAGATAGCGGGGTTTACTACCTTAGCAGTGATGAGGTTGATAAGCTGAAAATAGAAGAGGGAGTAAAAATGTATGACTTTGAGAAGCTTGAAAGCGACGAGCCGTACACGTTCTTCCTTTCAGGAAACCAGCCTATCGTCACGATAAAAAACGAAAATGCAGAAAATGACAAAAGGCTTGTTGTGTTTCGCGATTCGTTTTTCTCAAATCTTGCGCCGATATTAGCTACTGCTTACAAGGAAACGGTGGTTATTGACCTGAGATTTGTGATGAGCGAGTATGTGGGCGAGCTTGTGGATTTTGAAAACGCAGATGTGCTTTTCATTTATTCAACGCTACTGCTCAACAATTCAATGTCGATGAAATAATTCTACAATAGAATAATAGTTTGCGAGTGTTTACGCCGATGGCTTTTGCTGTCGGCTTTTGCTTTTTATGTTGAAAAATGAAAACAAAAGGACTATAATATCCCTTAGTGTGTAGAAAATAGTAGGGGATAAGATGAAGTATAAAAATGATGTAAAAAAAGCGTTCTCGGCTACGATTCCTGTGCTTATGGGATATCTGGCGCTTGGATTTGGTTTTGGCGTGTTGCTTAGCACTGAAGGCTTTTCGGCACTCTGGGCGTTTTTTATGAGTGTTACGATGTTTGGTGGGTCGATGCAGTACGCGGCGGTGGATTTCTTAGCTGACGCGATAAGTCTTCTTGAAGCTGCAGTTATGACGCTGATTATCAACGCAAGACACCTGTTCTACGGTATTTCTCTTGTTGATAAATACAAGGGTGCAGGACTTAAGAAAATATATATGATTCACGCGCTTACTGACGAGACGTACTCTCTTGTCAGCTCTGACCACATAGCAAAAGGAGTGGAAAATAAACAGCTTTTCTACTTTCTTATTTCGCTGTTTGACCACTGCTACTGGATTTTAGGTTGTACCTTGGGAGCGGTGTTTGGGACTAACGTGGACTTTAACAGCGAGGGTATCGATTTTGTACTCACTGCACTGTTTCTGACGATTTTTGTTGAGCAGTGGCTAAGCAGTAAGGACCACGCTTCGGCTATTATCGGTGTCGCCTGTGCAGTTTCTTGTACTGCGCTTTTCCACGAGAATATGCTCATTCCGTCTATGGTGCTGATTTTGATTGTGCTGTGCGTGTTGAAAAAGGTAAGGAGGGAAAAGTACGATGGATAATTCTACCTTACATTCGATAGCACTTGTAATCGTGATGGCGGTTGTTTCGTTTCTGCTGAGAGCTTTTCCGTTTATGCTTTTTTCGGGAAGAAAGGAAACCCCGAAGTTTGTACTCTATCTTGGGAAAGTTCTGCCGTACGCGATTATCGGTATGCTCGTTGTCTACTGTGTGAAAGACATCAGCTTCGATAGTGTGTCGCATTTTCTGCCGTATATAATCGCAGGCGCGGTAGTGGTTTTACTTCATATTTGGAAAAGAAACACACTGCTCTCGATTATCGCAGGCACGCTTTCATATATGGCGCTTGTGCAGTTTGTATTTTAAGCGCTGAGGCTCGTAGGGTACGATGAGGGCATCGTACCGAATGCGATATAAACCTGCGGTTTGCGATATGTCGAAGACGCGATATATCAAAGAAGCGATATGTTTGATTTCATCAAACGTATTAATAATATAACTCAGATAAAACAAAAAGGCACTCTCAAAACTGCTTGAGAGTGCCTTAACTTTTGCTATGAACTTTTAGATTAAATCTTAGCGATGCCGAGTACATCGAGTACTGATGAGATGAGAATTAGCACGATGCAGATTGGAGCGATGTACTTAATCATTACTACGAAGAGCTTTTTGCGCTTGAAAGGTTTGCCGTCAAGCTCAACCTCGTCAACGAGTGTCTGTGGCTTGATAACAAAACCGATGAAGATACAAGTGAGGAACGCAACAATCGGCATAAGAATTGAGTTAGAGAAGATATCGAACATATCAAGGAATGTGTTGCCGTTGATGTTGATGTGACTCCATACGCCGAAACCAAGTGATGATGGAATGCCGAGCAGGATTGAGCCGATAGCAACAACAATACAGGTGAACTTTCTGTCCCAGCCAAACTTATCTCTGAAGATAGAAACAACAGTTTCCATCAGTGAGATTGAAGAGGTGAGAGCTGCGAAAAGAACGAGAATGAAGAACAACGCGCCGATAACTGAACCCATCATGCCAGGAATTGAGTTGAAGACCTTTGGAAGTGTGATGAACATAAGTCCAGGACCTTTGCCAAGCGCAGCCTCGTCTCCGCCTGAGAATGAGAATACGGCAGGGATAACCATAAGACCAGCTAAGAAAGCGATACCTGTGTCGAAGCACTCGATTTGTGCGACAGATGAGCTGATGGAAACGTCCTTTTTCATATATGAACCGTAGGTAATCATAATACCCATCGCAAGGCTCATTGAGTAGAAAAGCTGACCCATAGCAGCTAGTACTGTAGTAGCCGAGAACTTTGAAAAATCAGGTTTGAAGTAGTAAACAACACCCTCCATCGCACCAGGCATTGTCATTGAGTAAATAGCGATGCCGATTGTTAAGACTACAAGGATTGGCATCATAACTTTACTTACCTTTTCAATACCCTTTTCAACACCGAAAAGTACAACCAAAGCTGTAAGACCAATGAAAAGTAAGAACCAGCCGAGTGGCTCAAATGGCTGTGCAATAAAGTTTGTGAAGTAGTCATCAGCAGCAGAAGCTGAAGCTCCACCGCTTAAGAAAACTGTCAGGTATTTTGCAACCCAACCGCCGATTACTGAATAGTAAGGCAGGATAATGATTGGTACGATAGAAGCTAAAAGACCAACAAAACCAAATCTCTTGTCTAAATCACCGAAAGCGTGAATCGCACTTTTGCCTGTTTTTCTACCAAGAGCAATCTCTGCAGTCATCAGCGCAAAGCCGAAAGTGAGTGCAAGAATAAGATAAACGAGTAAGAAGATACCTCCGCCGTATTTAGCCGCAAGATACGGGAAACGCCAGATGTTGCCAAGACCAACCGCAGAACCGGCAGCCGCAAGCACGAAGCCTATCTTACCGGTGAAACTGCTTCTTTTATTAGCCATAGATTATACCCCTTTCAAAATGTATAAAATTTAGAAACAAACTTAGTATACCATAGTTTTTAGTAGCATTTCAATATGTTTTTGTGCTAAAGTGTTAAAATTTTAAAGTACAAAAGGTTGTAAGCGCTATTTATATACAAGATGTAACTATTAGTTACAAAATTATAACTTGTTTATTCTATATGTTGTGTTATAATTTCTGTAGAGAAAAATGTTATCTATATGTGGGGTGTACCGATGAAGTGTCCATATTGCGGTTATGAAGAAAGTAAGGTTATCGATTCCCGTCCTGCTGATGAGGGTGAGCGTATCCGTAGACGTAGAGAGTGCTTAAGCTGTAACAAGCGTTTCACTACTCACGAGGTTATCGAAACCGTTCCGATTATCGTTGTAAAAAGAGATAAATCCAGAGAGGTTTTTGACCGCAACAAGTTAAGAGCAGGTTTCTTGCACGCTTGCGAGAAGCGTCCTGTTTCTATTGATCAGATTGAAAAGATGGTTGACACTATCGAGTCATCGCTTCAGGCTAGCTTGGACCGTGAGGTTACTTCAGGTAAAATCGGCGAGCTTGCTATGGATCAGCTCAAGAATGTTGACGAGGTTGCGTATGTTCGCTTTGCCTCAGTTTACAGACAGTTTAAGGATATTAATACCTTCATGGAAGAATTGAATAAACTTTTAAAAGAGAAATAATTGAGATTATCATCCTCCTTCTAGAGATTGTAAGATGTTTCCACAAAAAGGCACCCGAGTTTTCGGGTGCCTTTTGCTGTATAACAAAACCATTATGATAGCTGTGTGATTCTGATGAAGAAGACCGGCACTGCAGTTGAAATCAACCAACGAAATAACCATCGAAACCACCTCGAAATACTCGATAATTACTGTGATTAGCTACAACGAACACCAAAATACAACCAACGAAGTAACCAGCAGAGCAACCAACAATCAACCAGCAACTAACCAACAACTAACCAGCAAACAACCACAATATAATAAATATAATAAAAGAAATAAATATAATAATGCAATAAATGATA
>JAFTYK010000048.1 GCA_017464765.1 Ruminococcus sp.
AACAGTGATCGCATTATTGTACGTTTCCCTTGGAAAGAGGACGAGACAAACTTTGACCCAGTAGAAGCTATCGAAGAACTCGCTGCTACTGCAAAGCTTACATTCAGAAATGAAGCGGGCGAAGTTTTGATGGACGGTTCTTATGTTGCTAAAGCTGAAGCTGGCGTTAACACTGAGACAGGTTCAGCTGGTCAGTATATGGTTCTCTTAGATCTTACTTCTGAGGGTGCTTCTGTTTTTGCTGAAGCTACTAAAGCTAACTTGGGCAAATCTATCGGCATCTATATGGACGAAACCTTGCTTTCTGCACCGGTTGTAGAGAATAAACCTGAAAATGCTAATGGTATCACAGGCGGTTCTGCTTCTATCACAGGTGATTTTACTGCTGAAGAAGCTACAAAACTTGCTAACCAGATCAACGGTGGTGCGCTTCCTTTCACACTCGAAACAGCTTCTTATGGTTCTATCAGCCCAACTCTTGGTCAGAACTCATTAGTTGCTATGGGTTATGCGGCAATTATTGCGCTTATCATTATCGCTGTATTTATGATTGTTATGTATAGAATCCCTGGCTTAGTCGCTGTTATCGCACTTTTAGGTCAGATGGGTCTTTCTATCGCAGCTATCACAAGATTCTTCCCTGTATTTGATTCATTCACAATGACACTTCCTGGTATCGCAGGTATTATCCTTTCTATCGGTATGGGTGTTGACGCTAACATCATCACTGCTGAGCGTATCAAGGATGAATTTAAGACAGGTAAAACTTTAGACGGTGCTATTGAGAAGGGTACTAAGAACTCTCTCTCTGCTATCATCGACGGTAATATGACTGTCGTTATCGTATCTGTTATCTTACTTCTCGTATTCGGTCCATCAAATATCCTTTCATGGTTGTTCGGTGCTTCAACAACAGGTACTATCTACGCATTCGGTTATACTCTCCTTATGGGTACTATCTCTAACTTCATCATGGGTGTATTCCTCTCAAGAGTTATGCTCAAGAGTGTTGCCGGCTTCAAATGCTTGCGTAAAAACTCTTTCTTTGGAGGTGCTAAAAAATGAAAAAAGACTTAAACTTTATCGGTCGTAGTAAAATTTTCTTTGGCATCTCTTTAGGTATCATTTTAATCGGTATTATCTGTAACTTCATTTTTGGTACAACTCTTGATATTCAGTTCAAGGGCGGTGCTATCATTTCATACAGCTTTACTGGTGAAGTTGACGAGAATGCTCTCAAGGATACTATCCAGACAGCTACACCTAATAACGTAGTTACATTCACGGTATCTAAGGATATTATGAATAATACAGAAACTGATGACGCTTATGTTATTGATATCAACTTCTCAGGTGAGAATGCTATCGACACAGCTCAGCAGGCTACTATCACTAAAGAACTCACAGAAAAGTTCCCTGAAAACAACTTCGTATATCAGGAGTCAAGCTCAGTTGAGGCTTCAATGGGCTTTAAGTTCTTGCTTAAGTGTCTTACTGCCGTACTCATCGCTTGTGTACTGATGGTGCTTTACGTTACTATCAGATTCAAACTCATCGGCGGTCTTTCAGCAGGTGTTATGGCGCTCGTTGCTCTTTTCCACGACGTCGCTATGATTTACTTTATGTACGTTATCTTCCGTATGCCAATCGACTCTAACTTTATCGCTGTAGTACTTATGATTTTAGGTTACTCACTTAACGATACAATCGTTATCTACGATAGAGTAAGAGAAGAGAGAAAACTTGCAGGTCCGAAGGCTGATATTGCTGATGTATTTAACCATAGTGCATCTTCAGTTCTTAAACGTACAATCTGCACATCTATCACAACACTCATCGCTATCGGTACAGTTTACGTAGTAGCTACAATCTTTGGTCTTGATTCAGTAAAGGGCTTTGCTCTTCCAATGATGATCGGTGTAATTTCAGGTTGCTATTCATCACTTTGTATCGCAGGTCCGCTTTGGGTTATGTGGCAGAAGAGAAAAGGTGAATAATTCTTATTTAGAATTATTACAAAATATTTTCAAGATTAGGCAGTTCGCTCTGTTTCAGGCAGAGCAGCTGCCTTTTTGTTTTTTCAAAAGTTGCCTGAAAGTGGGGGAGTTCTTTCTGCTCACAGTACTGGGAAAGTTCACTTAAGCTTTCTTCAATTTCGTCAACCTTTTCATGTGATAAAAAAACATTTAAAGCTTTTTCGCTGTTTTCCCACTTTTTGCGTAGAGAATCAAGAATTTCAGTTGATACCTTATATTCTTTTTTAGAAAAATAATAATTAGCCGTGCTTATTTCTTCTAAAAAATACTCAGTTTTGTTTTTCACTATCAAAAATTCTGATATTGCGAAAGAAATACAAACCGTCATTAAAGTTAATGCTACCCATATTCTTTTCACGTTTCGTCCTCCTTGTATTTCAATAAACTTAAGCTGCCGTTTGTTTCAATAATTCCGTATTTAATGTCTTTTACATCGAACACCTCTTGCTGTCTTAATAGACTATAAAGATCTTCGTAGCAGACTCTGAGCTTTTTTAGTTCTTTTTCAAGTATTTTACCGTCTTTTATTATTACTATAGGGTTTCCGCATATTATATTTCTAAATTTAGAGCTTTTGAGCATTAGAATACTCAGTATTATTTCTAATGCAACTAATACCATAATTGGCAAAAGACCCGATAAAAGTGGTTGCTCTACACCTTGCATAGGTATAGCTGCTATATCTGAAATTATAAGAGTAATAACTAATTCAGAAGTTTGCATATCGCTGACCTGACGCTTACCCATTAGTCTGACGGCTAGTATTATGAAAGTGTAAATAAGTATAGTCCTAAGCAGTAATATCAGCATAAAATCACCGCTATTATTTTGTCACGGAATAAAACTCATATTCATTAGTTAAGATATCTTAGAAACAAAGGTAAAATTATGCACGAAAATGCATAAAATATTCAAAAATGTTCTTTTATAGGTTTATAAACTTATTATATAGGAGTATAATTAAATCTGTATAAGTATGCATATTTGTGTGCTTAATAATCCTAAGAAAGTCGGTGCGTTTATGAAAGGCGAATACAGTGTATCTTTGAAGAAAATTATTAATGAAATTGGTCTTAAGGAATATTATATGCCGTCTGACCCTGAAAACCTGTTAGTGTATTCCAAAAGTATCGACAGACCAGGGCTTCAGCTTATCGGTCATCTTGAATATTTCGATGATACGCAGATTGTTGTTTTGGGAATGACTGAGTATTCTTACTTGAAGTGTCTTAGTCCCGAGGAAAGATTAAAGCACCTCGAGCCTATTCTTTCGCGCAGACCACCTGCTGTTATTATCGCTCGTGATATAGAACCATCACAGACTTTACTAGACTGTGCGAAGAAATACGAAGTTCCAATCCTGACCACTACTGATGATACTTCAGCGCTAACAGCAGCTTTAGTATCTTTCCTTAACGTCGAGCTTGCTCCTAGAATAACTCGTCACGGTGTACTCGTTGAAGTTTACGGTGAGGGTTGTCTTCTCATTGGTAACAGCGGTGTCGGTAAATCAGAAACTGCTATTGAGCTTATCAAACGAGGACATCGTCTTATCGCTGATGATGCTGTTGAAATTAAGCGTGTTTCTAAAAAGTCTCTCGTAGGTTCTTCGCCTGATAATATTCGCCACTTCATCGAAGTTAGAGGTATTGGTATTATTAACGCTCGTCGTATTTTTGGTATGGGTGCTGTCAAGATGAGTGAGAAAATTGATATGGTTATCAATATGGAGCTTTGGGATTCCACTAAGGTATATGACAGAATGGGTATGGATAACGAGTATATGGAGATACTGGGTATTGAAGTTCCTGTTGTTACTATCCCTGTTAAACCTGGTCGAAATCTTGCTATTATCATCGAAGTAGCCGCTATGAATCAGCGTCAGAAAAAGATGGGCTATAACGGCGCACGAGAACTTTTACAGAATTTGGGTATGGATATCAGCCCTGATGATATCGGTAAAAAGAAAATTGAAACAAATTGGTGATTTAATGAATATAGTTGCTGACTTACACACTCATACGGTTGCTTCCACTCATGCGTATTCCACTTTAACGGAAATGGCACAAGCAGCGTCAAAGAAAGGTCTTTACGCCTTGGCTGTTACTGACCATGGAATGATGATGGTTGGAGCGCCTGATGAGATATATTTCAAAAATCTTCACGTACTGCCTAAAGAAATGATGGGAGTTAGAGTATTGAGAGGAATCGAAGCGAATATTATTGACTACAATGGTAAGCTCGATGCTAACGACAGATTGTTAAAACATCTTGAATGGGTTGTAGCATCTCTTCATTCAATCACAATTCTTGATAAACCTGATGTTGAAAAATGCACGCAGACTTATCTATCGGTTTGTGATAATCCAAATGTAAATGTTATTGGTCATTCAGGCTCTGACTACTACGCTTACGATTACGAGAAGGTAATTAAGCGTTGCGCAGAAACGTCTACTTTGATTGAAATTAACAGCTCGGCAATCCGAAACGGAAGAAGTAAAATTGAGAACTGTATAAAAATTGCTCGGCTTTGTAAGAAACACAACGCAAGAGTGGTTGTTGACAGCGATGCGCATATTAACAGCGACGTCGCTAATGTCCCCGAAGCACTGAGAATGCTTGAAGGGATAAAATTCCCAAGCGAACTTGTCGTTAACTCGAGTGTAGAAAACCTCAAAGAGTATTTCAAAGAGAAAAAAATTCTTATCTAACGGAGGGGTTATGAGTAATCTTCAGATAATCAGAGATTTAGCTGATGATTTAGGTTTTAGCTATATCGAAAATGAGCCACTGAAAAAACATACTTCTTTTAAAATCGGCGGTGAAGCCGAGATGTTTGTGACAGTTTCTAATATTGAACAGTTAAAAGCGGTGATTAAAGCTTGTAAAGATAGTGGAATCAAGCTTTTTGTTATAGGTAAGGGCAGTAACCTTCTCATATCCGATAACGGTATGAAAGGTGTAGTGCTTAGCCTTGACGGTGAGTTCAAGAATATTTCTATTGAAGAAAATAGAATCGTAAGTGGTGCAGGAGTGAACCTTGCGAGACTTTGCAACTTTGCACTCGATAATTCACTATCTGGACTTGAGTTTGCTTATGGTATACCTGGTTCTGTAGGTGGTGCTGCGTATATGAACGCAGGCGCATACGGTGGTGAAATGAAAGATGTAATAACTTCTGTTACTCACATTACTAGTGATGGAGATGTAGTCACACTTTCTAAAGAACAGCTTGACCTTTCGTATAGACACAGTGTTTATAAAACAACTGACGATATTATCCTTTTCGTTACTATGGAACTTGAGAAAGGCGAAAGCGAAGCAATAAAAGAAAAAATGGACGATTTTATGAATCGCAGAAAAACTAAGCAACCGCTTGAGTTCCCAAGTGCTGGAAGTGTTTTTAAACGACCAGAGGGTAATTTTGCAGGAACACTTATTGAACAGTGCGGTTTAAAAGGTAAGACGATAGGTGGAGCTCAGGTTTCAGAAAAACACGCAGGATTCATTATCAATGTTGGTGGTGCTACCTGCGAAGATGTACTTAACCTTGTCAGTTTTGTTCAGGATACAGTAAAAGAGCAGACGGGGTATTTTTTAGAACGAGAGATAATTTATATCGATTAACATATTGGACTGAGGAGAAATTATGGAGTTTGTAATTATTACAGGACTTTCAGGAGCAGGAAAAACATCAGCTTTGCACGCTATGGAGGATATTGGGTTTTACTGTGTAGATAATATCCCACCGCTACTGCTCGACACTTTTTACGATTTGTGTGACAATTCCGCTGATAAACGTATGAAAAAGGTGGCGGTTGTTGTAGATATGCGTAGTGGCAATATGTTCAATGAACTTGCTGATATCATTTCTAAATCTAAGCTTTCGGGCAAGCGATTCAAAATCCTTTTTCTTGACACAAAAGCCGACACTCTCCTTATTCGCTACAAAGAAACTAGGCGTAAGCACCCGCTTTCTTCAGAGTTTGCGGGTGGGTCGCTCGAGAAGGCTGTGGAGCTTGAAATCGAGCTTATGAAACCTGTGAAGATGATTTCCGATTATGTTATCGATTCATCATATATGGAACCTAAACAGCTTAAAGAACGTGTTACTGCTATGTTTACCGAGAGCGCGAGCGATTCGATGCTCGTTACTTGTATGTCTTTTGGATTTAAATATGGCATTCCGCTTGAGGCTGACCTGATATTTGATGTTAGGTGTTTACCAAACCCATACTACATCAACGAACTTAAACATAAAACGGGCCTTGATGAAGAGGTCAGACAGTATGTTTTAGGATTTGATGTAACAAAAGGGTTTATTGACAGAATGATTAACTTCCTCGACTATTCAATTCCGTTATATCGCCAAGAAGGCAAGAGTGAGCTTGTTATAGGAATCGGATGCACAGGCGGAAAACATCGTTCTGTTACTTTAGCTCGTTTATTAAACAGCCATTTTAATGATAATAATCAGCAATCAGCTATTCATCATAGAGATATTTGGAAGGCTTAATAGTTTCTTGAGGATATTATGTCATTTGCAACTGATACAAAAAAAGAATTGTGTATGAACACCTCTGTAGATGTCGAAATTCTGCGATGCGAGTTTTACGGAATGTTACTTCTTTGTCGTGAATTTAACTCTGAAAGAATAGTGTTCAAAACTGAAAATAAAAATACAGCTAATCGATTCGTGAGTTTGTGTACGATGCTTTTTTCACCGATAATCGAACGCACACAGCCACTTTCCAAAACAGCTAAGGCGTATTCTGTCAAGGTTATAGACTCTCTTGATTGTAAGAGAATCTTTGATTTTTACGGACACGACGATAGAAATATTGCGCTGAGAGTCAATCGCGCAAATCTTACCGAGGTCGAGTGTGAAAAAGCTTTTATCAGGGGTGTGTTTTTAGCTTGCGGTTCGGTTACTGACCCAGACAAAGGATATCACCTCGAGCTGTGTTTATCCCATAAAAGCCTTTGTGCTGATGTCTGTAAACTTATCAGCGAAGTTGAGGATTTATCTGTGAGCATGAAGATGCTCAACCGAAATGGTTCGTACATAGCTTATGTCAAAGACAGCGAACAAATCACCGATTTTCTCACCTTTATGGGCGCACCGACTTCCGCTATGAGCGTAATGGGAGCAAAAGCACTCAAGCAAATCAGAAACACGGTCAACCGTCGCGCTAATTCCGAAATAGCTAATCTCGAAAAGGTAGCTACAGCATCTGCTACACAGATTAAAGCTATCAAAAAGCTTCAAAAAAACGGGAAATTTCTCGCACTTAGCGATGAGCTTAAAATTGTAGCTCAGCTTCGACTTGATTATCCTGAACTTTCCTTAAGAGATATGGGACAGATGCTTGAACCACCAATATCAAGAAGTGGTGTTAACCACAGACTAACTAAACTTATTCAGCTTTCACAGGAGGATGATTGATATGAGCAAGGAACTTACTTTCGAAAAAGCTAATGCTAAGCTCGAAGAAATCGTATCAAAAATGGAAAAAGGCGATGTAGCTCTTGATGAATGTATGAAGCTCTACGAGGAAGCGTACAAGCTTTTAAGCTACTGTAAAAATAAGCTCGAAGAGTGTAAAGGTCAGATAGTTGATATAAATGAGCGTATAGAAAATATGAAAACTAAAGGCGACAGCCTTTTTGAGGATTAATATTATGCGTGATACTAAATATTACCAGGATTTAATAGAAACCGCTTTAAAAAACTATTTACCACAGGGAGAATATAGAGAAAAATCTCTAATAGATTCCATGGAATATTCGCTGATGTGCGGTGGCAAACGCATAAGACCACTTCTCACACTTATGTTCTGTGAGTTGTGCGGTGAAGATGCGAAAATCGCTTTGCCTTATGCTTGTGCGCTGGAAATGATTCATACATATTCGCTTATACACGACGACCTTCCGTGTATGGACGATGACGATTATCGCAGGGGAAAGCCTTCTAACCACAAAGTTTTCGGCGAGGATATTGCAACACTTTCGGGGGACGCTTTACAGAGTCTTGCTTTTGAAATTATGTTGTCAGAAAGTGCTGTTGAAGCTGTTTCTGCTGACCGAGCTGTGAAAGCAGCATATACGCTTTCAAAATACTGCGGTGCATTAGGAATGGTTGGCGGTCAGGTTATTGATATTGAAAGTGAAGGCAAAAGCGCTGAGCTTGAGGTTTTGCAGGAGATGGACGAGAAGAAAACCGCCGCTTTGATTAAAGCCGGCTGTGAGATGGGCTGTATCATCGGTTCAGCTGATGAAAAGAAAATCAAAGCTGCACGAGAATATGCTCACTGCATCGGTATAGCCTTCCAGATTATGGACGATATTCTCGATGTTACTTCTACGTCTGAAGAACTTGGAAAACCTGTCGGAAGCGATAGCGATAACGAAAAGTCAACCTATGTTTCCTTGCTTGGAATCGAGAAATGCAAAGAACTTGTTGATGAGCTTACAGACAAAGCCATAAAATCACTGAGTGTATTTGATAATGATACTCAATCTTTATCAGATTTAGCACTCAGCCTTGCAAATAGAAAAAACTAACTTAATTCAGATAAGTAGGTAATTTTATGCCAAAAGAGATTTTATCTACAATTAAATCACCACAGGATATAAAGAAACTTGATGATAGTGAACTCAAGCAGTTATGCAGAGAAATCCGTAGAAAGATCATCGACACCGTGTCAGTGAATGGCGGTCATCTTTCTCCAAATTTAGGTGTTGTTGAGCTTACTGTGATGTTACATTATGTTTTCGATTGTCCGAAAGATTCTATTGTTTGGGATGTCGGACATCAGTGCTATACACATAAAATACTCACTGGTCGATATGATTCAATTAACACTATCCGTACTAAAGGTGGACTTTCGGGTTTTCCTAAACGGGGTGAGAGTGAATACGACGCATTTGACGTTGGACATTCGAGTACCTCGATATCTGCGGCTTACGGTATTGCTCAGGCTAAACAGCATTTGGGTGATAACAGCCACACTATAGCTGTTATTGGCGACGGTTCGCTTACAGGTGGATTAGCTTACGAGGGACTTAACAACGCAGGACGTTTCAAGAAAAACTTTATTGTTATTCTCAATGACAACAAAATGTCTATCTCGAAAAATGTCGGTGCGATGGCGAAGTACCTCACATCAATTCGAGTGAAACCTTCGTATTTGAGGGTGAAAAACAGAGTGGAAAATGTCCTTTCGAAGATTCCTCTCGTCGGTTCACCAACAAAGAGTTTGCTTCGTCGTTCAAAGTCGCGTGTTAAGAATATTATCTATAAAGACACATTATTTGATCAACTCGGGTATAGATACTACGGACCTGTTGATGGTCACGATATAGATTCCCTTAGAAAGGCGCTTAATGCTGCTAAGTCAGCAACAACCCCGGTATTACTCCACGTTATAACAACAAAGGGAAAAGGCTACCAATATGCTGAAAGTGACTCAGCGAGCTTCCACGGTATTGGTCAGTTTGACATTGATACAGGAGAGCCTATTTCATCAAAAACTGATTTTTCATCAGTATTTGGTGAAGGTTTATGCAATATCGCACAGAGCGATAATAGGGTTTGTGCTGTTACTGCTGCGATGCGTACAGGTACGGGACTTCTTGAGTTTTCAAGAAAGTTCAAAGACAGATTTTACGATGTTGGTATAGCGGAAGAACACGCTGTCACTTTTTCTTGCGGTATGGCAAGCAAAGGTATGATTCCTGTCTTTGCGGTGTATTCAACCTTTTTACAGCGTGGCTATGATCAGCTTTTACACGATGCAGCTATGCAGAAACTCCACATGGTTGTCGCTGTTGATAGAGCAGGTATTGTTGGAGAAGACGGCGAAACTCATCAGGGTGTGTTTGATGTTTCGATGCTAAACTCTATTCCAAATACTACTATTTTCTCACCGTGTTATTTTGATGAGATGAAACAGTCGCTTAATACCGCAATTTACGGTTGCGATAATTTGGTTGCTATTCGTTATCCTCGAGGTTCAGAGATTTTACGACCTGAGGGTTTGGAAGAGAGCAGTATGAACTACGATATATACGGCGACAGAGATGCTAAAAAGCTTCTCATTACCTACGGCAGACTTTTCTCAAACGCCGTCAAAGCTTACGAAAAGCTCAAAGCGTTGGGAGAGCCGATATGTATTCTGAAGTTATGTAGAATAAAACCTATTGATAAAAAAGCTATTGAGTTTGCGAAAGGGTTTGAAAAGGTACACTTTTTCGAAGAGGGTATCTTAGCAGGTGGTATTGGCGAGACGTTTGACTACGAACTCACTAAAATCGGTTTTACAGGGCTGTACAAAGTCACAGCGATTGAAGACCGATTTGTGCCACATTCTTCTGTTGCTGATGCGCTTAAGGAAAACAATCTCGATTCTGATTCAATGTGCGAGATTATGAAAAACGATTAATTTTCTGGAGATATAATGAAAAAAAGACTTGATGTATTAGTTTTTGAAAAAGGCTTTGCCGAGAGTAGAGAAAAGGCTAAAGCTATCATAATGGCAGGTCAGGTTTATGTTAACAATCAGAAAGCTGACAAAGCGGGGGTTTCCTACGATGAGAATCTTCCTCTTGAAGTAAGAGGAGATACTCAGAAGTACGTAAGCCGTGGCGGATATAAACTTGAAAAAGCTATGAATAGCTTCCCGATTGCTCTTGAGGGAAAAATCACAATGGATATTGGCGCTTCTACAGGCGGATTTACCGACTGTATGTTACAAAATGGCGCTACGAAAGTTTACTCCGTTGACGTTGGTTATGGTCAGCTTGCGTGGAAACTGAGAAACGACGAAAGAGTTGTTAACCTTGAACGCACTAATATGCGTTATGTCACCGATGAACAGGTACCTGATAAAATCGACTTCTTTTCTGTCGATGTTTCGTTTATTTCGCTTAAGCTTATTTTACCTGTAGCGCGTGAACTTTTAAGCGAAAACGGTGAAGCTGTGTGCCTTATTAAACCTCAGTTTGAAGCTGGCAAGGAAAATGTCGGCAAAAACGGAGTAGTCAGAGATAAGAATATCCATATCGATGTAGTTAGTATGATTATCGATTTTTGTCTTAACAACGGTTTCGATGTTTTGGGACTTGACTACTCTCCGATTAAAGGTCCACAGGGAAACATTGAGTACCTGATACATATCAGAAAATCTGAAAACCCCGCACTCCTTACCGATAAGACAGCAGAAAGTGTGGTTATTTCTTCACATGCTGAACTTGATAAATAAAATTAAGTGGTGATTTTATGAAAATCGGACTTATTGTAAATACTAAAAAATCTCAGTCGCTTATCTGTGGCGAGCAGATAGCTAAGCTGTTTTTGCAAAATGACGCTGAAATTTTGCTGAATAGTTCTGTAAAAGAATTATTAAATCTTGAAGATTATGACGCTGATATCAGCGTTTTTGACACTGACGAACAGCTTATCAGACATAGCGATGTGACTATCACTGTCGGCGGTGATGGTACTATTATACATAATGCAAAGTTTGCTGCATTGTATAAAAAGCCGCTGATTGGCGTTAATATGGGACGCATTGGCTTTGTTGCTGGCCTTGAATATTATGAGATTTCCGAGCTTAAGAAAATCCTCAAAGGCAATTTCAAAACGCAACGAAGAATGCTCTTGAACGTTGAACTCAAACGTGGGGAAAAGGTTCAGAAATTCATCGCTGTAAACGAGGCGACTATAACACGAGATGTTCTCAAAAGCATTATTGACATTTCCGTATTTCTAAACGATGAGCGAATTATTACATATCGTGCTGATGGTATGATTTTCGCTACACCGACGGGTTCAACCGCGTACAGCTTTTCTTCAGGAGGACCTGTAATCGAACCTGATATGGACTGTATTCTGCTCACTCCCGTTTGTCCTCACGCGCTTTCTTCTCGTCAGGTTGTTTTCAGAGATGATGCGGTTTTAAAGGCGACGGTTGATAATGCTGATATAAATCAAAGCTATCTTGTAGTTGATGGGCAGACTAGCGTTGAACTTAAAAAAGACGATGTTATTACTATTACAAAAGCTGAGGATTATCTTGAGCTTATTATTCTCAAAGAGAAAAACTTCTATACTTTGCTTAACGAGAAGTTAAAGGAGAGAAACTGATGAAAGCAAATCGACATACTAAAATAGTAGAGCTTATAAATAGATTTCCGATTACAACGCAGGAAGAGCTTTTAGAATACCTGAAAGAAGAAGGTTTCGATGTTACCCAGTCGACGGTTTCGAGAGATATTAAGAAGCTAAGACTAACCAAAGCGCTTGACCAGAATGGTAAATATCGCTATCAGGCTCCCTCTCAAAAGGTTAACACCTCCAAAAACGGCTTTTTCAGTTTAGTGGACACTTCTGTTACAAGCGTGGACTATGCGATGAATATGGTTGTTGTAAAAACCTACGCAGGTATGGCACAGGCTGTTTGCGCTGCATTTGATTCAATGGAATTTGACTCCATTGTAGGCACAATCGCAGGCGATGACACCATCTTTATTGTTTGTAAAACTGAAGAATCCGCAAAAGCATATACTCAGGAGTTTTTAAAGTATGTTATCTAATTTATATATCGAAAACATTGCTGTTATCGAAAAAACGAATATAGATTTTTCTGAGGGATTCAATGTTCTGACAGGTGAAACCGGTGCCGGTAAAAGTATCGTTATCGACTCTATAAATGCTGTGCTTGGTCAACGTACACCGAAGAATATTGTTCGTAATGGAAGTGAGTCTGCTTTTGTCAGCGCAACATTTACCGATGTTTCAAAATTTGCTGAAAAAAAGGCGGAAAGCTTAGGTTTTAGTACTGAAGACGGAATGATAATTTTGCAACGTGAGATGAACATTTCAGGCAGGAATACTTGCAGGATTAACTCACGTCCTGCTACCGTTTCAGCTTTAAAGGAACTCTCAAGCTATCTTGTGAATATCCACGGTCAGTCTGATAACGCTGAGCTTATGTCACCATCACTCCATCTTCATTACATAGATGCGTTAGCTCAAAATAAAAAGCAACTTTCCGATTATCGTGAAACCTACTATGAGTACGTTAAAGTTAAAGAAGAACTCGAAAACTTGAACGATGATGAAGAAAAACGCTTGAATGAAATCGAACTGTTAAGATATCAGATTGAAGAACTTGAGAATGCTGAGCTTAAAATTGGCGAGAGTGAGTCATTAAACGCTGAGAAAACACTTCTATTAAATAGTGATAAAATTACTAAATCTCTAATAAAATCTAAATCTATCTTAGACGGCGACGATGATATCGACGGTGTTATTAATATGACTGATGATGCTTTTTCGTCACTTTCTATTGCATCGAGATATCAGGAGTCGTTATCTGATTTGTCAGACAGGCTTGCAAATGCCCTGTATGAACTCAAAGATATTACTGATTTGATAAATGATGCGATTTCGGATATCGACTCTGACCCTTATCGACTTGAAGAAATCGAGGAGAGACTCGACCTTATTTACCGTTTGTCTAAAAAGTATGGTAACACCGAAGAGGAGATGCTCTCGTATCTTGAGTCGGCGCAAAATAAGCTTAATGAGTTACTGGACTTCGATACAAATAAAGAAAAGCTTAAAGAAAACTACGAGAAACTTTATAATCTCGCTTTAAAAAAAGCTCAGAAATTGTCTTCTATTAGACACAACGTAGCTATTGAGTTTGCTTCATCTGTACAAAAAGAAATGGCATTTTTAGAAATGCCTAACGTGAGACTCAAGGTCGCTTTTTCTGAAACAGAGCTATCTAAAAGCGGTGTCGATAAAGTCGAGTTTCTCATTTCCGTTAACTTAGGCGAAGACCCGAAACCTGTTACCAAGATTGCATCAGGTGGTGAACTTTCCCGAATGATGCTCGCTATTAAAACCGTGCTTGCTTCTCACGATATCGTTGAAACTATGATATTCGACGAAATTGATACAGGTATTTCAGGTTCAGCCGCACAAAAAGTCGGAATGAAGCTCAAAGAAGTATCTAAAGACAGACAGGTTATGTGTGTAACCCATCAGGCTCAGATTGCCGCTTTGGCTGACTGCCACTTCCTTATCAACAAAGAATTTGTAAACGAAAAAACTTACACCGAAGTTATAAAACTCGATATGGAAGGTAGGGTTAAAGAACTCGCCCGAATTATTGATGGTGTTAATATTACTCAAACAGCGCTTGATCACGCTAAGAAACTGATTGAAAACGCATAAGTTTAAATTTGGAGAACTACTATGAAGAAATGGACAGTAGCAAAATTG
This sequence comes from Ruminococcus sp., assembly GCA_017464765.1. Classification (GTDB taxonomy): domain Bacteria; phylum Bacillota; class Clostridia; order Oscillospirales; family Acutalibacteraceae; genus Ruminococcoides. The sequence goes on from JAFTYK010000048.1 coordinate 14,332, forward strand.
AATAAGGACAGGGCTGTTGCCATTTCTACAAGGCACGAACTGCCGATGCTCATTGCTATGTTGCTTGATATCAGAGGGATTACCGACGATGAAGCAATCAATGACTTTTTATATAACGACAGTGTTTTATCCGACCCATTTGATGCCAAGGATATGGACAAGGCTGTCGATAGAATTAAAAGAGCGATTGAAGATTTCGAAATGATTTGTGTATACGGAGATTTTGATGCCGATGGCGTTACTTCTACTGCACTTTTGTATTCATATCTTGAAGCAGTTGGCGCGAATGTTATGTTTTATATACCAGCCCGAGAAGGTGAGGGTTATGGTATGAATAAAGATGCCGTAAACCTTCTTTACGAAAACGGCGTCAAGCTTATCATTACTGTTGACAACGGAATCGCCGCTGTGGAAGAAATTGCTTATGCTAAATCTTTAGGTATCGATACCGTTGTAACTGACCACCATGTTCCTAATTCCGTATTGCCTGATGCAAAAGCAATTGTTGATTTGCACAGAGAAGATTGTGAAAGTTCTTTTAAGGAATTATCAGGTGTTGGCGTAGCCTTAAAACTCGTTATGGCTATCGAGGGGGAATATTCCGATTGCGAACAGATTCTTGAAAACTATTCGGATCTTGCTTGTCTTGGCACGGTAGGAGATATTGTTCCACTTGTTGGTGATAATCGAGTGATAGTTAAAAACGGACTTATGCACATTGGTAATTCTGACAGATGTGGCATTAACGCTTTAGTTGAGGAATCGGGACTTTCGAACCGAAAAATTACCACAGGTAACATCTCGTTTACTTTAGTTCCTAGAATCAACGCGGGAGGAAGACTTGGTCTTTCGAAAAAAACCGTATCAATGTTACTTACTGACGATGAGGAGATTGCTTACGATATAGCACAGGAGCTATGCGAAGATAACACAACTCGCCAGTTGATAGAAAAAGAAATTTTAGATGATATAAATGAGAGAATTAAACGTAACCCATCTATAGTACAGAATCGTATTATAGTAGTGTGTGGTGAAAACTGGCATCAGGGTGTTATTGGAATCGTAGCTTCTCGCATCAAAGAGATATACGGAAAGCCAAGTATTGTTATTTCTATCGATGATGACGGATGCCGTGCTTCAGGAAGGAGCGTAAAGGGTTTCTCACTTTGTGATGCGGTGTTTGCTTGTTCTGATTTGCTTACTCAGTTTGGCGGACACCCGATGGCTGTCGGTTTCGGAATAGTGAGAGAAAACATCAAAGCTTTTATTGATGCTATCAATGATTATGCTAAAACTGTCGAGATGCCTGCACATGAACTTGAACTTGATTGCAAGCTTAATCCTGCTCAGCTTTCGGTGGCTTTGGTTGACCAGCTTTCACTTTTAGAGCCGTATGGTGCTGGAAATCCTACTCCGCTTTTCGGATTATACAATATGGAAATTGTTGATATCCATGAAGTAGGAGGCGGAAAGCATTTACGACTCAGCCTTGCGAGAGCTGATGTGGTTATATCCGCTATGAAGTTCTCAACCACAAAAGAAAGCTTCCCGTACTATATCGGCGACAAAGTCGATTGTGCGGTAACTCTTGATAAAAATGTTTATAACAACGTTGAATCGCTAAGCGTTATCGTGAGAGATATGAGATTTTCTGCACTTGACGAGGACGCTCTTCTGTATTCCAAGGAAACATTTGAAGCGTTTTGCAGAGGCGATGTTATATCTAGAGAACAGTGTATGGAACTGCTGCCATCTCGTGAGGAATTCGCGGTTGTTTACAGATTTTTGCGGAAATCTGACGGCTTTAAACACAGTGTTGAGGTTTTACACAAAAGGCTAAACAGTGCAAAGATTTCCTACGGAAAACTAAGGGTTATACTCGAAAGTATGAATGAGCTGTCGCTTGTTGAAATATACGAAGGTATGTATGATACCTCAATTAAACTTTGCGAGGTAGAAGGGAAAGTTAACCTCGATGACTCGCTGATTATATCTAAACTCAAGGAGGTGAGTGAAAATGCCTGAAAGAATTTATTATCAGGATTTTCACGAGCTAACTGTTCGTATTGAGAACAATTCAACTAAATATGATTTCGAAAAGATAAAAAGAGCTTACGAGTTTGCTGATAAAGCTCACGGCGATCAGCGAAGAGTATCAGGTGTGCCGTATATTCTACACCCAACTTCTGTTGCGTGTATCCTTGCTGATATGGGAATGGATACTGACGCTATTGTTGCGGCACTTCTTCATGATGTAGTCGAAGATACAGATATTACTTTAGAAACGGTTAAAGAGCTTTTTGGTGACGATGTTGCACTCTTGGTTGATGGTCTTACAAAAATCAGTAAGATTAAATTTACCGACAGGGAAGAGCATCAGGCAGAGAATGTCCGTAAAATGCTTATGGCTATGTCTAACGATATAAGGGTTATCATTGTTAAGCTTGCTGACAGACTCCACAATATGCGTACTATTGGTTGTGTTGCAGAGCAAAAGCGCAGAGATAAAGCCAGAGAATGTATGGACGTTTATGCGCCGATTGCTCATCGTCTTGGTATGAAGAACATCAAGGAAGAGCTTGAGGACTTGTCTATCCGCTACCTTGACCCGATTGCTTATGAAGAAATCGAAACTGAACTGAAACTTTCTGAGAACGAGCGTAATGCATTTATTGAGAGTATCAAGGCTAAGATTTTTGATAAAATCGGCGATTCTATCGAACACGTTACTATTAACGGACGTGTCAAGAGCGCTCTTTCTATTTATCGAAAAACTTATATGCAGGGTAAGACCTTGGACCAGATTTTTGATGTTTTTGCGGTGCGAGTTATAGTTGATTCTATCTCTGATTACTACAACGTACTCGGTATAGTTCATGATATTTTCACTCCGATACCTAATAGGTTCAAGGACTACATTTCTACTCCTAAGCCTAATATGTACCAGTCGCTTCATACCACCGTATTCGATAAAAACAGCGTTCCTTTTGAAGTGCAGATCAGAACTTATGAAATGCATCACACTGCTGAATATGGTATCGCGGCTCACTGGAAATACAAACTTGGTATGAAAAATTCAAAATCTGATTCACTTGAGGACAGACTTACATGGATTAGAAAAACCCTTGAAATTCAGTCTGAAGCTGAAGATGCTACAGATATCGTGAAAACTATTAAAAACGACCTTTCTCCAGATGAGGTATATGTTTTCACTCCAAAAGGTGATGTGGTAAGTCTACCTGCAGGTGCCACAGTTATTGATATGGCTTATGCTATCCATACCGCAGTTGGTAATCGAATGGTTGGCGCTAAGGTTGACAGACGTATAGTTCCTATTGATTATCAGGTGAAAACAGGTGAAATTGTTGAAATCCTTACTCAGAAGGAAGGCTCAGGCCCTAAACGTGGTTGGCTTAATATCGTTAAAACCAACGGTGCTAAAGCAAAAATCCGTGCATGGTTTAAGAAGGAGCGTAGGGAAGAGAACATCATCGAAGGTAGGGAGATGTTCGACCATGAACTCAAGAAGAGTGGTATGCAGTTTGATGAAAAAGACCTCGAAGAGTGCCTTTCACCGATTATGCAGCGTCAACACTGCAATACTTTAGATGATTTCTTTGCATCTATCGGCTATGGTGGAACACAGCTGTGGAAAATTATGCCACGAGTAAAAGATGCCTACCAGAAGAAGTACAAGAAAGAAGAGATTGAGCCTACATCTGTGAAAGAACCTTCACAGGTTCCTCGTAAAAAGCGTGTTGGCTCAGGTGTAACTGTTGAGGGAGTACAGGATTGTCTTATTAAGTTCTCCCGTTGTTGCAATCCGTTGCCGGGTGATGATATTATCGGTTTTATCACACGTGGCTTTGGTGTTTCTATTCACAAACGCGGTTGCAACAATGTACCTGAGGATATCACAAAAGCTGAAGAGCCGGAGCGTTGGGTTTTGGCTCACTGGGAGGACGATATCAAAGAAACGTTCCAGGCTTCTCTTGAGATTGTCGCTAAAGACCGCACAGGTTTGTTGGCTGACGTTACTAACCAACTATCTTCTATGCATATTTATATCCATATGCTCAACTCACGTGAGTTGCCTGATGGTACTGGTATTATTTCTGTAAACATCGACGTCAACGGTATGGATCATTTGCGTTCTGTTATGGCTCGACTTGCGAGTATCAACGGTATAGTTTCTATAGAAAGACATTAATTGAGGTTTATTTATGAAAGCAGTATTACAGCGAGTAACTCACGCTAGTGTTGTAGTTGAGGGCGAGCTTATTTCTGAAATTAAAAACGGCTTTTTGGTGCTACTTGGTGTTGATAATACCGATACTGAAAAAGACGCTGACATACTTTCTAAAAAAATTTCGGGTATGAGAGTTTTCGAGGACGAAAACGGCAAGATGAACTTATCACTTACAGATATCAAGGGTTCACTTCTTGTTATTTCACAGTTCACACTCTTAGCTGATTGCAGAAAGGGCAGAAGACCGAGCTTTATAAATGCGGGTGCGCCTGATATGGCTAATCACCTTTATGAATATTTCTGTGAAAGAATTAAAAACGATGGCATTGAAGATGTGAAAAAAGGCATTTTCGGTGCTGATATGAAAGTTTCGCTGTTAAATGACGGACCTGTGACGATTCTTCTTGATTCAAAGGAGCTTATAAAATGATTGAAATTAAAACTCTTGTTTTAGGTGATATCTGCACAAATACTTATATCTTAAAAGATGTTAGTACAGGAAAGCTGGCGGTTGTTGATCCTGCTTGCGAGAGTGAATTGCTTTTCCACGCTGTCGATGAACTCGGTGGTGAGCTTGAGTATATTTTATTAACACACGGTCACTTTGACCACATCGGTGGACTAGCTTCGCTTTTGGCAAAGTATTCGCCTAAAGTTGTAATAGGGGAGCAGGAGATGACTCTTCTAAATACTCCTTCTCTTAACGGATCAGCGTGGCATAATCTTCATATTGATAAAATCGATGTAGACCTGAGTTTAAAAGATAATGATACTTTTATGTTCGGTGATACTAAGATTAAGTACATTTCTACTCCCGGTCATACCGCTGGCAGCGGGTGTTATATTGTAGAAGATGTTATTTTCTCTGGTGATACGTTGTTTTGTCAGTCTATCGGAAGAACTGACTTTCCAACCTCTAGCGGTAAGGATATGATGTTGTCGTTAATGAGATTAAATGACCTTGATGGAAACTTCACCGTGTATCCCGGCCATGATGTTTCTACAACCCTTGACAACGAAAGAAAATTCAATCCATATATGAGATAAAACTATGAATTTATATATAGAAAACCATATTTACCATTATGAAATGGAAAATCTTTTGAGAGCGTTTTTTCCTTTTGAGAAAATTAATGTGATCAAAGAATGGGAAACTTTTGAACCTCCTTATGTTCTCACTTCGTATGGTGATGACATATCCGTAACGATTGATATCGACGGTAATTGTGATACTTTGAATATTGAAAAAGTTAACAATGATGAGTTTGATGAGCTTAGAATGGCTCAGCTTATGTATGAGTTGTTGTGTAAAAAACTCGACTGTTATTTACCTTGGGGAGTGCTGACGGGTGTTCGCCCAATTAAACTTTTTCGAAAATTTGTCGAAGCTATGGGCGAAGAAAACGCCGAAAAATATTTTTTAGAAGAGTTCAGAGTTTCGAAGAAAAAACTAAATCTTGCAAAAATTACGGAAAAAGCGGAGCAGAAGATTTTGAGCTTATCTCAGAAAGATTCTTTCTCGCTTTATATTTCCATTCCGTTCTGTCCGTCACGATGTAACTACTGTTCATTTGTATCGCAGTCTATCGAAAAAGCCAAGCACCTGATAGGGGATTATGTTGAGCTTTTGTGCGAAGAAATTAGAGCTACTGCAGATATTGCTAAGAAACTTAATTTACGGCTCGAAAGCGTTTATATGGGTGGTGGCACTCCGACAACGCTTAGTGCTATGCAGATGGATAAAGTTCTTTCTACCGTAAATGATAATTTTGATATGTCGACTTGTCGTGAGTTTACTGTAGAAGCCGGAAGACCTGATACTATCACTAAAGATAAGCTTTTAGCTATCAAAAAGAATGGCGTTAATCGTATCAGCATCAATCCCCAGACACTGAACGACGAGGTGCTTTCTATTATCGGCAGAAAACACAGCGCCCAAGATGCTATTGACGCCTTTAATCTTGCCAGAGAGTGTGGCTTTGATAATATCAATATGGACCTTATCGCAGGACTTACAGGGGATTCTTATGAAAGCTTTGTTAATACACTTGATAAAGTGAGGGCGCTTTCTCCCGAGAGTATTACTATCCACACATTGTCGCTCAAACGTAGCTCCAATCTTAATACTGAGAACATCAGCGTTGATATCGGTATAAAAAATGAAACTACAAAAATGCTCGAGTATTCGCAGGAAAAACTGCTTTTAGATGGCTTTATCCCTTACTATCTGTATCGCCAAAGCCGTATGGCAGGAAATCTCGAGAACGTCGGTTGGTCAAAGAGTGGTTGCGAGAGTTTGTACAACGTCTTTATTATGGACGAAACTCACACTATTTTGGCGTGTGGCGCAGGAGCTGTTACTAAACTTAAAGATTTCAGCTCTTCAAAGCTTGAACGCATATTTAATTTCAAATTTCCGTATGAATATAACACCCGTTTTAATGAAATGATAGAGCGTAAAAGCGGTGTGATTGAATTTTACAAAGAATATTTTAAGTGTTAATACATTATTAATAATTTAATGGTATATTACGGTAGAGGAGTTTTACTATGGGAATGTTTAATGATTTTTTAGAGAATGTTAAGGCTGTAGCGATTGAATTTGGTGAAAAAGCAAACGACATCTATGATGTTACAAAGCTTAAAGCTGTGAAAACTCGCATCAGTAATGATATCAATAAAAACTATAAGTCACTGGGCAATAAGTATTACATACTTAATAAAGGCGGAAAACTCGATGGTGCAGATTTTTCGAAAGAAATTGCAACACTCGACGAATTACACGACCAGTACGATACTATAGTAAAACAGATAAATGAGCTTAAAAATCTGAAACGCTGTCCTGTTTGTTCAAAACCTCAAAACGGCGACAAGCCTTTCTGTGCCGATTGCGGTGCAAAACTCTAAATTTTTGGTGATTACTTATGCAAAAAGACAATCTGAAGAAAAATGGCTCCCAGACTTTTTTGAAGGGAGCTATGGTACTTAGTATCAGTATGATAATAGTAAAGCTGTGTGGTATGGTCTATAAGATTATGCTCACACGAATTTACTCAATGTTCGGTGACCAATATGCAGGTATCGGAACGGGCATTTTCTCCAACGCTTATGAGATATACATTCCGCTGTTTACTTTAGCTACAGCAGGTTTCCCTATAGCGGTATCTCGTCTGATTTCCGAGAGTGTCGCAAAAGAGCGATATAAAGACGTCAGACAAATACATAAAGTTTCAAAACCTTTCTTTATTATTATGGGTCTTGTGAGCTTTATGCTTATGATAGGAATCAGCTTTATTTATGTTGATATTGTAAAATCGCCGTACTCGATTTATTCTTTGATGATGCTTGCGCCATCAGTATTTTTCGGCTGTATAGTGTCGATTTACCGAGGATACTTCGAGGGTCTTAGAAATATGGTGCCTACAGCGATTTCCGAGATAGTCGAAGCATGCGTGAAGATGATTTTAGGTTTATCGCTTGCTTACCTTGTAATGCGTTTTGGTATGAATGAATACAACGCTAAGGGTACAATTTTCACGCTTTCGTTTGCTTCAGAAACCGAAGCTATGAACACCCTTATCGGTTTTTCTGTTGCTTCTGCTATTTTTGCTATTTCGCTTGGCGGTTTTTTAGCTTACATTTCACTTAAAATAATCTATAAGCGCAGGAAAAATGATATTCCTGAAGAGTATTACGAAAACTCAGTTGATGCACTAAGTCGCAGAGAAACATTCGTTAACCTTGTGAAAACAGCTATTCCTATTGGTCTTGCCGCACTTGTTATGAGCATCAGCTCAAGTATTGATACAATTATTATTCAGAAAGTTCTTTATAATATGGCGATTGAAAACAGAGAGGCGCTTTTAGCTCAGTTTAACGGCAAACTCGATAGCCATATTCCGCTTAATCCTACTGAAAGTAATCCTATCACTATCCATACTTACTTAATGGGCGCATTTAGTTGTGCGCTTACCGTAATGCAACTTATTACCGCTGTAACACAGGTTTTTGGTACTAGCGCTATGCCATCGGTTACAAATGCGTATACTAAGGGTGATAAGACTGAACTTAAAAAATCTATCGAAACTGTACTGAAACTTACAATGCTTGTTACTTTACCGGCTGGACTTGGTATGTTTGCTTTACCATATCCGATAATTTCTTTACTTTATGATGGTTATGTAGCTGTTGTAGCAGCTGATGTTTTGCGAGTAATGGGCTTGTCTGTAATTGTAGTAGCTGTCAGCACACCGATTTGCTCAATGCTTCAGGGTGTTGGCAGAGTGGATTTACCGCTTAAGCTGTATTCAATCGCTATGATTCTCAAGCTTGCTACAAACTACGCTTTTGTAAATATTGTTGAAATCAACATCGTCGGTGGCGCAGTAGGTTCGCTTGTGTCATTTATATTTGTATGTATCGTAGGTATGTACTTCCTTATTAAAAAAGCCGGCGTTATGCCTGACTTCTTGAATACAACAATTAAACCATTTTTCTCAGCAGTTATCTGTGCTGTAGCGGCTTATGCAACCTATGGATTGCTCGAAAATGTAATCGCAGGCGCATTTGCTACAATCGTAAGTATAATTGTTGCAGCTGTGGTTTACCTTGTTTCCCTTCTTTTATTGCATACTTTTGCGGAAAATGAGGTTAAAATGCTCCCTAAAGGCAACAATGTTGTAACTATTCTTGCAAAACTACATCTATTGCGTTAAAATATGTGAAGTTAATGGCGTTTTTCGGCAATTTTCGATATTTAGAGGTGTGTTTCTTGAACTTTGAAAGAAAGAGTAGATACGACTTTTCTGATTTAGTCGAGATTATGAAAATTCTTCGTTCTCCTGATGGTTGTCCGTGGGACAGAGTTCAGACACACGAAAGTATCAGACAGGATTTTATCGAAGAAACGTATGAAGCTATAGAAGCTATAGATACTAAGGATACTGCTCTTTTAAGAGAAGAACTCGGCGATGTTTTATTGCAGGTTGTATTCCACTCGTTAATGGAAGAAGAAAAGGGTAGATTTAACATCGATGATGTTTGCGATGAGGTTTCTAAGAAACTCATCATTCGCCACCCTCACGTTTTTGCTGATACTATAGCCGATACACCTGACGAGGTTCTTAAAAACTGGGATCAGATTAAAATGAAAACTAAATCTCAGAAATCACAGTCTGAAGTTTTAGGTTCGGTTTCTAAATCACTACCTGCTTTGATGTATAGCCAGAAGGTTCAGCACAAAGCTGCGAAAGTTGGGTTTGATTTTGAGAAAACCGATGATGCTATTGATAAAGTGAGCGAAGAACTTACAGAACTTAAATCTGCTATCGCGAATAACGACGCAGAGAATATGAGCGAGGAGCTAGGCGATTTGCTCTTCTCTGTTGTTAATGTTGCCCGATTTATCAAGGTGGACAGCGAGAAAGCTCTTTACGATGCTACGCTGAAATTCACCGAACGCTTTGGCAAGGTTGAGCGTTTGTGTAAAGAACGCGATATTGATATGTCAAAGGCTTCAATTTCAGAGCTTGATTCCCTTTGGGAAGAAGTTAAATAAAAGTGAAACATCACAAATCTTATTTTGGAGGAAACTAAAATGAAGAAGACAGAACTTATTGCTGCTGTTGCAGAGAAAGCTAACATTTCTAAGAAAGACGCTGAGAAGGCTGTAGCTGCTACATTCGACGTAATCGTTGACGCTGTAGCTGCTGGCGACAAGATCCAGCTCGTTGGTTTCGGTACATTCGAGAGAAGAGAGAGAAACGCTAGAACTGGTTGCAACCCTAGAACAAACGAGACAATCGAGATCCCTGCTTCTAAGGTTCCTGCTTTCAAAGCTGGTAAGGCTTTCAAGGACGCTGTAAACAAGTAATTATTGCTTAAGAGTAAAGCCGACTTAGTGTCGGCTTTTGCTTTTATACTGGAGAATTTATGAGAATTGATAAATATTTGAAAGTATCTCGTATTATTAAGCGGAGAACTGTTGCAAACGAAGTTTGCGACGCGGGTAAAGTTATGGTCAACGGCAAGGTTGTACGCGCTTCATACGATGTAAAAATTGATGATGTAATAGAAATTGATTTTGGCTCTCGCGCTATTAAGGTCAAGGTGGTATCTGTACAGGAAACTGTAAAAAAAGAAGATGCGAGTGCTATGTATACATCGGTTTAATCATATTTACTGCTTTTCCTCCATATACTTTTTTAGAAGTATATGGAGGTCTTTTTATGTCTGAACAAATTGTGAAATCTTCACACTCATTGATACTTGATAACCGAAACACTTTGAATCTCAGCGGAGTTACTGATGTAGCAGGATTTGACGAGCAAACTGTAAATCTTTCTACAGAATGTGGTGTTTTGATTATTAAAGGTGATAACTTACATATCAATAAGCTTAATCTTGATTCAAAAGACGTCTGTATTGATGGCACAATAAATTCACTTCAGTATATAAACACTACTCACAAATCTATCAAATCAAAATTATTTAGATAGCCTATGGAGTTTTCACTTGCCCAACAAACAGTATATTTTCTGTTTTCACTTTTATTTGGAGTTATTTTATCCTCGTTGTATGATGTTGTGAGAATACTGCGTTTTTTAGGTTTCACAAAATCATGGCAAATAATTCTGAGCGATATTTTGTATTTTGTGGTGTGTGCTTTTTTAACTGTTTTGTTTTCGCTGCCTTTCAACAAAGGCGAAGTTAGATACTTCGTGATATTCGGTGAAGCGGTAGGTTTTATTGTCTATCGTTTTACTATTGGTGAGTATACAGCGTCAGTTTACGGCTTCTTTATACGAATAATTAGGAAAATAATTAAAAAAAGTTTACAATTACTGCGATTTTTTTCAAATAAACTATTGAAAGAAAATGGATTTGTGGTGTATAATGTAGGTAATATAATACACAAGTTACAAAATATTGTGTTTAACAAGAAAAAGGATAAGAGATATGAGCAAACAAGAATTAAAAAAACCACTCCTTAATTTGCGATATGTTTTGCTGTGCATTGTTGTATTGGTTTTTACAGTTTATTCAGTCGTTACTCTCGTTGATTTGTATTCGCAGATTGCTGAGAAAAAAAGCGAGCTTGAGGATATCAATAATGAAATAACAATTCAGGAAATCAAAAACGAGGAAATGAACGAGTTATATAATTCTTCCGATGAGGAATTCTCCAAATATGTCGAACAGATTGCCAGAGAAGATCTTGATTATATGCGTCAGGGTGAGCGTGTGTTCGTTAATGTTTCGGGAGATTGATCATATAAACCAATTTTATTAAGGGGTACAACAACATAATGACACACGAGGTCGGCAATATCGTAAAAGGAAAAGTAACAGGAATTACAAATTTCGGCGCGTTCGTTGAGATTGAAGGCGGAAAAAGAGGTATGGTACATATCTCTGAAATCTCTCGTTCGTACGTCGAGGATATTTCAAAAGTTTTATCTGTAGGACAGGCTGTTGAATGTAAAATACTCACTATAGCTGATGACGGAAAACTTGGTCTTTCTATTAAACAGGCTCAGCCTGAAAGCGAAAAGCCACAGCAAAGTAAAAAACGTGAGTTTAATAAACGTCCACAGAGAAAATACACCCCTGCACCAAAGGTTACTTCACCGGGTGACTTTGAATGGCAGAGTAGCTCAGTTTCTGGTGCATCGTTTGAGGATATGATGTCGAAGTTTAAGAAAACTAGCGAAGATAAAATGTCCGATTTAAAACGTGGAGAAAGCCGTGGTTACAGCCGCAGAGGCAACGGATCCGGCAGAAAATAAATTTCATATCGATTTGATGCAAAGGAGGCATTACTATGAAGATTACCTATACCGCTAGAAAGGTTAATCTGAGAGACAATTTCAAGGAGCGTGTTGAGAAAAAGCTCAAGAAATTTGAGAAGATTTTCTCTGAAGATGCTACTGTAAATGTTGTTGTCACTATGAACAAGAACAATCAGACTGTCGAGATTACTATCAAAGACAACTCGATGATTTACAGAGCAGAGAAAACACAGCTTGAAATGAACGATGCCGTTGATAAGTGCATCGACGTTTTAGGCAGACAGCTTCGTAAGAATAAAGCTAAACTTGAGAAAAAGCTAAAATCCGGTTCTATCGATGACCTCTTTGAAGCACCTGCCGAAGAAGTTGATGAAGAGCAGTTCGAGGTAGTTCGTACCAAACAGATCCCTATCAAACCTATCACAGTTGACGAAGCTATCTTGCAGATGAACTTAGTAGGACATAAGTTCTATATGTTCACTAACGTTGATACGAATGAAGTTAACGTAGTTTACTGTAGAGATGACGGGGCTTACGGTTTGCTTGAGCCTACATTTGATAACTGATAATATCGCAAATTTAGGATAATAAACAGGCGGAAGTTTTCTTCCGCCTGTATTTTTGAGGAGATATAAATGACTTTTTGTGCTACCTGTCTTTTGGGACTTGAGGGCTTAGTTGCTAATGAGCTAAGACACCATGACATAGAAAACGTGAGAGCTGAAAACGGACGAGTGCTGTTTGATGGCGATTTTTCCGCGTGCGCTAGAGCTAATATTTGTTCAAGATACGCTGAAAGAATCCATATCCTAGTAACTGAGTTTGAAGCAACAAGCTTTGAGGAGTTGTTCTCTGGAGTCAGTAAGGTTGATTGGTCGAAATATATTGATATAGACGAAGCTTTTCCTGTGAAAGGTAGCTCAATTAACTCAAAATTAAGTTCTATTCCTGCGTGTCAGAAGATTATCAAAAAAGCTATCGTCGAAAATCTGAAAAAAACATACGACACCGATTGGTTTGAAGAAACAGGAGCTTTACATCAGATTCAGTTTCTTATTATAAAAGATAAAGTCAGCGTTATGATTGATACATCGGGAGCAGGGCTTCATAAGCGAGGATATCGTGAGAATGCTAACGCAGCACCTATCAGAGAAACGCTAGCGGCTGCTATGGTTGATTTAGCGAGAGTGAGAAAGAACCACGTTGTTTGTGATCCGATGTGCGGAAGCGGTACTGTGGTTATTGAATCGGCACTAAAAGCCCTCAACATTATGCCTGGGATTAATCGTAGCTTTGTAGCCGAAAGTTTTAAACAGTCAGACAGTGAAATTTGGGAAGCTGAGCGAGAACGCGCTAAATCTCTTGAGAACAGAGATTGCACTTTTAAAGCTTATGGTTATGATATCGATGAAGAAACATTGTGTATTGCTAAAGAAAACGCCGAAAAAGCAGGGGTGGCTGACAGGATTACTTTTGAAATACGAGATGTTTCTGATTTTGAAAGCGACAAGGAATATCTCACAGTTATCACAAATCCTCCTTATGGTGAGAGATTACTTGACGTGAAAGAAGCTGAACGTCTTTACAGGATTATGGGTAAATGTTTTCCTAAAAAGGAGCATTATACCTACACTATCATCAGCCCTGATGATGATTTTGAGAAATGCTTTGGCAGAGTTGCTGATAAACGTAGAAAACTGTACAATGGTATGCTCAAATGTAATGTTTATATGTATTTTAAATAAAAAGAGTGGGCGATAGCTTCGTCCGCTTTTTTGTTTAATTGCACATTGCAAAGATTACCATAATATGATATACTAACCACTAGTTGTTTTAGATAAGGAAGATTTTATGGTTTGCAATAATATTTTAGAAGCGATGGGTAACACACCTATCATTAAGCTTCAGCACATGACAGGAGAAAATGACGCTGACATACTCGTGAAATTCGAAGGGCTGAATGTCGGTGGTTCAATCAAAACCCGTACAGCGTATAATATGATCAAAGACGCTATGGATAAGGGACTTATTAATAAGGATACCATTATCGTAGAGCCGACTTCAGGTAATCAGGGTATCGGTTTAGCTTTAGTTGGTGCTGTGCTTGGCTTGAAAGTTAAAATTATTATGCCGGACTCTGTTAGTGAAGAACGTAGAATGCTCGTTGAACACTATGGTGCGGAGGTTGTTTTAGTTCACGATGCAGGTAATATCGGCGATTGTATCGAAGAATGTCTTAATATTGCACTTACGATGAAAGCTGAGAACGACAATGTTTTTGTTCCACAACAGTTTGAAAATCCAGCTAACCCTGAGATTCAGCGAGAGGGAACAGGCAGAGAGATTTTGGAACAAGTGAACGCTCCTATTCATGGGTTTTGTTCCGGTATCGGCACAGGCGGTACAATAACAGGCATCGGCGAAACACTGAAAAGCGAAAATCCTGATATGATGATTTGGGCGGTTGAGCCTGAGAATGCGGCTATCTTATCGGGTGGTTCAATCGGAACTCATGTACAGATGGGCATTGGCGACGGACTTATCCCTGATATTCTTAACACTGAGATTTATAATGATGTATGTATCATAAAAGACGAAGAAGCTCTACAGGCTTCTAAGGATTTAGCGTCTAAAGAGGGTATAATGTGCGGTATTAGTAGCGGTACAAATGTAGCTGCAGCTATGCGTATGGCTAAGATTTTAGGAAAAGGTAAGACTGTTGTCACTGTTTTACCTGATACAGCCGAGAGATATTTCTCGACACCACTTTTTGAATAATAAGCAAACAACGGCTACTTTTACGTAGCCGTTGTTTTTTATACTTTACTTAATCCTCGTTTCGATAAGCGCTAAGAACTATACAAGCTGTTGTAGAAATTATCAGTGAGAAAGATGCTAAAAGTAAGCCTACTAACACGGCTCCTATGGCACTTGTAGCGACGAAAGTTATTCCTAAAAGTATGACTGAGAATAAAATTGTACCGAGTATTCCTGCTATAAATGTTGAAACAACAGAGCGAGCTGAGTTTGGTGTATCAAAACGCCTGAGTGATGATACTACGAAAGCCAGTGCCAGATAAACAATAGCAATTCCCAGTACTACCCATAAGAAAGCAGGAGTAACTGTAATAATGGCTGTGATGCTTAGCACAGCAGCGACTATTCCTATAACAACGCTCGAAGCGATAGCTATTATAAGACATTCGTTTCTGTTACAAGTTTGTCTACACATTTGCTTTTCACCTCCGATACATAATATGCTGAAATTTTTCTGCAGTTACTTTTGACTTGTCTTGATAACTGCTGTATAATTTGCTTGTAAATATAATGGAGGTGCGTTATGAAACATTACCTTGTTGTAGTTGATATTCAGAATGATTTCGTCGATGGTACGCTTGGTACAAAAGAAGCAGAGGACATTATAGAGAATGCTGTAAAAAAGATAGAGGGTTTCGACGGTGAGATTTTTGTCACTTTTGATACCCACAAAGAGAACTATCTTGAAACAAGCGAGGGTAAAAAACTCCCTGTGGTTCACTGCGTTAAAGGCACTAAAGGCTTTGAACTAAACGAAAAAATAGCTAAAGCACTTGAAAATAAAGAGTATACTTCTGTCGAAAAACCGACTTTTGGAAGTTTAGAGCTTCCAATGCTTATTAAGGAAAGTGCAGGAGAGAGTGAGTTTGATATTACTCTTATCGGACTGTGTACTGATATTTGCGTTATTTCTAATGCTCTTATTCTAAAAGCTAATTTTCTTGATGCTGAAATATATGTTGATAGCTCTTGTTGTGCGGGTGTGTCTGTGGCTACCCACAATGCAGCACTTGATACAATGCGCTGTTGCCAGATTAATGTACTGTAATTTGAGGCAAGTATGGAAAAAATTAAATCTATAGTGTTTCGGGTTTTTACAATACCACTGTGGCTTCTTATTATACTTTGTGTGATAAGTGCTTTTTCTCTCGTTTTTATCTTCACAAACGGGCTTGATACGCAGTTTTATGCTTATATAGCTTATTTTGTATCTGCGTATACGCTGACATCACTATGCTTTTATTGTGCAACAACTTTACCTGATTTGATAAAAAATATAAAAAGCAAGGCTATAGGGAATAAGTATATATCTAAGTATACGAGCGATAAGACAATTAAAGTGAAAAGTGGTTTATATCTTTCTTTCCTGATTAATTTTGTGTATATCTTCACAAATGTTTTTTCAGCTTTTTATTACAAAACTGCGTGGTTCGGGATTTTCGCTGTTTACTATGTACTTTTGACGATAATGAGTTTTATATTGTCAGTTTTTATCCTAAAAAACAGATTAGACAAAGATAGGATAGGAGAACTTAAAACCGCTAGGGCATGTTCGTTTTTTATGCTGATGATAAACTTAGCACTTTCAGCTGCAGTTTTGATGATGATGTATCAGGGTAGAGGTTTTGAACAGCACGGGATATTGATTTATGTTATAGCTTTATATACATTCTATTCTACAATAAGAGCAGTAGTTGGTGTCATAAAATATAGGAAGTTTTCTAATCCGATTATCACTACTTCTAAGATGGTTAAGCTTGCTGATGCATTGATATCAGTGCTATTGCTTGAAACATCAATGCTCGCACAATTCGGTATGAACAATACCCTTGAGTTTAAGCGCCTGTTGATATCTTTGACAGGTGGGGGAATAGCGGTCATCATTACTTTAATGGCTGTGTATATATTTATTCAGAGTAATATTAAACTTAAACAAATTAAAAGTTAATACTAAAATGTTAAACCCACTTAACAAAAGTGGGTTTTTATTTTACCTGGATTTAACATAAGACTTACGCATTTCTGCTTTTTTGATGGAGATAATTTCAGTATAATTAGACGTGGATTTTGACAGTTTTTGTTAGAGAATCGTTATATTATATGCGATTTCCTTGATATTAATACATTTGTGAATTTCAGAATAAAGGAGAGGTAATATGTTAAGTTCTGATCAGATTATGCAATTAATAGCTAGCCTTATCTGGTTGCTCGCCGGTGTAGGTGTATTCATTGTTGGTATGAATTTTATGGGTGATGCTCTCGAAAAAAGTGCCAGTTCGGGCATGAAGAGACTGCTTGAAAAGATTAGTAATAATCGTTTTTCGGGTGTTGGTATAGGTGCAGGTGTAACCGCGATTATCCAAAGTTCCTCCGCTACATCTGTTATGGTTATAGGTCTTGTAAACGCAGGTGTTATGACACTTATGCAGGCGACGCCTATTATTATGGGTGCGAATATCGGCACTACTGTTACTGGTATTCTTGTTGCTCTTAAGAATGATTATTTTAATATGCTTATGTATACACTGGCATTTGCAGGTGTAATGATGGGATTTGCAAAAAAAGAAAAGGTAAAACTCGCCGGTTTGCTTTGTAGTGGCCTTGGTCTCATCTTCGTTGGCCTTAATATTATGAGTAGCGAAGAAGCGTTTGGAAATCCTCTCGTTGAAAATATGTTCACCAGTATTTTTGAGGTAATCGATTTTCCACTCCTCCTAATCCTTGTTGGTGCTATTTTTACTGCTCTTATCCAGAGTTCTTCTGCTGCAACAGGCGTTGTAATTACAATGGTAGGTGCAGGAGTGCTTCCTTTAGATCTAGCACTGTTTATAGTTCTTGGCGCTAATATCGGTACTTGTGTAACAGCACTTCTTGCATCAATCGGTGCAAACGCAAATTCAAAAAGGGTAGCACTTATTCACTTTACTTTTAATGTTATCGGCACTGCATTCTTTACTGCGATAATCTGGATATTTAAGGACCCTGTTGTCAATTTCCTCGTGTCAGTATTTCCGGGAGATGACCCAATGTCACTCCAGATGAGAGTATCTTTATTCCATGTTGTTTTCAACGTAACCACAACACTTCTACTGTTGCCGTTTGTTAAACAACTTGTTAATTATTCTTGCGCTGTTATTAAAGACAAGAAAGAAGATGATGAGCTTCTCGACTCGATTTTTATCGACGAGCGTCTTCTTTCGACCCCGACTATTGCACTTGATAATTGCTTCGTTGTTGCAACTGATATGGCGCATTGGGCGCAGCAATCTTTCGATGATAGTGCAAAGGCATTGTTTAACTACAGTGAAAGCCTTGATAAAAGCATAAGAGAAGCTGAGAAAATGACAGACAGGTACGAGGATAAGCTAGGCTCATATCTGGTTAAACTCAGTAGTTCTTCTATCAGTGAAAAGGATAGCGCACAAGCTTCAATGCTCTTGAAAGTAATTGGAGATTTTGAGCGTATTTCTGATCATGCAAGAAATATTATGTTGTCAGGTGCAGAACTTTCTGCAAAAAAGCTTTCTTTTACAAATGAAGCTAAATCAGAGATAGCCGTTCTCTCAAATGCGGTTTCTGAAATAGTTGACTTATCGTTTTATTCTTTCACAAACAATGATGCATCTCTTGCAGTAAAGGTTGAAAGCCTAGAAGAAGTTATTGACGGTTTGAAAGAAAAGATGCGTACAAATCATACAAAACGTTTGCAAAAAGGCAATTGCTCGCTTGATACAGGTTTTGTGTGGTCAGATTTACTCACAAACTTTGAGAGAATATCTGATCACTGCTCAAACATTGTTGGTGCTGTTGTTGATTTTGAACATAATGATCTTAACACACACAAAGCGCTCAGAAAAATAAGACGTAGCGGACAAGAGTATGATGATCAGTATAAGGAGTACAGCGAGAAATATCAGCTTGCATAAATTTAAAGCGATATTACGTTTGGTATAGTAATCGAATAATTATTTACAAATAGCTCTTGACTTGTCGGGAGCTATTTTTTATTATATAAGTGTTAAATTGTTTAACAATGGATATGAGAGGAGAATATATTATGAAAGTATGTCCTAATTGTCAGAATAATCTAGATGATGCTGCTGTTTTCTGTACAGCATGTGGAGCTACACTAGACTCAAATGTTCCACCTGTTAACCAGACTCAGCCTCAGCCAAATTCTCAGGTTCCACCTCAAGGTCAGGTTCCGCCTCAGGGTGCGCCATACTACGCGCCACCTGTACAGCCTGTAGCTGATCCTTTTGATCACACAGCTGAGTTTGATGCTGAAGATATTGCTGATAATAAACTTTTAGCTATGCTTGTTTATCTGTTTGGTCTTCTTGGTGTTGCTGTTGCTTATCTTGCGAAGAAAGATTCAGCTTATCTTGAATTTCATGTTAAACAAGGCCTCAAACTTGGTATCGCTGAAGCTTTAGTTGGTCTTATTACTGCTGTCCTTTCTTGGACTTGTATTGTTCCTGTTGTAGGTTCTATTGCACTTGTTGTGCTAATGGTAATTCAGATTATTGCCTTTATTGATGTTTGTAACAATAAAGCTAAAGAGCCTGCGATTGTACGTAACATTAAGTTTTTTGATTAATACATAACATAAAAGCTCTACCAAACGGTAGAGCTTTTATGTTTTTATTATTTTCCTTTTTAATTCACTTGTGTATAAACTTGGGTCCGAAACAGAAAGTGAGAAAACTTCTCCTGATTTTAAATCGATGTCGAGCATTCTCTTTGCTCTTTTGTTTAAAGCGTTGTAGTCTTGTGGGAATTTGCAGACAAGCGGTAGTTTACTGTTCTTTAGTAGTTTTGAGCCTTTGTCGTTCATACCAAGGACTCTGATATATAAAGAATCGTTGTTCATATCATCTTTTGTGATTCCGAGCAAAGCGTATATCACGATTCGTCTGAGTCGAGCGAGTGTGTATCGCTTGGTTTTTAAACTATCAAATAATTCTTCTAAAGAATTACTATTCCTTGCGCATTCGAAAATCCTGTTGTGCAACCCTTCGCTTACATCAGGTAGGTTTTCGATTTCGTTTTTGCTCATAGTTTTGAGTTTATAAAGAATAGCTGTTTCTAGTTTATTGATGTGTGTAAAATATTCAATTATGCTTTCAGTATAAAAGTTAAAGTTTTTGTTTTCGCGAATAAGATTTCTGATGTGAGTTGCGCTTGCGATGTTCTCAAAGGTTACATTGCTGTCATGAGAAGCTCCCTTGCGTTTTATAGCAATAGGAGAGATGCTAGTCTTATTTAGTGCTTTAATGTACTCAATAGCGAGAGTGTTGTTAGCTCCGTTTAGTATTTCAGCAGTTTTGTTGCCGAGCAGATTTGCTACGCTGTTATATACAGCTTTTGGATAGTATTCTCCATTTGCAAGATGTTCTTTTAGTTTTGCTTTGAAATCATCGGTTTCGGTTGCTTCAGCAATAGCTTTCAGAGTTTCTATGTTGTCGTATTCTGCGCCAAAGCATAATATGTCTGAGTTTAAAGCGTCAGCAATTGCTACACCGCCTTTAGCGAAATGTTCAGCGCTTGAAAGTGCAAATACTGTAGGAAGTTCAACTACTAAATCGCAACCGTTTTTTAGTGCTGTCTCAGCTCTTTGGTATTTGTCAACAATAGCGACATCGCCTCTTTGGACGAAATTTCCACTCATTATGGCTATGACACAGTCAGCGTATTCACTTTTAATTCTATCAATCAGGTACTTATGCCCGTTGTGAAAGGGATTGAATTCGCAAATAACACAAGCGATTCTCAACTGTGTCACCTCTTTAAGAAAAAACTTGAAATATTAAACAATTAGTATTATTATATTATATGTGATAATTTGAACATTTTCAATAGGAGGATTTGTTATGAAAATATTAGTTATCAATGCTGGTAGTTCATCACTTAAATATCAGCTCATCGACATGGAAACTGAAAAGATGATTGCTAAAGGCAATTGTGAGCGTGTAGGACAGGAAGGTTCTTTCATAGGTCACAAGACTGCTGACGGCAGATCTTTTGAGAAAGAAGCTGTTATGGAAAACCACGCTCAGGCATTTATGGTTGTTAAGGACGCTCTTCTTGATAGTGAATACGGCGTTATTAAGTCTCTTGACGAGGTTTCGGCTATTGGACATCGTGTAGTGCAAGGTGGTTCAATATTTAAAACATCTGTTCTTATCGACGATCAGGTTTTAGCTGATATCGATAGCTTAAGCCCACTCGCACCACTTCATAACCCTGCACACGTTCAGGCTATGAAGGGATGTATCGAAGTTTTCGGTAAGGATACACCGATGGTTGCTGTATTTGATACATCTTTCCATTCAACTATGCCTGAAAAAGCATATATGTACGCTGTTCCTTACGAGTTCTACGAGAAGTATGCTGTTAGAAGATACGGCGCTCATGGTACATCACACCGCTATGTATCTCAGGAAATGGCTAACATTATGGGCAAGGATATCAAGGACCTTAAGATCATCACTTGCCACATCGGTAACGGCTCATCTATCACTGCTGTAGACGGTGGTAAGGTTGTTGATACATCTATGGGTCTTACACCACTTGATGGTATTATGATGGGTACAAGAACAGGTTGTCTCGACCCTTCAGTTGTAACATTTATCGCTGATAAAGAAAACCTTTCTCCTAAAGAGATGGATACTCTTCTTAATAAGAAATCGGGCTTACTCGGTGTATCAGGTGTATCTTCTGATGACCGTGACGTTTCTGCTGCTGAAGAAGAAGGTAACGAGCGCGCACATCTTGCTCACGAAATGCTTTACTACCAGATTGCTAAGTATATCGGTCAGTATTACGTTGCTATGGGCGGTTGTGATGCTATTGTATTTACAGCTGGTTTAGGTGAGAATCAGCCACAGCTTCGTAAGAGAGTTTGTGATTATCTCAAAGTCTTCGGTGTTAAGATGAACGAGGAGTTCAATGCTACTGCTATGCGCGGTGTTACAGGTCAGCTTTCAACAGATGATTCTACTATCCGTGTTGAGCTTATCGCAACTAACGAGGAGCTTGTTATCGCTAGAGATACACAAGAAATCGTTAGCGCACTTTAAGTTCGAAATTGGAATAATAAACGCTAAAAATTATGCCGTCGGTTTTCCGACGGCATTTTTGCTATATTGGGTTTGATGTTAAGTCTGAGTCGCCTGCTTCGGTGTGGTCTCTGAAAAGAAGAGAAATACACCATAGTGCAGAAAGACCGACAACAACATAGATGATTCTGCTTATAATACCTGTTTGTCCGCCACATATCCACGCAACAATGTCGAATTTGAAAAGTCCGACACTGCCCCAGTTGATACCGCCAATAACAAGTAAGCTTAGCGCGATTTTATCCAGCATATTAAAACCTCCTAAAATTTATAGGCTGTTTTAATATTCTTAGTAATAACAGCGAAAATATACTCTTCTTAAATGGTAAATATCGCAAAAACTGTTGCAATAATTCCGAGAATCAACATTACAAGACCGATAAAACCTGTGATTCTTTGAGCTTTTTGAATTTTATTTTTTTCAATCATAACATCAGCGGGAACAGGGAAGAGTATGTAAAGAAACCCCAGTATAACTAGCGGTATAGCGACCATAAACGCTCCTGTTTCCTTGTAGAAAGAAAAAACAAACAGTCCGATACCGATCGACATTACCGAAATTGAGTTGATAATCGACATAATAGTCGTGATTTTTTCTCTCATATCATAAAAATCGTTTGCTTTATTCTGACAATCGTCGCAGCAGTAAATATCATGATATGAAATTTCTTTAGCACAGTATTCACATTTTTTCAAGATTTTCACCTTCATATAGATAATGCATAAATGTTATCACAAAATTTGTATATTTTCAACGATATATCTGTAAATATATTTATAACTTTCTTTTTATTTAAATTGAATAAATATCTTGATTAAATTTGTACGAAATATGAATTGAATGATATATGTATTTGATGTATAATTAACAATGAAGAAAATGAAGCTTTATGCTTTCTTCTAACAAAACCTCAGGAGGTAAACATGAAAACAAAAAAAATCATTAGTTTGATGCTTGCTGTAATTATGGTGGTTTCTTGTGTTGCTGTCAGCTTTACTGCTGTTAGCGCAAAAACTAACTATAACGAGTATGAAAAAATGCTCGAAGACATCAAACCGGAAAACAAGTACGGTCTTGAAGATACCGTAAATGAAGGTAAGATTATTCAGGCTTGGAACTGGTCTTACGCGAATATTGAGAAGAACCTTGAAAAGCTCGCTGAACAGGGCTTTACAACAATTCAGGTTTCTCCTCCAAACGAACTCAAAATGCCTACAAAGGGCGTTAAGGTTTGTGAGCCTGCTGTTGGCGGTATCGCTCCAAACGGTTGGTGGATGTTCTATCAGCCTGCAGGTTTCCAGCTCAACGAGAGTGAAGACAACGCTCTTGGTACAAAATCTGAATTCAAGCAGATGGTTAATAAAGCTCACGAATTAGGTCTTAAGATTATCGTTGACGCTGTTATCAACCATATGGGTACAGACGACGACCATATTGGCATTTATGATAATGACTCACTTGACCCTATGGACCACGTTAACCCACGTGCTGCTGAGTTCGAGCCTGAACTCTTGGCTGCAAAAGCTTTCCATGATCCATGGGTTGATATGACTTATAAAGAGAACTACTGGGACGGTTGGTCAGACTACGATATCGAAGAAGATTTGACTCAGCATTGTACATCAGGTCTTCCTGACCTTGCTACAGAGACAAAACTTGTTCAGGACGTTATCTATGAGTACTTTGAAGAGCTTGTTGGCGAGTGTGGAGTTGATGGTTTCCGTTTTGACGCTGCTAAGCACATCGAGACAGTTCACGATACATATTTTGCATCTGACTTCTGGGAGAATACACTCCAGAAAATCAGAGCTGCTCATCCTGATAAAGAATGCTACGCTTATGGCGAAATCCTCAACAAGTGCGGTGACGGTCGTGCGTTCTCTGAGTACACAGAGCTTATGGATGTTACTGACTCTTCATCTTACTGGGGAATTAAAGACGCTGTTCAAAAGAACGGTAATGGCGGTAACTCTATTCCTTACTATCAGTCAGAGGCTGATGGTTGTGATCCAAAGACTGTAAACTTCACAAAAGAAAATGTTATCCAGTGGAACGAATCCCACGATACATACATCGATGGTGGTACATCTTCTCTTACAGTTCAGCAGAGAAACAAAATCTGGGCTTTAACAGCTGCTAGACAGACTATCACAGGCGTATACTTTGCTCGTCCTGACGATAAGACTGGTGCTGATCGCGCTGCTATCGAGAAGATTTGTGCTAACATTACTCTTGGTGACGCTGCTTTAACAAGCTGGACTACACCTGAAGTTAAGGCTGTTAACCAGTTTGATAACTATTTTGGCGATGCTGCTGAGTATAACTCGGTTCAGGATAAGGTTACTGTTATTGAACGTGGTAATCTGGGTGCTACTCTTGTTAACCTTAGCGGTACAAAAAAGACTGTTAGCCTTAAGAACAACACTCTTGCTGATGGTACTTATATTGACTCTATCACAAAGAACAGATTTGAAGTTGCTGATGGTAAAATCACAGGCTCAATCGGTTCTACAGGTATTGCTTGTATCTACTATGCTGAGGATACAGAACCTGTTATTCCAGAAAAGCCGTTCAATCTTAAAGACGTAGATGTATCTTCAGGTAACTATCCTGTAGCTGAAGGATACAATACAATTGTCTACTCAGCAAAAGGCTGGACAAGTGCTTACATTTATGCTTGGGTTAAAGGTACAGAAAATAATATCGTAGCTTGGCCAGGCGAGGAAATGAAGTTTGCGCTTACTAATGACTATGGTGAGAATCAGTTTGTTGCTTACATTCCTGTTGAATATGATTGCTATATCATCAACGATGGTAATGGCGACCAGACTGTTGACCTTACTGTTACAGATAGTCTCGGTATGTATATGAATGTTAAGAATTCTGAGGGTAAATGGACAATCGGTACTTGGGATCCTAACTTCTATCCGTTCGAGATTCCTAAGCCATCAGAGTCTGAAGATGAGTATATGGTTGGTGACGTTGACTCGAGTGGCTCTATCGAGATTATGGACGCTACTATCATTCAGAGACACTTATCTGAGATTGTAACTCTTGAAGGTCTTGATTTAATGGCTGCTGATACTGATGGTGATGGTGCTGTTGCTGTTATGGACGCTACTTATGTACAGAGATATATTGTTCAAAAGGGCGACGAGAATAATATCGGAGAAATTATTCCTATTCCTGCTCCATAATTGCATTATACTTAAATTTTAGGCGGGCGCATAAGCGTCCGCCTTTTTAGTGTACTTTTTCTGTTTTATGTGATATAATAACTTCACGACATAAGCAAAAGTCTTATTATACAAGCCTTTTGATGTCTGAGAGAACATTGAATCAAAACGGAGCTATAAGTTAGTAATTCCATTTTTAGGTTTATGATATAATCACTGTATTCTACATTTTTGGAGGAAATTATGCATATTCCGTCTGCTGATACAATCGATATCCCTGTATTAACATTTGATAAGGCTTTGGTGGTGAAACACCCAGAACAGTATGATGTTGAAAAATGGCTTTATGTGCCTGATTTTTACAGTGAGTATCGTTACATTTTGGGGACAAAAGGTGAAAATCCTCTGATTTGTATCGGAATAAATCCTTCGACTGCGGCTCCTGATGATTTGGACAACACTTTGAAGTCTGTTGAAAGAATTGCTTTGCACAATGGTTATGATAGCTTTATTATGTTCAATGTTTATGCTCAGCGTGCAACCAATCCTGATGATATGGAAAAGATGTTTAATGAGTTTCTACATAACGAAAACATGAAAGCTTTTGAGTATGTTCTTAAGCTTTCTAAAGGGAAACCGTCAATCTGGGCTGCGTGGGGAAGTATTATTGAAAAACGTGATTATCTTAGTGATTGCGTTTTAACGATGGCAGAGATAGGAAAAAGGTATGGAGCCTTGTGGTACAGTGCAGGAAAGATTTCTAAAAAGGGCCATCCGCACCATCCGTTGTATCTCAGAAAAGACAGTTCTTTAGATTCATTTGATATTGATAAATATTGTATTGAAATATTAGGCTTTTAAAGGAAAACGCACCTTATCAAAAGGTGCGTTTTTTGTGTATGATTTACTTCTCAAATCCCACGAGCATTCCGCCGTTTTCGGCATAAAAACTACATAACCCGTAGGTAACGTCGATTGAGATATCAGCGCTTGGGAAACGATTTATAATTAGCTGTTTTAATGTGTTGGCACCATCTTCGTTGAAACAATGGTCGATTCTTACCTTACCGCCATTGTAACCCTCGCTTAGCATTCTTTCGAACAATTTTGAGTATGCTTTTTCAGCACCACGAGGCTTATCGAGTGGCTGAAGATCACCAATATCACTGGCTTTGCCGACTATTCTGATACCAAGCAAACCTGCAGCTTTTGCAACAATTGGGTTGCATCTGCCGTTTCTTGCTAGGTTGTTAAGACATTCGAGCGAGAAAGCAAGTCCTGTATTCTTTGTGTATTCCTGAAGTGATGTGCATATATCTTCGAAGCTTAAGTTCTTTTCCTTGAGTTCAATTGCTCTTTCAATAATAAGCTTAAGCTCAGGACCTGCTGAAAGGGAATTAAGTACAAAAACTTTTCGGTCTTTATACTTTTCTATATATTCATCCCTTGCTATGCAAGCTGCGTTGTAACTGCCTGAAAGGGTGCCTGTGATTGTAATGCAGATTACGTTTTCAGCGTCAGCGAACGCGTCTAGATAATCGGCGACTGATGGACAAGCAGTTGAAGATTTCCCTTTGTATGATTCTAGGTATTTTACCATGTCTTCGATTTTAAGCTTTGTATCATCAACATACTCTGTTTTGTCTGTGATGATTTTTAGTGGTACTGACTGAAAAGGTATCGTGCTTTTGAAATTTATTGCATCAGCCGAAGAGTCGGCAACTATTTTGACATCTACACTCATATAAATTCTCCAAATACATTTTTTTTGTATTGTGATTATACAGGTTTTTCAAAAACCTGTCAAGGGGTTATCAAAAAATCAACACGGGTTATCACTTGACAAAATGATAATTTGATGTATAATACCTCATATGGAAAACGATAAGATTTTTGTGTCGGCCGATGGTGTATCTCAGTTTCGTTTACCTCGATTTACTGAAATACCTAATGTCGGTCTGTACCTCGAACAAACAACTAAATATATAAATGGTTTTCTTTCGCCTATCGGTTTTGAGATAACTAGTTCAATGATCAGGAATTATGTAAAAAAGGGACTTGTGAAGAACCCTGTACAAAAGCAGTATTACTCTGATCATATAGGTCATTTGATTGTTATCACTATTTTGAAAAATGTTATCTCGCTTGAGAATATAGCTACGCTTTTTGTTAATCAGCAGAAGGTTTACACTGACGCGGTGGCTTACGACTATTTTTGTATGGAACTTGAGAATATGTTGTCGTTTCAATTTGGGCTTAAAGATAGTGTGGATAAAGTCGGAAGTACTTCTTCTATGGAAAAGAAAATGTTACGTAGTGCGATTATCGCTGTGTCACATATTATTTATCTTAAGCACTGTTTTTTAGAGATTTCTACGAACAAAGAACTTGAGAATTTAGCACCCTGAGAAAATTTAGGGTGCTTTTTTATCCCCTTGATAGTGCTGAGTTTGACAAAATATGGTTATTACTGTAAAATGCAAACGTTAGATAAAATAGGGAAAGGATAGTTTTTATGAAAAAACATCTTGTACTTATCGTAAATGTAATTTTGGTTTTAGCAGTTTTAGCAGGAGTTTTCTATGCTATGGCCAAGGCTTCGAAGATGAATACCAATGAGCCTGTGCCAAAAGCTACCGTAGACCAGATTGCAACAGTTGATGAGCCTACCGTTGCTCAGACAGTTTATTCAATCGGCATTATTCAGCATTCGAATATCGATGACTGCAATAGTGTTTACCAGGGGTTTATTGCTGAACTTGCAGCTAACGGATACATAAACAATAATAATATTGTGCTTGATTATTGTCTTGAAGAGGATAATGATAAATGCAAAGAAACGATTCAGAAATTCATCGATGAAGACTATGATCTGATTTTTTCTATCGGTCCTTATGCCACCAAACTGGCTGCTTCAATGACAAAGGATATCCCAATTGTTTTTGCGGCTGTACAGGAGCCGGAGCAAGAGAAGTTTGTAGAATCAAACAAAGCCCCAGGTGGAAATGTTACGGGTGTATCTGACTACACACCTTGTTTTGAACAAATTGATTCAATAAAACTGATGTTCCCTGACACGAAGAAAATCGGCGCCATTTATTTAGGTACTAATGAAAATTCTGTTACACAGGCACTCATTGGCGAAAAAGAGGCTCAGACCGAACAGGTGAATATTGAATATGTGAAATATCCTGTGAAAGATGCAAAGGAAATCCCAAGCGTTCTTGAGAGCATGGAAAAAGATGGGGTAGAGGTTATTTACGCGCCTGTTGATGCTTTTATCAACAAAAACATCAAACCTGTTGTTGAGTTTTCTAATGAAAACAAAATACCGATTTTTTGTGGTAATCTCACTATGCTTGAGAAAGGTTGTTTTTCAACTAGTGTAATTAATTACCCATCAATCGGAGGCGCAGCGGGTGATATGGCTCTTGATATCCTGTATAAGGGAGCCGATCCTGCGACAACTCCAATAGCGTATATTTATGATTGCTATCTGCATATTAATGAAAAGTCGATGAAAAAGCTCGAGGTTGAGATTTCTTCTGAAATCCTCGACTTTGCAATAATTGAATAAATTCCAAATTGTAAATTAATTGTGAAGTGACAAAATACACTTGATTTTTTACATATATTGGTATAAAATATAATTAGCACTCGAAAAGCGCGAGTGCTAATTTCTTTATAAATTACGAGGAGGCTATATATAATGACTATTAAACCACTTATTGACAGAGTTGTACTTAAACTTGACAACGCTGAACAGACTACCGCTTCAGGTATTGTCCTTTCATCACAGGCACAGGAAAAGCCACAGTATGCTAATGTTGTTGCTGTAGGTCCTGGCGGATTTGTTGATGGTAACGAAGTTAAAATGTACGTAAGCGTTGGTGATAAGGTTATCACTTCAAAATACGCAGGCACAGAAGTTAAGATTGATGGCGAGGAGTACACTATTGTACGTCAGTCTGATATCTTAGCAATTGTAGAATAATCGGAGGTATATGAATTATGGCTAAACAGATTGCTTACGGTGAAGATGCCAGAAAGGCACTTCAGAACGGTATCGATAAACTTGCTGATACTGTAAAAATCACTTTAGGCCCTAAGGGCAGAAACGTTGTAATTGACAAAAAATTCGGCGCACCGCTCATTACTAACGACGGTGTTACTATCGCTAAGGAAATTGAGCTTGAGGATGCTTTCGAGAATATGGGGGCGCAGCTTGTAAAAGAAGTTTCTATCAAGACTAACGATATCGCAGGTGACGGTACTACTACAGCTACATTACTCGCACAGGCACTTATCCGTGAGGGTATGAAAAACGTTGCTGCGGGTGCTAACCCAATGGTACTTAAAAAGGGTATCAGTTTAGCAGTTGACGAAGCTGTTAAAGCTATCGTTGCTAACTCACAGCAGGTTAAGGGTACTGATGATATCGCTAGAGTTGCTACTGTATCATCAGCTGATGAGTATATCGGCAACCTTATTGCAGAGGCTATGGAGAAGGTTTCTAAAGACGGTGTTATCACGGTTGAGGAGTCCAAAACTGCTGAAACTTACAGTGAAGTAGTTGAGGGTATGATGTTCGACAGAGGTTACATCGCTCCATATATGGTTACAGATACTGATAAGATGATTGCAGACATCGACGATGCTCTTATTCTTATCACAGATAAGAAGATTTCTACTACACAGGAAATTCTTCCACTTTTAGAGCAGATTGTTCAGGCAGGCAGAAAGCTTGTTATCATCGCTGAAGATGTTGAGGGTGAGGCTCTTACAACTTTAGTATTAAATAAACTAAGAGGTACTTTTACTTGTGTTGCTGTTAAGGCTCCTGGCTTTGGCGACAGAAGAAAGGAAATGCTTCAGGATATCGCTATTCTTACAGGTGGTACTGTTATCACGTCTGACCTTGGTTTAGAGCTTAAGGACGCAACTATTGAACAGTGCGGACGCGCTCGTCAGGTTAAGATTTCTAAAGAAGATACAATCATTGTTGATGGTGCTGGTGATGAAACCGAGATTAAGAATCGTGTAGCTCATATCCGTCAGCAGATTGAAACAACTACATCTGATTTTGACAGAGAAAAGCTTCAGGAACGTCTTGCTAAACTCGCTGGCGGTGTTGCTGTTATCAAGGTTGGTGCTGCTACTGAAATCGAAATGAAAGAAAAGAAATTAAGAATCGAGGATGCTCTTTCGGCTACAAAAGCTGCTGTTGAAGAGGGTATCGTTGCAGGTGGTGGCGTAGCTCTTGTTAACGCTACATCAGCTGTTGAGGCTCTTCTTTCTACAGTTACAGGCGACGTTAAGACAGGTGTACAGATTGTCTTAAAGGTACTTGAGGCTCCTATCAAGCAGATTGCATTAAATGCAGGTTTAGAGGGTTCTGTGATTGTTGAGAACATCAAGAGAGCAGATAAAGTCGGCTACGGCTTCAATGCTCTTACTGAAGAGTACACTGATATGATTGAGGCGGGTATTGTTGACCCAACTAAGGTTACTCGTTCTGCTTTACAGCACGCTGCGTCTGTTGCTTCTATGGTACTCACAACTGAGTCACTCGTTGCTGATATCAAAGAGCCTGCTCCAGCTGTAGCTCCGGCTCCTGATATGGGCGGTATGTATTAATTAAAATAAATAATATATTCAAGCATAAAGAAACACCGTGTGAGTTTTCACACGGTGTTTTTGTTAGCAGATTTAGTTTGTCTATAATCAGAACTCTTCTTTTACAGAACGCACGAAAAGCTTTGAAAGTTCGTCTTTGAAGTCTTTTTCCTCGAATAAGATGTTGTAAACAGCGGTAGTAATCGGCATTTCTACGTTGTACTGTTTTGAAAGTTTTACTAGCGCTTTCGAAGTCATAACACCCTCAGCTAGTTTCTCAAACTTTTCACCCTTTGAGTAGCTTTCGCCATAACGACGATTGTGACTCCAAGGTGAGAAGAGAGTTGCCTCGTAATCGCCCAAATGACACAATCCATACGCTGAAAGATCGTTGCCTCCCATAGCAGAAATAAGTCTGCTGATTTCTCTTGGCGCTCTCGCCATAAGCGCACCTTTGAGAGAAGTGTAGCCAATACCGTCGAGCATACCCGCCGCAATACCAATAACGTTTTTAGCGGCAGCTCCGATTTCACTACCGATAAGGTCAGTGCCTATGTAAAATCTAATCAAATCAGAAGAAAACTCGTTTACAAGCTTGTGTTTAACTTCTTCATTATTACTGTCAATAACCATACAGTTAGGGATACCTTTAACGTAATCCTGAGGGTGTCCCGGACCTACCCAAACAGCAACGGGTGTTTTACTTTCATCAACAAACGACGATACAACCTCAGTAAGTCGGCAACCTGTTTCCACCTCAACGCCCTTCATACAAAGAACGATTGTTTTACCCTCGAGCGGATACTTTGCGATATCTTTCATATATGAACGCAGGTACTGTGAAGAAATAGAAATAATGATAGTTTGAGCGTGAGCTACAGCTTTCTCTAAATCTGAAGTAACCTCGATAGATTCAGGGTAGGTGAGGTAGTCATTTTTATGTGTATCACGAAGCTCTATAAGTTCAGGGGCAGTTTCTAAACCGCACGAAATAACATCGTGTCCGATTTTATCTAAATACCACGCTATACAGCTACCCCAGCGTCCACAGCCTAATACAGAAATTTTCATGATGTTTCTCCTATGTACAAATAATAAAAAAGCCCCGCCTGACCGTATCGGCTAAACATAACCTGCCTACGAAGTGACAGGTGGGTGTCCACCCTTCAGCTTTAGGCTCCCTTCGTCCCGTAGGGGGAGGTCTGCACACCGCTGACGGAGTAAAACTCCCGATTTAAAGGTTGTAGGGTTATTTTCACCGATTCGCGAATCAGGCAGGAAGAAAATCATTCTTCAGAAAAAAGCTCTTCGAATCTCTTCTCGAAAATCTCAGCTAATTCGTCGAGTAAATCGTCGTCTTCGACTTCGGCGAGCTGTTCCTCTCCATCTTCTTCGATAACTTCCATAATGTAGTACTCGCCGTCATCAGTAACAGCGCTCTGAGCATCATCAAAGATAGGATACAAAGCGTAGAAAACGCCTTTTTCGTTTTCGATAGTGTCTATGATTTCAAAGTTATGCTCAACGTTCTCATCGTCAATGAGAGTAATGAGATCAGGTGCAAATTCTTTATCCATAATTAATAGCTCCTTTATAGTATACAACAATTTTACCTTGTATATCCCTTTTAGTCAAGAAATATTAGGTATAATCTTTTGACAAAAATGTAATAAAATCGCTTGTTTTCGTGATTATTGCCAATTTTTCCTTAACTATTGAAAAAATATATTTTTAGGTGTATAATACATTAGCATTTCAAGATTTATAATAGTATTTTTGGAGGCTTTAAAATGATACTCAAACCATTTGAAACTCTTCCTAAAGAGTTCCAAAATGATGAGGTTAAGCACTACTATGATATCCTTTGTACTAAACGCAAGAGTTTACTTATAAAGCGTGTTATGGATTTTGTGCTTGCTCTTATTATGACGGTATTACTTTTGATTCCGATGCTTATTATAGCTATAATGATAAAATGTACGTCTAAAGGTCCTGTTTTATACAAGCAGGAAAGAGTCACCACTTATGGAAAGAAGTTCAAGATTTTTAAATTCAGAACAATGAAAGTCGGTGCTGATAAAGAAGGTTTGCTGACAACGGAAAATGATGATAGAATCACTAAAATCGGTCATCTGCTGCGAAAAGTAAGATTTGACGAATTGCCACAGATTTTCCATGTTTTATCAGGAAAAATGAGTATTGTCGGCACTCGTCCTGAGGTGACTAAATACGTTGAGCGTTACTCTCCTTCTATGTACGCTACCTTACTTATGCCAGCCGGCGTAACTTCGTTTGCAAGCATTAAGTACAAAGACGAGGACAGAATTATCGGAGAGATTTCTGACCCTAAGGAAATTGATGAGATTTACGTCAATGAGATTTTACCTAAAAAAATGAGATATAACCTCAAATACATCGAGCGTTTCAGCTTTAAGCGAGATATTTACTTGATGTACAAAACTGTAAAACAGGTTATTTTCTAAATATTATACACTAATTATACACTAAAATCAGGTCGATTAAGGAGTGAACAAAAGTGGATAAGCTAAAAGCTGTACTCACAAACAACTCGCTTTTCAGAATCAGCTATATTGTATGTTTGTTTTTCTGTAATGTTTCTTTTGTTCAGGTCCCTGCGTATGTCGGCTTGGTTTTTCTGTTTTTATGGGGTGTTTTCCTGCTTTTTTATAACGAGCGCAAGAGGAGAGTTTTTTCGAAAACACGTTTTGGGTTGTGGCTTCTAGCGTTTTTGTTCTTTTCTACTATCACAGCTATTATCCATATTAAGGATAACTTTTTTTATAACATAGTTATACAGTTACATGTAAGTATTTGCTTTTTTATTTTTTATGCTTTACATACAGAAAAGCATCTGAATTTCAGACGCGAGCTTTACGGTGTTTGTCGTTTTATTGTCTATACGACGACTATAGTTGGAGTGCTTGGCCTTGCGTGTCTTATGGCGGGCATCAGCTTTGAGGTTATGTCGATAAAGTTTATAATATATGAGAATCGATTTACAGGTATTTACTCAAACCCTAACACTCTTGGTTTTGTTTCCGTTGTCGCTATTTTCTGTATTCACATGCTCACAAAAACAAACTTCATTGAATTGTCAGGGCAGGAGAGAGTGTCGAGAATCTGGCTTTTGAGTGCCGCTGCAATAAACAGTATGTGCTTGTTCCTTTGTGATTCAAACGGTGCTATTGTTCTTATTGTTTTCTATGTTATTACTTTCGTGCTTTATAAGATGTTCGGTTCTGAGCGTGAGTTTTCAAAAAAGCAGATTATTACTAAGCTTATTGCACTGGTGCTTGCAGGAACATTTATTGTTGGTTGTGCGTTTTTTGTGAGATTTTTTACGCAGGCAGGCTTTACCGAGATTCTGGAAAAAGCTGAGGTAGGTATCCAGAAACTCGACGAACAAAAAATGGAAGAGGATATTTTCTATGCAACAGAGCGTATTACCTTCAGTCACATTAATAAGAATTTAGATAGCGGACGTTTTAAACTCTGGCGTCAGGCGGCGTCGCTGTTTTCTGATTTTCCATTGTTCGGTATAGGAAAAGGTAACGTTTATGATTATGGAGAGAGTAAATTTGACAATGGTATTGCTTTTTCGGATATTTACGGAGAGGCTTTGTCTAAATTTGCTACCGACTTCCATAACGGTTATGCGACGATTTTAGTGTGTTCAGGCATAATCGGATTTGTGCTTTTCTCGATATTTGGTCTGAGATTTGCAAAACATATTTCGATTCATGTTTTTAAGGCTAAAAATTTGAAAGATAGCATCTTGCCGTGTATGTATTCTTTCCTTTGTGCGTATCTTGTTTATGCTTTTTTTGAAAAAGCCTTACTTTACGATGTATCATTTACAGTGTTATTCTTCTGGCTTATTATGGGGTATGTTAGCTGCTTTTTATGTAACTACGAGCCTGATTACAGAGAGGGAATATATCTATTTAGACGTAAGGTCAGAAAATCTATACTATAAATCACTCAAATGCTTGTAAAAATCACGAATATAGGTTATAATATCCATAACTATCAGTGTAGGTAGTTATGGATATTTTTATGGGAGGCCGTTTTATGAATTACGGATTTGTAAAGACTGCTTGCGCAACGCCTACTATCAAAGTAGCTGACTGTTCTTATAACAGCGAGCAGATTATCTCTCAGATTTCGTTTGCATCACAGCACGGAGCTTCACTTGTTGTTTTTCCTGAGCTTTGTGTAACAGGATACACTTGTGCGGATATGTTCTTGCACAAATTTTTGCTTGAGCAAGCTGAAAAGGCTGTTGGTCAGATTATGCAGAGAACCAGTGCGATGCCGATTATGTCTATTGTTGGTGTTCCTGTGGCTGTTGATGATGCTTTGTACAATTGTGCTGCAATTATTTATAAAGGTGAATTGCTTGGCTTAGTTCCTAAGATTAATTTGCCTAACTATAACGAGTATAATGAATTGCGTTATTTTACATCAGGTAAAGGTGTTAAAAAGAAAATTATATACGCAGGGCAGGAAGTTGATATTGATGCCGATGTTGTTTTTTCTTGTAATCAACTCAAGGATTATAAAATCGGTGTTGAAATATGTGAGGATTTAAACGCAGTTTGTTCTCCTTCACAGAAATTAGCTTTGCAGGGTAAAGCCACTGTTATCGCTAACCTTGCCGCAAGCAACGAATACGCAGGACGCTCAGAGTTTAGACGCGATTTAGTGCGTATCACAAGCGCAAAGCTGTGTTGTGCATATATGTTCGCGTCGGCTGGACCTGGAGAAAGTACAACAGATTCAGTATATTCAGCACATAATATTATCGCTGAAAACGGTAATATTCTAGGTGAGTCAGTAAAATATTCCGAGGGTATAACATATGCCGATATTGATGTTGAAAGACTCGGCAGTGAACGTAGAAAGAATAATAACTTCACTTGGGTAAATGAAAGTGATATAAACAGCGTTAATTTTGATGTTACTTTAAAGCAAACCAAGCTTAACAGAAAGTTCCGTAAGCACCCGTTTATCCCGTCTGAAAAAGCTGAACTTATCAAAAGATGTGAGGATATACTTACTATGCAGGCTATCGGTCTTTCTACTCGTATGCTCAGTGCTTCGATAAAAGACTTGGTTGTTGGAATTTCCGGAGGACTTGACAGCACTTTAGCTCTAATCGTCAGCGTTAAAGCTCTCGATATTCTTGGTCTTGACAGAAAGAATCTTCACGCAATTTCTATGCCGTGCTTTGGTACAACAAAAAGAACTAAAACAAATGCAGAGAAGTTGTCGCTTGCTTACGGTGCCGATTTCTCAGTTGTTGATATCACTAAATCAGTTAAGCAGCATTTCAAAGATATAGGTCAGGACGAGAATAAGTATGACACAACTTTTGAAAATGCACAGGCTAGACAGCGTACTATGGTGCTTATGGATGTTGCTAACAAAATCGGTGGTTTGGTTGTAGGTACTGGCGATTTGTCAGAACTTGCTCTTGGTTGGGCAACATACAACGGTGACCATATGTCTATGTATGCTGTTAACGCTTCTGTTCCTAAAACTATGGTAAGACATCTCGTAGCTTATGAAACTTTGATTTCAAGCGATGAGATTGCAGCAATTATCAAAGATATTCTTGCGACTCCTGTTTCACCTGAACTTTTGCCACCAACTGAAAACGGCGAGATTTCACAGATAACAGAAGATGTAGTAGGACCTTATGAATTACACGATTTCTTCTTGTATTACTTTGTTCGCTATGGTTTTTCTCCTGAAAAAATCTTCTACATGGCTATGAGGACATTTGAGGGAGAATACGACCGTTACACAATCAAAAAGTGGATGCAGAAATTCTACATTCGCTTCTTTACTCAGCAGTTTAAGCGCTCGTGTATGCCTGATGGCCCTAAGGTTGGCTCTGTCAGCCTTTCACCACGTGGTGATTTCAGGATGCCTTCTGATTTACAGGTAAGACAGTGGCTTGAACGTATTAACGAATTATAAATCCCTTTTGGTTAATAATAGCGTTGGTGGTATATGTGAAAATTTATCTTAAACGTGACAAATCGGATGAAAACTCAAGATATATTGTTTATACACATAGTGGTGATGAACTTTATAAAATCGTAGGGAAGCACACTCGTTCATCTCACTGTATGTATATAACACTGGGTGATAAATGTATCGCAAAAATAAAGGATACTAACCTTGCACTTTTGAGGACTTGTCATATATCGTCGAAAGACTATAACTTTCATCTTACAATTACTACGCCAAAGGATAAGTTTTTGGTTGCGTATCACGGCGTGCCGATACATCTAAGAGGGGATATACTAAACAAATCCTATGATATTTTAGATATTGATAACACAGTACTTTCTTGTGTATGTAGGAGATTTTCTACATCTCACGATGCACTCGAAATCAATATTAACGATGATAAATATGAAATTTTAAGCATAGCCACCGCGGTGTGCCTTGATTCTTTGTGTACTACCGATGTGATGGCTTTGCAAGCAACGTAATGGAGGTATAACTATGGATAAGCTTTTAAAGATTTTGTCTGAAAATTCAAACTATACTACAACTCAGCTCGCGCTTATGCTTAATGAGCCTGAAGATTATATCAAAGCCCAGATTAAAGAGTATGAGGATTCAGGTGTAATTCGAGGATATCAAGCTATGGTCAACTGGGACAACGTTCCTGATGCAGGAGTTATGGCTATCATCGAGCTTAAAGTTACTCCACAGAAAGAGAAAGGTTTTGATGAGATAGCTGAAAAAGTTATGATGTTCGATGAGGTTTCTTCTGTTTATCTTATGGCAGGTGCTTATGATCTCGCTTTAATCGTTAAGGGCGAAACCATTCAGGACGTATCTGCGTTTGTTGCTAAAAAGCTGTCTGCTCTTGAGGGCATTGTATCAACCGCGACTCATTTTATGCTAAAGAGATATAAGGAAGGCTCTGTACCTCTTGTTGATGTTGATGAGCCTACAGACAGAAGGGAAATGATACTGTGATAGATTATAGTGGCAAGATTAATGACTCTATCAAGAGCGTCAAACCTTCAGGTATTCGAAAGTTCTTTGATATTGTCAATGAAATGGACAACGTTATTTCGCTTTCCATTGGTGAGCCTGATTTCAAAACTCCTTGGCATATTCGAAAAGCGGGTATCGATTCACTCGAAATGGGCAGAACCTGGTATACCCCGAATCGTGGCTTTATGGAGCTTTGCAAGGAAATCAGCAACTATATGGAGCGTAAATGTAACCTTACATACGATCCTAAACAAGAGGTTGTAGTTACAGTTGGTGGTAGCGAAGCAATCGATATAGCTATTCGTTGTTTGGTAGGTAAGGGGGACGAGGTTTTGATTCCACAGCCCTCATTTGTGTGCTATGAACCACTCACGATTATGGCACAGGCTACCCCTGTAATTATCGAAACTAAGATTGAAAACAACTTCCGTCTCACTGTTGACGATATAAAAGATAAAATTACCGATAAAACAAAACTTCTTATTTTGCCTTTCCCTAACAACCCTACTGGTGCAATTATGGAAAAGGAAGATTTAGAGGCGATTTCAAAGTTTGTAATAGAACACGATTTGATGGTGCTTTCTGACGAGATTTATTCAGAGCTTACTTATGGTGACAAAACTCACATTTCTGTTGCTTCTATTGAGGGTATGAAAGAACGCACAGTTGTAATCAACGGCTTTTCGAAAAGCTTTGCTATGACAGGTTGGCGACTTGGATTTGCGTGTGGTCCTAAAGAGATTATCGCTATGATGACAAAGCTCCATCAGTTTTGTATTATGTCTGCTCCAACCACAGCTCAGTATGCCGCTATTGAGGCTTTAAGAAATGGTGACGATGACATTGCTATGATGCGCGACCAGTATGATATGCGTAGAAGATTAGTAGTAGGAAGCCTTAATAAAATGGGACTTACTTGTTTTGAACCTAAGGGAGCTTTCTATTGTTTCCCTTGCATTAAATCTACAGGTCTTACATCTGAAGAATTCTGTACCAAACTTCTGCACGCAAAACACGTTGCCTTAGTACCTGGTTCTGCATTCGGTGAATGTGGTGAAGGTTTTGTTCGTTTATCTTATTCGTACTCTCTAAAGCATTTGAAGAAAGCACTCACTCTGATAGAGGAGTTTTTGAAGGAGCTTTGATATGGAACTGAAGGTTCTTGCACCAGCAAAAATCAACTTATCACTCGATATCGTCGGAAAACGTCCTGATGGTTATCACGACGTAGCTATGGTTATGCAGGCTGTATCGCTTTATGATACTATCACTGTTAGTGACGAGGTTTCTCCTGAAGCTGATAATGAAATTACTGTTACTTGCAATGTAGCGGGAATTCCTACTGATGATAGGAATATTGTGTGTAAAGCTACTAAAGCTTTCTTTAATTATTGCGATATTGAGCCTAAAAAAATCTCTATTGATATCGATAAAATGATCCCGCACGAAGCAGGCTTAGCTGGTGGGAGTACTGACGCCGCTGCGGTTATCCTAGCGCTTAATCGTATTTTTGATGCGAAACTAAGTGAAAAACAGATGTGTGAAATCGGCGAGAAAATCGGTGCCGATGTGCCGTTTTGCATTGTTGGTGGCACAAAACTTGCCACAGGAACAGGTACAACTATGGAGAAAGTGGCTCCACTTACTAAATGCTATATTCTTATTTGTAAGCCTGACGTAAGCGTTTCTACTGCTCAAGCGTACGCTAAGTCAGATAGCAAGCCATCTAAAGAATTTTTGGTTACCGACGAGCTTGTTAAGATGCTGTTTCGACGTAGTTTAAGAGGCGTGTGTCAGTGCCTATACAACGAATTTGAGGCTGTAATGGACTTACCTGAAATTTCAGACATCAAGAAATTTATGGTAAAGCATAAGGCTCTTGGTGCGTGTATGAGTGGCTCAGGTTCTGCCGTTTTCGGCATATTTTTAGACGAGAAAAAGGCTTTAAAGTGTAAAGAAGCTCTAAGCGATAAGTACGACAAGCTCTTTGTTTGTGAGCCTGTTAAATTCGGTTGCAAAATTGTATAAACAATAAAAACTTGCCTATACTCAAGTTATCTTGAAAGGCAGGTTTTTTTGTATGAAAATATTTATGCGTATTTTGATTTTGGTGTTTACTGTAGCGGTTATGGTATCTTTAGTAACTTTCGAGAATACTTGCAGTAAGCTTGAGAAAGATGTTTTCAGGCTACATATATTAGCTAATTCTGATTCAAAGGCTGACCAGACGCTTAAAATGAAAGTCAGAGATGAAATCATCAGTGAGATTTCTCCATTGTATGTTGATGTTCAGAACAAGGAAGAGGCTATGAAGATTACTAAGAAGAACCTTCCTTTAATTGAAAACAAGGCTCAACAGATAGTTTCCTTAAGCGGATACGACTACGATGTAAATGCTATGGTGAAAAACGAGTTTTTTGAC
The DNA here is from genome assembly GCA_017464765.1 of Ruminococcus sp. GTDB lineage: Bacteria > Bacillota > Clostridia > Oscillospirales > Acutalibacteraceae > Ruminococcoides. The sequence continues at coordinate 54,568 of JAFTYK010000048.1, forward strand.
ACACGATATTATGATGATTTTACTATGCCTGCGGGTTTTTATGATTCTCTGACTATTACTATCGGGGAAGCTCAAGGTAAAAATTGGTGGTGCGTTATGTATCCTAGTCTTTGCGTCGGCGCATCTTCAAAGCTAAATATGAAAGAAGATTTGTCCGATGATGAGTACAGGGTTATTACATCTGACGATGTTGTTTATAAATTCAAAATAGTTGAATACTACGAAAAAATTTGTTCGTATTTTAATCGATGACCTGTTTATGGGACTTTAAAAATAGTAGAATACAGTTATTAAGTAAACGGAGATTATTATGTTACATTTTGTGTTAGGCACTTCAGGGTGCGGAAAAACTAAATATCTTTACGATATTATGTCAGAAAAAGCGTTGTCAGGTGAAGATAAGCTGATGATCATTGTTCCTGACCAGGCTTCTTTTAATACTGAGAAAGCATTTCTTGATATATTAGGACCTAAAGTTTCGCGTAACATCAAAGTGTTCGGCTTTTCACGTTTGTGCGACTATGTTTTTGAGTGTACCGGCAATCGTTTTCAAAATTTTGCTGATGAGGGGGTGCGCAATGTTGTTATGAGCATAGCTATTGAACAAGTGGGCGATAAGCTCGAGCTTTTCTCTAAAAGAGCGAATAAAACCGACTTAACTGAGTTGATGCTTAATTCTGTTAAAGAATATAAAAAATGTGCTATAACCTCATCGATGCTCTACGAAGTGGTGGATAAGGTTGAGGACGAAACACTTTCGAAAAAGCTTTTTGAAACTGCTCTTTTGTACGATACATACGATGCTATTTTATCTAAAAGCTACATTGACCCGCTTGACAGCATAACACATATAGTAAATGTGCTTTCTGAAAATGAGATTTTCAGGGATTATACGATAGCGGTGGATTCTTTCTATGGCTTTACTGCTCAGGAATATGAAGTGCTTGAAAGGCTTATGGTTCAGAGCAAAGATATGTATTTTTCGCTTACTACTGATAATCTCAGTGGAATGAATGGTGATTTGTTTTTCGTATCTGACAGAACCAAAAAACATCTTACACGTATTGCTAAGAATAACGATATTAAGATTGCAGTGCCTGTTACTTTGTCTGAAAACTACCGCTTTATTAGTGAAGATATTAAGGCGGTTGAGCAGAATATTTTCAGATTACAAAAGGAAAAAAGCGAATATAAAGATGATGGTTTGATTGTATATGAAGCAAATTCGATTTATGATGAGGCTGAATTTGTGGCACGAAATATTAAGAAACTTATCGTTACTGAAGGCTACGAGTATTCTGATATTGCTGTTGTTACTCGCCAAAGTGATAAATACATCGGGGTGCTTGATACTGTATTCGAAAAATATGATATCAACTATTTTATGGACAAGCCTCAGGATATTGACACTAAACCGCTTGTAAAATTTGTTATGAGCTGTTTTGACGTTATCACAGGTGGCTTTGACAAGGAAGATGTGCTTTCGCTTTTGAAAACAGGACTTACCGATATTTCTGTTGAAGAGATTGCAGACTTTGAAAATTACTTGTTCACTTGGGATTTAAGCGGTAAGAGTTTGTTCAATGAGTTCAGACTTTCTCCTAAAGGTTTCGCTGATGAACTCAGCGATAGCGATCAGGCTTTACTTACAAATGTTGAAAATACTCGTAAAACTGTAATTGAAGCACTAAAAAGCTTTTATTTTGATACAAAAGACGCTACAGCGCTCGAAATTTCAAAAGCTTTGATGAAACTTCTGTATCGTATGCAT
>JAFTYK010000006.1 GCA_017464765.1 Ruminococcus sp.
AAAGGTTGAAAAAGAATAGTAGAGGAAATCCATTCCCGTAAGGGCATAACTTTAAAGCCATCTTTCGGTGGCTTGATTGAAAATTGAATATGTAGCAAAGTTAAGGTTTATTCAGTAGCTGACTTGATTTTATATCCTTGGAACTGTGCCATTACGATAGCCTGTTCAACTGTGATTTCACGATTCACAGGCAGAACATCACTTTTTCGGTAAAGTTCAGCATTATAGGGTTCCTTATTTTTAAGCATGTTGTATAATGCTGTTAGAAGCATTCTCGCAATTGCGATAATAGCTTTCTTGTGACCGCGTCTCTTTCGAAGGCGGAGGTAGCGGTTACGAATTTCAGGGTGCTTTGTACTTTTAACTACAGCGTTTGCGCACTGTACTAAAAGAGGTTTGATGTAGCATCCGGCTTTGGAAACCCGGACAGATTTTTTCTTCCCTGCACTTTCATTGTTGGTAGGAGTTAATCCCGCCCATGAACACAAGTGTTTCGCCGAAGGAAAAGCCTCCATGTTGACACCGATTTCGGAAATGATACCGATTGCAGTGAAAACATTTGTAAATGATGGAGCGGTTAGGATTAGGTCGAGTTCTTGCTGATAGGGACTGGCGAGCGCAAGAATCAGTTCTTCTAACTCCGCTTTCCGGGATTCCAAATCTTCAAAATGCTTTTTGATAATCTTTAATTTACCAGCCTGTTCGGTTGTAATATAACCGTCAATGGCGAGCTCTAATTCAGGAAGTTTTTTCTTCAAAGAGCCATGAATTAAAGGTTCGATATCAAAAGAAGTGTCTTGAGGATTTTCAAGTATCTTATCCAGAATCTTTTGAGAACTCTTTCCAAAAGTGTCCGTAACAACGGAAGCCAACTGAATGTTGGAAACCGTGAGACAGTTTTGAAGACGGTTCTTCTCACTGGACATAAAGCAGGTCAGTTTGTAACGATAGCGCATCAAATCACGCAGTTGCCTGATATCAGCAGGGGGCATAAAGCTACCGGCAACAAGATCATGTTTAAACAGGTCAGCAATCCATTTCGCATCTTTCTTGTCAGTTTTTTTACCACGGATAGCCTTAACATATTTAGGATGAGCGAGGACAATCGTACAATCGTTTTCCAAAACGTTGTAAACAGGAATCCAGTATTTACCGGTAGATTCCATACAGACGTCCTTGCAGTTATTGTCAAGCAGCCATTGTAACAACTCTCTAAGCCCTTGTGTGAAGGTAGAAAAGCGGTGGCGCTTGTAGGTGGTAACACCTTGCTTGTTGGTGGTTGCGATGCATGCGACAACAAATGTTTTGTGAACATCGATACCACAACAGGTTTGATACACAATTTTTAAAGCCATAGGGACTCCTTTCTGAACATAATGTTCCACAAGAATTGTAGGGAGTAAACGGCATTGACTGAATGCTTAAGCTTAAAACGAGATTGTTTTAACAAAGATAAGGTTACGTGCTCGAGGCACACTTATTTGTGCTTGAAAAAGCATTCCACACATATAAAAATACGGTCATCTGATAAATCAGACAGCCCACTCACCTCCCCGTGATTTGTAGTGTACCGAGTATCCCTATGAGAATAATAAAAAAAAGACCGCTCAAAGACAACGTTTTTCAGAACGTTTTGTGCCTTGAGCGAAGCGAAAGGAATGGATATAAA
>JAFTYK010000007.1 GCA_017464765.1 Ruminococcus sp.
CTTTATTTTTTACTTATTCAATTGTATTTTGCCCATCAAGGAAGTTTATCCGACTCCCATTTTGTTGAATTGTTTTCAATGTATGTGTAATGTTCGATGTAGTCACTCTCACTTCGAATAATGTGGTCGATGAATAATTTTTGCCAGATACTATACCCAATTTGTTTCGACACATATCCCTTCATCTGTTTAATAACACGCGAAATTGTAGGGGCGACCATTGGTCGTCCGCCTACGATTCCTTCTATACTCAGTAAAAGGTGTATATGATTAGGCATCACAACATAATTATCTATTTTAACATCAGGATAATGTTTTGGTATCTGGCGTATGGCATCATCAACAATCTTTCCGTATACAGATAACCTTGTGTCACTCGGACGACCAATGGTCGCCCCTACATTGTTCCACAACAACGGCTTCTTATCCTTAACACACACGGTTATAAAATACACACCCGCACTACTATAATCATAATTTTTTAATCGTATTTGTTTTCTGCTTTTTAACTCCATATTTCATCAAACAATTGTAATCTATTGTGTTTCTATCGGTAGCTTCGGCGTTACATAAACCGTGTTGTAGCTAACGTAAATCACCTTACCCGGTTTTGCACCACTTGGTTTTGAGACATTTTTCACTATGGTGTAATCAACAGGAACCTGCGAACTGTCCTTGCCCTTGCTGTGGTAAGCGCAAAGCTGAGCCGCTTCTAAAATCGCAGTGTCGCTGATTTCTCTGCCCTGTGTCAGCACAATCGTGTGCGAGCCGTGAATGTTCTTAGTGTGGAACCAATAGTCAAATTTCGAGGCAGTTTTTAAGGTCAGCACATCATTCTGCTTATTATTTCTTCCGACTAAAACCGTGAAGCCGTCGCTCGTTTTAAACTCAAGAGGTGGCAGAGCTTTGGGCTGTTTCTGTTTGCCTTTTGTGCGCTCTTTGATGTAGCCTTGCTCAACGAGTTCAAGTCTTATGGCGCTTAGCTCTTTGTCGCTTGTCGCACGTGATAAAAAGTCCTGAACAGATAGCATATATTGTAGCTCAAGCTCGGCTTTTTCAATCTGGATAGTGAGCATCTGCTGAGCGGTTTTTGCTTTAGCGTAGGCTTTGTAGAACTTCTGGGCGTTACTTGCGGGTGTGATACTCGGGTCTAGAGCGATTCTCAAAATCGGGGAGTTTTCTTCGTAGAAATTCTCAACCTCAACAAACACAGCGCCCTTTTCGATTCTATAGAGATTCGCCTGAAGCAAATCGCCTTTTATTCGAAGCTCTTCTCTGTTTTCACACTTTTTGAGTTCCTCACGCTGGATATTGATTTTCTTTGAGAAACGCTCGATGAGATTAGAAACAAGCTTGTGCAAATCAGAGCTTTTCGACTTCATTCTCACCGCCATATCGCGCTCATAGTAGAAGCTGTCAAGCAAACTTGAAAATGTTTCGTACTCTTTTGTTAAACAAGCATCGCCGTACTGTGTTACAGGAGTAAACGTCACATCAAACGGAGTATTCTCGCTCTTTAGCACCATAGTAGGTGTAGCTTTGCTTTCACGCAAAGTAGAGGATAGTCTTTTAAGCTCATTTTCGAGTGTACTACCTTCAAAAACTCTGTGTTCAATCTCGCGACAAACTATCGGCGAGATGCCCTGAACACTTGACAAAATCGCCTTATCGAGGGATTTATCCGAAAACTCTATAGCAGAAACAATATCGCTTATGCTATCAGTCAGGATATTAAGTTTATCCTGTTTTTGAGGCAGAGTATACTCGATTTTAGGCAGTACAACCCTGTCTTTAGTCATAGTGATATCAATTCGCTTAAAAGCGTCAACAACCAAGCCTTTTTCATCGATGAGGATAATGTTTGAGTATCTTCCCATAATCTCGATGCAAAGGATAAGACGCTCCCTGTCGCCTATCTCGTTTGTTGTATCGAAATCAAAGAACAAAATTCGCTCAAACTCGGGCTGACGGATACTAACAAGTTTTCCGCCACAAAGACGCTTTCGAAGTAACATACAAAGCATCGGCGGAGTCGGCGGATTCTCTGGAGCGTTTTCAGTGAAATGCACCCTAGCACAGTCCGCTCTGCAACTAAGGAAAAGCTTTTTAGCTCCCGATTTTGCGCGGAAGTTAATAACCAGCTCGTCCTTTGACGGCTGATGAATCTGACTTATGTGAGACAAGAGCAGTTCGCTTTCAAGCTCGCTTTTTATTAAATTTAACATCATTCCGTCGAGTGCCATATTACTAACCTCCTAATTACAATTATTACAATCCCTCCACCATTCGGTGGTCCCCCTCTCTTAAAAAAAGAGGCTTATTTGTGGTATTTTGCGCCTGAGCTTATGGTAAAAGCGCGGTATATCTGTTCACTTAGCATCACTCTGAAAAGCTGGTGAGGAAACGTCATTTTTGAGACGGAGAGCTTGAAATCCGCTCTTCTTTTGACCTCGTCACTTAGTCCCCACGAACCGCCGATGATGAAGTTTACTGTACCAAAACTGAGGGAAATCTCCTCAAGCTTTTTTGAGAGTTCTTCTGAGCTTATATTCTTGCCCTCGATACACATAGCGATACAGTAGTCATTCTTTCCGATTTTCGAAAGAATCTTTTCCCCCTCTTTTAAAAGAGTTTTGTCAATCTGGGCTTTAGTTTCCTGATCGCTTATTTTCTCCTCTGAAAGCTCAATTATATTGAATTTACAGTAGCGAGAAAGTCGCTTTTTGTATTCACTCACAGCGTCAGTAAAAAACTTTTCCTTTAAAGAACCGACGCAGATTATATTAACATTCAGCATAGTTTTACCTTACAAATTAAAAAATAATAGACTTGCCGTTCGTTTCTACCGGCGCTGTCATAATCGTGTAATCCTCGTCCTTTTTCATTCCCGCACCGCTTAAAGTGGCAACTGAAGTCTCAAGTGCCAGACGGGGTGTGTTATTCTCATGACTTAAATGAGAAAGCATAATACGGGTCACTCCGCTTTCAATAAGCTCAGGCAGGACTTTCGCGCAGTCGACATTTGAGAGATGTCCTGTCATAGACAGCACGCGCTTTTTGAGTATGTACGGATATGGACCGTTTTTCAACATTTCAATGTCGTGATTAGATTCAATCACCACAGCGTTCGAATCTTTCAAAGCCGAGAGTGCCGAAGCTGTGAGAAAGCCCGTGTCAGTAACCAAAGAGCATCTGCGACTATCTGCTGTTACTATGTGATAACCACAGCTCTCAGATGCGTCATGAGAAGTCAGCACTCGCTTAATCTTCATATCGCCGAGTGTCACCTCGTCTTCAATAACATTGAGCTTTGCATTCACATCTACCTTGTCAGTGCTAATGAGTGCGTCGAGTGTGCCTTTTGTCGCATAAATCGGCAAATCGTATCGTTTAGCGAAAACTCTCAATGCCGAACAATGGTCAGTATGCTCGTGGGTAACAAAAATCGCCTTTATTGTTTTAGTATCTATTTCGTTTTGTAAAAGTGAAAGCTCGAGCTGTTTGCAGTTTCTTCCTGCATCAACGAGTATACCCTCGTTGTTGCCTGCGATATAGTAGGAATTACCCCTGCTCGAGGAAAAAAGCGGAACAATTTTAGCCATAAAATCCTCAAATATCTGAAAATAACAAAAGGGTACAAGCCGTACCCTTTGTGTAATTTATGCTGTTGTAGCTACATCGTCGTTGTCCGGAATGTAGATTTTCTTAATATCAGCACCCAAGGCGGTGAACTTATCAATAACGTCCTCATATCCTCGCTCAATGTAGCTGATGCTGGAAATATAGGTTGTACCGTCAGCGATGAGTGCTGCGATAATCATAGCCGCACCTGCACGCAAATCAGTAGCTTTTACAGGAGCGCCGGTCAGCATTGTGCCACCCTCGATGATAGCGAGTCTTCCTTCAACTGAGATTTTTGCACCCATTCGAACAAGCTCGGCGATGTACTGATAACGATTATCCCACACGCTCTCGTTCATAATAGAAGTGCCGTTAACTGAAGTCAGAAGTGCCGCAAACTGTGGCTGACAGTCAGTAGGGAAACCCGGATGAGGCATAGTCTTTATATTAACACGGTTGAGCGGACGCTTTGTAGCATCAACAACAACCGCCTCGTCGTATTCTTCAACCTCAACGCCCATTTCTCTCAGCTTTGAGCTAATTGAGTCTAAGTGCTTAGGGGTGATGTTTCGAACAGTAATCTTACCCCTTGTAGCCGCAGCCGCAGCCATATAAGTTCCTGCTTCAATCTGGTCAGGAATAATCGAATAAGTGATACCTTTTAAGTACTCAACACCTCGGATTTTGATGACGTCAGTACCTGCACCACGGATATTCGCACCCATAGAGTTTAAGAAGTTCGCCAAATCTACGATGTGAGGCTCTTTGGCGGCGTTCTCAATGATAGTCTGACCCTCTGCTTTAACAGCGGCTAAGATGATGTTCATAGTTGAGCCGACAGAAACTGTGTCGAAGTAAATTCTCGCACCGTGAAGTCTTCTGTCAGAAGTTGACTCAATAATCGCGCCGTTGATAAGCTCGTTTTTCGCGCCCATAAGCGCAAATCCCTTTAAGTGCTGGTCAATCGGTCTTACGCCGAAATTACAGCCACCAGGCAAAGCCACCTTAGCATTATGGAATCTGCCGAGCAGCGCTCCCAAAAGATAGTAAGAAGCTCTCATTCCTCGAACAGAATCCTGAGTTGCAACAAAGGTGTTAATCGGACGTGGGTCTATATCTAAAGTTGACTTATTTACTCTTTTAACAACAGCGCCGAGTTCCTGCAGAATAGTCGCAATAAGGGTAACGTCGCTGATGTTAGGAATATTCTCAATTCTACATGGCTCATCACAAAGGATAACCGCAGGGATAATAGCAACCGCAGCGTTTTTAGCGCCACTGACAGTTACTTCACCAAAAAGCGGATTGCCACCGTTAACTACAAATTTCTCCAAAATCTGTACACTTCCTATATTGTATATATCGTATCAAGGTTTAAATCTGAATCAAAAGAGCGCAAACGCTCAAAGAAAACGAATCGTGTAGAAAACCAAACGCCTTAAAACACAGTAAGGCACAACATTCCATTTTCCTATGTATAAGATAATACAAACACGGCATAAAGTCAACCAAATTCAGGTTTTGTAATAAATTTTAGTCAACTTGTATGTAAAAGATAACGCTACACAGTGAAAATTTCTATAATTATTATTCTACTCTGTAATTATTTTGTAAATAATTCGCCAAAAGAATTATTTACGCCCTATCTTCCGAAATACTTTCTGTCAAGCGAACGATACTGAATAGCCTCTGTGAGGTGGTGGCTCTTTATGACCTCGCTACCCTCTAAATCAGCTATGGTACGCGCAACTTTGAGTATTCTGTCGTAAGCACGGGCGGTCAGTCCGAGCTTGTCGAAAGCATTTTTAAGTAGCATATTCGCCCTGTCATCAACAACGCAAACTTTTTGGAACAGAGAAGAATCGAGGTTTGCGTTACAGCTTATAGAAGTTCCTTCAAACCTCTTAGTCTGAATCGCTCTTGCTTTATTCACTCTTTTTCTGATACTTTCAGAGCTTTCTTCGTTCGCTTTTGCTGTTAAGTCATCGTAGTTTACAGCAGGTACCTCAACGTGGATATCAATTCTATCTAAGAGCGGACCCGAGACTTTCGAGAGATAGCGATTAACCATATCCTCACTGCAAGTGCATTGTCTTACAGGGTGATTGTAAAAACCGCACGGACACGGATTCATCGCCGCTATCAGAGTAAATGAACACGGGTAAGTAAATCTGCCCATAGCACGGCTGATTGTGACCTTACTGTCCTCGAGTGGCTGACGCAGGGTTTCAAGCGCTGATTTGCTAAATTCAGGCAATTCATCTAAAAACAGCACTCCGTTGTGACACAGAGAAATCTCTCCAGGTTTTGGAACAGTACCACCACCCGCAAGTCCCACAGCGGATATATTGTGGTGAGGTGAGCGAAACGGCCGCCCTGTGACAAGTCCCTGATGCTCATTCAAAAGACCTGCGACAGAGTGAATTTTCGTCGTTTCAATCATCTCATCAAAGGTCATTTTCGGAAGGATTGTACCCATTCTTTTGGCTAGCATACTCTTGCCCGAACCCGGTGGCCCTATCATCAGAACATTGTGTCCACCGGCAGCGGCTATTTCAAGCGCACGTTTTGCTTCATACTGACCCTTCACCTGAGAAAAATCGAGAACAGTATCATTCTCATTGTATTCGGAAATATCAAACCCAGCTTTATTTATAGTCTCTCTTCCGTTTAAATGAGCTACAAGCTCATAAACCGTCTTGACAGGGTAAATCTCTATTCCATTCACAACCGCACCCTCTACGGCGTTTTCAAAAGGAACAAAGAGCTTTTTAATTTTGCATTCTTTCGCTTTTATAGCCATAGGAAGCACGCCGTTTACTTTTCTCACTTCGCCACAAAGAGAAAGCTCTCCCAAAAACGCACAATCGCTTAAGTCGGCATTTATCTGTGATGTAGCACAAAGCAAAGCGACAAGTATCGGTAAATCATAAAGCGGTCCTTCTTTTTTAATATCTGCAGGAGCAAGGTTGATTATGATTTTAACCGTAGGAAAATCAAACCCGCAGTTTATTAGAGCCGAGCGAACTCTGTCCTTGCTTTCTTTTACTGATGTGTCGGGAAGCCCGACAATATCAAACGCAGGCACACCTTTTGAAACATCAGCCTCAACCTCTACAAAAAAGCTCTCAAGTCCCAAAAGTCCTAAGCTGTTACACTTTACTACCAAATCATACAACTCCTAAACTCAAATGAAAATACTAATACATTTTCAGTATACCACACGACGCATCTCGACATAAAGTAAAAATATACGACCTTTTCTTGTATATTTTGCACAATAATTTTTATCATTTTTTGCGATTTTGTCTAGAAAAACTAAAAAACTGTTGACTTTTTCGAGCAGCTACTGTACCATATAGTGTAGATATGTGTATTTGCGAGGTGGGCTGTTTTTGAACAGTGGTCATATTCCTTTTGAAAACTGTGATGATGCAGCTTTAGTCGCTGTCATTAAAAGCGAAGAAGAAGGCTTCGATGAAGCGTTTGAAACTATGTGTGCGCGCTATATGGGACTCATCTCATCTGTCGCATCGAAGTATCACTACTGCACACTCGGGTACGAGCTTTCCGATTTTTTGCAGGAAGGTCTTATAGGGTTGTTGTCCGCGTGCAAAACCTACGATGAGAACAGCTCGAAAACTTTCAAAAACTACACTATGCTTTGCGTTGAAAACCGCTTCCGCTCTATTTTGAGACATGTTAACAAAATGGCGTCCGTTCCACAGAAAAACATCGTCCCGATTGATGAGAGCCTTGCGTCTGTTGAGGACAACACCGCTCTCACCTTAGAAGAAACGCTAGAGAGCAAGGAATACATAAAGACGGTTATGAGAAAAATCGAAAGCACACTCTCACAACTTGAGAAAGAGGTGTTGTCGCTTTATCTTTCGGGCTACTCGTACAAGCAGTGCGCAACTGCGCTGATGGTGTCCGAAAAATCAGTCGACAACGCGCTGTGCCGTATCAGGAAAAAGCTCAGCAAATAACCCTTTAGAAACAAACTAAGCTATATGTCCCGAAAAGTTTCGGCGGTGCAATTCCGCCACGGGATGAGATAAATATTTTTTAAGTGAGGTTACACTATGTACGAAGACAAGACTCTGGTCTGCAAGGATTGTGGTGCTGAATTTGTATTCACAGCAGGCGAACAGGAATTCTATGCAGAAAAAGGTTTCGTAAATGAACCACAGCGTTGCAAGGCATGCAGAGTTGCGCGCAAGAATGCTGTTAAATCAGCAAGAGAGATGCACACAACAGTATGCGCACAGTGCGGTGGCGAAGCTACAATTCCTTTCAAGCCAATGGAAGGCAAAGACTACTATTGTAGCGAATGCTTTGCAAAGAGAAAAGAAGCACAAGAAGCTTAAGATATATACATAAAACTATAATATCATTTTCTCACGGCGTCCGGTTTTCGGGCGCCTTTTGCTTTTTGTTCTGCTTTTGGGCTTTATTTTCACAAGCCTAGGTACACCCTATAGCACCCTTATCAAAGTCATCAATGTTGTAACTGCATCGTCTTTTACTCTCACTTTGCGCAGGTATTTGCCGTGCGTAGTTTAAGTAGCTCTCGAACTTCTGTGAGAACAGCGTGTCAGGGCGCAGATACTGTCGCATTTTAGGGTCAGCGCCCCACTGACTGTTCCTGCTATCAATCACAGTCTTGAAATCATCAACCGTAAAGCCTTCAGCAAGCCGAGCTTTAACAAGCTTTTGAGTAGCCTTTGTAGAAGCTCTGTAGCTTGCACCTGTTCTATCATTGAGATAATCAATAATAATTTCAGTTTCAAGCTGTACAGTCGAGTCACACTCGACAATATATATATCTTTCTTACTTTCTTTATTATTTACTTTCTTATTTTCTTTCTTATTTAGGGTTGAATTCAACCGAACGGTTGTTTCGGTTGTTTCGGTTGTTTTCTTTTTAGCATTCTGATTACCGAGTGGCGCTCCGCCCTTTGCTCCGTTTTCACGGTTTGATGCGCATTTTTTGTCGTATGCTATATAATCTTCGTCAATTCTTCCGAGTAACCCCATAGCAACTAACTGAGCCATCTTATCGCCCTCAAAATCAAGCTCTGCTCCCCTGCTTTTGCTTCTTAAAATCGTGCGGATAACAAGGCCGATTTGTTCGTTTGATAACATCTCAAGCTGTGGTAAACTGCTAAAATACAACCTGATATAAGTGTTAGGAGTTTCCATTTTTACACCGCCTATATTTTTAGTAACAGTAAGGGTAAACACCCTCCCACTTATAGGCGAAAAAACGCAAATAATTGCATACTTTTATGCAATTTTCTGCAAAAAACTTTTTGTGAATTCTTCAAGCCTCTCTTATTAAGGTAGGTGTCACCATAAGGTGACAAAGGGACTTTAAACGTTTGATGAAATCAAACATCTCGCACGAAGTATATCGCGTCTTCGACATATCGCATCGAAGATATATCGCTATTCGGTACTTTTGGGGCATCGTACCCTACAAATCTTGCATAAAGGTTTTTGGGGTCATTTTGTAGGGGAGGGTTTCCATGCCCTCCCGTAATGTTTCGTTTATTTTGGCGGGACGATGTGGGTGCTATATCCCATACATATTGTCATTTACGCTTTTTTGTGGTATATTGGACTAAATAAGTACAATTACTTTCTGGAGGTTTACTATGGATAAGGTTACTAAAAATTCAATCATCGGCGATGTACTCGACAAATACCCTACTACTGCTCAGTTTTTCCTTGAGATGGGTATGCACTGCTTAGGTTGTCCTGCATCACGTGGCGAAACCATCGAAGAAGCGTGCGCTGTACACGGTGCTGACTGCGACGCACTTGTTTCTAAAATCAACTCTGCCATCTGAGAAAATGAGACTTTTTTCGCTTGATAACAGACTCTCTCTTTGTGCGTCTTTTGTGAGAAAGGGGTCATCGCTTGCCGACATCGGCACTGACCACGCGTATCTTCCTATCTGGCTTGTGAAAAACGGCATCATTGAAAAAGCCCTCGCTTGTGATATCAACGAAGGTCCGCTTAATGCCGGCAAAGCTGACGTAGAAAGCTACTGCCTTTGTGATAAAATCACGCTTAGACTTTCCGACGGACTCAAAGAAGTCAAAGAAAACGAAGCCGACGATATCGTAATCGCAGGTATGGGCGGAGAACTCATCGCAAGGATTATCGACGATTGCAAGTGGGCTAAGAACAAGGACAAGCTTTTTATTCTTCAGCCTATGACAAAGTGCGAGATTCTTGTAAACTACCTGTATGAAAACGGCTTTGAAATAATAAAGCAAGAAGCGTGCGAATCTTTTGGCAAACACTACACCGTGATGGCTGTTCGCTACACAGGTGAAGTTAGAAGAATCACTCCTGAATTTCCCTATATCGGAAAGCTTGATGTTTCTGATTTAGCGTCCAGACATTATATTGAACACGTTATTTCTCACTTAGAGAAACGCTCTCTCGGTGACAAGACTCTGCTGACTGTTATCGAGAAAATCAAAGGAGAGTTTTAAATGGCACTTATAAAAGACATTTATGAATACATCGACTTTCTCGCTCCGTTTGAAACACAGGCACAGTTTGACAACTGCGGTCTTCTAATCGGCGATATGAACACCTTAGTTAGCAAGGTTTTGCTTTCTCTTGACATCACTGATGAAGTTGTAAACGAAGCGAAAGAAAAAGGCTGTGAGCTTATCATAAGCCACCACCCCGTTATCTTCTCACCGCTTAAAAGCGTGTGCGAAAGCGATATAGTATACAAACTCATCAAAGCTGATTTGTCTGCGCTTTGTGTTCACACAAATTTGGATAAAGCGGAAAACATCGGTGTTAACGTCTGCCTTGCAAACGCACTGAAACTTCAGAACCAACAGCTTTACCCCGACGAATTCTTATGCGTCGGCGAGCTTGAAAACACTATGAGTGATGAAGAGTTTGCCCTCTTCGTAAAAGAAAAGCTCAACGTAGAAGGTGTGCGATACACTAAGGGAAATGCTATCAAAAAAGTAGCCGTAAGCTCGGGAGCCGGAAGCGAAGCGGTAACGCTTAAAAATAAGTACGGCTTCTCCGCTCTTGTCACAGGCGAGCTTAAACACCACCACTTCCTTTACGCTAAAGAGAACTCTCTGTGCGCGGTTGAGGCGGGGCATTTCTCCACTGAAGACATCGCAATAGAGCCACTAAAAGAAGCTCTGAAAGAGAAGTTTTCAGACGTTCTTTTTATTAAATCTCAGGCGCTCACTGACCCGATTCATTTTCTTTAAAAATCAATATAAACACGCGGAAATTCGGTTTCAAAATGTGCCGTTTTTCCGCTTTTTTATTACGATTTATGAACCATTTTGGTGTATTAGTTACTCTCTTTTTATAAAAATCTCAAAAAATGTATTATATATGTAAAAAAACATTGCAAAAAAGCGACTATTTTGTTATAATACTGTAATGTAAATAACTATATGTGGTAATATGTGATTTTTGCGACCACAAAATAGACATCAACGTAATGAAAGAATTACACGAAAAGTAACACAGAAAAGGTAACACAGATAAATGAGAATCAGAAAAAAGAAATGGGCGCAAGGAGAGCTTGACAAATGCCCGTACTTTGTGAAAAATCCCGAAAGCTTCTTCGGTAAATGGAAAGAGTTTTTTGGAAACGATAACGAAATCGAGCTTGAAGTTGGTTGCGGAAAGTGCAGTTTCGTTGCTAAGAAAGCGCTTTTAAATCCAGATAAAAACTACATCGCAGTTGACATCAAAAGCGATATGCTCGGCGTGGGCAGACGTAACATAGAACAGCTTTTTTCAGATAATGACAGGAAAGCCACAAACATCGCACTCGTCGCTTTCAACGTTGAAAACATCGAGAAGCTTATTTCAGATGAAGATAACATCAAGACGATGTACATCAATTTCTGCAATCCGTGGCCCAGAGAAAAACACAAAAAGCGCAGACTCACCCACACTACAAAGCTTAAGAAATACAACACCTTTTTAAAAAGCGGTGCTGTTATTAATTTCAAAACAGACAACGATGAGTTGTTTTTAGAAAGTATTCCGTATTTAGAAGAAAGCGAATACAGTATCGAATACATCACACACGACCTTCACAATAGCGAAATAGAAGACAACGTAATGACAGAACACGAAGCGATGTTTTCAAGTGAGGGAATCAACATCAAGTATTTAAGGGCGATTAAAAAATAAGTCGAAACTAAAAGGAGGGATCCCTTTGAAAAAGCTCAAAATAGCTCTGGCAATTCTGATGGTGCTTTTGCTGTCGGGTTGTTCTGTTTTCAGCTTTGAGGGAACTGACATCATGTGTCCTCCGAAAGCTACAGGCAATATAGCCCAGATTCAAAAGCTTATCGACAAACAGACTACGGGTAGCTACACCCTCAAATATCCGAAAAACGGCTCGAACAGAAGTTCAATCATTATGCACGATATCGACTTCGATGAAAAAGAGGAAGCTGTCGCTTTGTACAGCGAAAAGGACAGCGAAAATATTCACGCACTTTTCGTTGAATACCAAAACGGCGACTACACTGTTGTTGACGATGTTGAACTTCAAAGCAACAGCATAGACAGGGTTGACTTCGCTGACTTAAACGGCGACAGAAAATGTGAAGTCCTGATTGGCTATTCTACCGCTACATCATCACAGAACACTTTGTCGATTTACTCATACAGCGAAAACGTCAAAGCATACAACACTGCTTTCACCTACTCAAGTCTGGTGACGGGAGATTTCAACAGCGACAAAAACGACGATATTCTTTTAATCTCGCTTTTCTCAGGTGACATTTCCGCAAAAGCCACACTTCTTACATACAACAACGGTACTATGTGCGAGGTAGGCTCAACAGAACTCGATCTTGATATCACAGCGCTCGCTATGGTTCAGTACGGGCAGATTTCCGACTCCTGTTACGGTGCGATAATCGACGGTGTGAGTCAGACAGGTGATTACACAACACAGGTTGTTCTGTTCGACTCTTCCGCTCCCGCTCTTATCAATCCTCTTTATTCTTATCAGGGCTACAGCCTCACTCGTCGCTCTACCCAGATTTGCTCGCTCGATTTTAACAAAGACGGGCTTGTCGACATTCCGCTTTGTTCGCTGATGAGCTATTTAGACGATGAAGATATAAACACCGTGTCGCGAAAGGTCGACTGGTCAAACTTCAACACCAGTACTTATGAGATTTCAACTACAGAAAGCGCCATTTTATGCCCTCAGGACGGATATCTTTTCAAAATCCCTGAGAAATGGAAAGGTGCAGTCACAGCTCGTTATGACGAAAAGCTCAGGGAAACAACCATTTATCATATTTCTTATTCAGGCAACACCTTTAAATTCAAAGAGAAAATCGTCACAATAAAGGCATATTTTGACGAGAATTTCGATAAAAATAATTCAGGCTTCACCGAGTTTTTGCGCGCAGGCTCAACCGTCTACGCTTACTCATTATCAAAAGCCGATGACTACGTCAGTATTTCGGGTGATGAAATAGCTTCGCTTTTCACACTCGCTAATCAATAAACTGAGTTGTATACTCACTCTAAACAAAACAAATAAACGGAGGTTTTTTGTATGAAAAAGATTCTTGTTTGCGAGGACGAGGCTGCTATCCGCGATTTCGTGGTAATCAACCTTCGCCGTGCAGGCTATGAAGTTGTAGAAGCCGACTGTGGAGAGATGGCTCTGCAAAAGTACGAGGAAAGCGGCGGAGATTTCGACGTTGCTATCTTAGACATTATGATGCCTGGTATCGACGGCTTACAGGTTTGTAAGGAACTGAGAAACAAAAACTCAGGCATCGGTATCATTATGCTTTCAGCCAGAACTCAGGAGATGGACAAAGTCACAGGCCTTATGCTCGGCGCTGATGACTACATCACAAAGCCATTCTCACCTTCTGAGCTTACAGCGCGAGTTGACGCACTCTACAGAAGAGTTGCGCTTGCTGAACAGAAAGCTGAGAACAACTTCAAGGAAGAACTCAAGTCAGGTATCTTCACTCTCAATCTTCGAAACCGCGCTCTTATGAAAAACGGCAAGATGATTGAGCTTACTCAGGTTGAGTTCCAGATTATGGAGTATTTCTTCTCAAACCCTGGTGTTGCTCTTGACAGAACAGATATCCTAAACCACGTTTGGGGCGAAGCTTATGTTGGCGAGGAAAAAATCGTTGACGTTAACATCCGTCGTTTACGTATGAAGGTTGAAGACGAGCCATCTAACCCTAAGTTTATCGTAACTGTATGGGGTCTTGGCTACAAATGGGACACCTGATTTAAGACTGAATTTGCACTTTACCTTTTGCATTTTAAAATAAGGAGGGATTGAAATGTTCAAAGGTATCACCAAACGATGGATAATTAACACTTTCGGCGTTATCCTTGCAGTTATCACACTGCTTGTTGTGTGCCTGAGCGTTTTTGTACAGTCCCTTTACTATTCATCGATTGAGCAAGCTCTTATCAATCGCAACAGCGAACTAAGCTCGGTTTTCCCCGGATACAAATGCGAGAACACCGCTGATTTTCAGAACACCGCCTCAAAATACGTTGAAGATTTTCTCTACAAAGAGAATATGGAGCTTATGGTTATCAACGCCGCCGGGCGAGTAACCGTTACTTCCACAGGCTTTGAAACTGAAGAGGGCGTTTCTATGCCCGACTACGAGGACGCGCTCGAAAGCGAGCAGAGCTTCTCACAATGGACAGGAAAGCTAAGCTCCGGCGAAAAGGTTATGGCGGCTACTCACATTATCCGTAACTCTAACTCTACCCCTGTCGGTGCAATAAGATACGTTGTGTCGCTTCGAAAAGCCAATCTCTACACCTTTTTTGCGACTTTAGTTGCTATTTTCATCGGTATTATTATCATCGGCTGTGTGGCTTTTTCGGGTAGTTACTTTATACGCTCAATCGTAAAGCCTGTCAGAGAAATGAGCGAAACAGCCAAGAAAATCGCTCAGGGTGACTTTGACCAGAAGCTTTCTAAAATGTACGACGACGAAATCGGCGATTTGTGCGACTCCATCAACGATATGGCGAAAGAGCTTGACGAGTCTGAAAAGCTCAAAAACGACTTTATCTCCCGTGTTTCTCACGAGCTGAGAACCCCGCTCACTGCTATTAAAGGCTGGGCTGAAACTATGCAGTACGGCGTGCCTGACCGAATTACTTTAGAAAAAGGTATGTCTGTTATCGTAAGTGAAAGTTCAAGACTTACGGGAATTGTTGAAGAGTTACTCGACTTCTCGAAACTCCAGTCGGGCAGACTTATTATGCAAATGCAAAAGATTGATATACTCGCTGAGGTTGACGAGGCGATTTATATGTTCAAAGAACGTGCTTTATCCGAATCAAAACACCTGCTCTATGACGAGCCGGAAATCATGCCTCCGGTTTACGGTGATCGCAACAGACTAAAACAGGTGTTCATCAACATTCTTGATAACGCACTCAAATACACTCCTGAGGGCGGAATGGTCGGCGTTCAGGTTTATCAGGATTTCAAGGAAGATATGATTAAAATCATCGTCGCTGATAACGGCTGCGGTATTGCTCAAGAGGACATTCCTAAAATCAAAGATAAATTCTACAAAGCTAACCAGAAAGTTAACGGCTCGGGAATCGGGCTTGCGGTTGCCGACGAGATCATCAAACTCCACAATGGTCATCTCGACATCGACTCAAGCTTAGACGTTGGTACTACCGTGACTGTAGGTATCCCTATCTACAAGAATCAGGCTGAGGAAATGGTAGCTCCTCCACTTATTGCGGAAAATAACAATATCAATAAGGAATAAATTATGGCAGATATTAAAGAAAGAAAAATCACCTCTATCGGTGGCAGCGCGCTGATAGAAGGCATTATGATGCGTGGTCCTAAACGCACCACAGTCGCTGTAAGAACAGGTGAGGATTCAATCCACACTGAAGACATAAGCTTTACCTCTCTCTCTTCAAAAAGCAAGATTTTCAAGGTTCCTTTCATCAGAGGTATCGCAGGAATTGTTGACTCAATGCGACTTAGCTACAAGGCGCTTTCCGTTTCAGCTGACAAGGCGCTCGAGGCTGGTCTTGTTGAAGAAGAAGAGCCGTCAAAATTTGAGAAATGGCTAACCGAAAAGCTTGGCGACAAGCTCATGAACGTTGTTATGGTTTTCGCTACTGTTTTAGGTGTAGCGCTTGCACTTTTGCTTTTCTTCTTTTTACCTAGCTTTTTATACGATTTACTCGCACTCGCTATTCCGTCTATCAAGGACATCGTACTCATCAAATCCATCTTCGAGGGCGTGTTGAAAATCGTTCTGTTTTTAGGCTATATCATTCTTTGCTCCCAGATGGAGGAGATGAAGCGCGTGTTTATGTATCACGGCGCTGAACATAAAACTATCTTCTGCTATGAAGAAGGTTTAGAACTCAACGTTGAAAACGTTAAAAAGCAGAGTCGTTTCCACCCTCGATGTGGCACAAGCTTTTTAGTTATCACACTTCTTGTTGGCATTATCTTAGGTCTTTTTATCCCTGCACAGCCTTTCGGCATCGCTTTTTTAAGACCTCTTTTCAAACTTTTACTTTTACCTCTTATGATAGGCATCGGCTACGAAGCTATCAAATTCTGCGGTAAACACGACAACAAGCTCACACGCATTCTGGCAAAGCCGGGAATTTTAGCTCAGCACATCACAACAAGAGAGCCTGACGAAAAGATGATTGAAGTCGCTATAAAAGCTATGACTGCTGTTATCCCTGACGACGGCTCCGATATTATTTCCAACTGCTGTGAAAAGTAATGACTATAAAAGAAGCGTTTAATTTTACTAAACAAGAACTCATAAAGGCGGGCGTAAGTAACCCCGCCTTTGATGCTATCTATATCTTTGAGCATGTGTTTTCTCTTTCACGAACAGACATCACCATTTACGGCGACAAAGAGGTAGAAAGCGAAAAACTATCAAAGCTCAGCGAATGTATCAGAAGACGAAAAAATAATGAACCTGTGCAGTACATCATCGGAAAATGGTACTTTATGGGAAACGAGTTTAAAGTTTCTTCCGGTGTGCTTATTCCACGAGATGACACCGAAGTTTTAGTCAGAGCGTGTATGGAGCTTTTAGACGGAAAAGCCTCCCCTGTGATAGCTGACTTGTGCAGTGGTTCAGGCATCATCGCCGTGATACTGAAACAGCATTTTGCAGATGCTACAGTTTACGCTGTTGAAAAAAGCGACATAGCGTACAGCTTTCTGTGTGAAAACGCAAAGCACAATAACACTGAAATAAAAACCCTGCATGCTGACCTCTACGACTGCGTGGACACATTCGAAGACAACTCTCTTGATTTGCTCGTTTCAAACCCACCGTACATAATAAGTGACGAGATAAGCTCACTTCAAAAGGAAGTTCAGTTTGAGCCGAAACTTGCGCTCGACGGCGGAGAAGACGGCTACTCATTTTACCGAGGAATCATTGAACACTACCCAAAGAAGCTCAAAAAGGGCGGTATCATCGCTTTTGAAATCGGCGAAGGTCAGTTTGAATATATCAAAAAACTGCTCGAAAACGCTAGTTTCAAAGACGTAAGAGGCTATCTCGATTTAGGAAATACCGTGCGTGCCGTAATCGCTATTTACAATCCGTAACTAAAGGTTACAATTAGAACATATTTTCGAAAATTGTTGAAATCCCCGTGATTATGTAGTATAATCGTTGAGTAATATATAGGCGGACTTTGTCCCAAAAAGGAGATTTACTATGGCTATTGATAAGAATAAAGCGTTAGAGACCGCACTCGGTCAAATTGAAAAACAGTTTGGTAAGGGTGCTGTTATGCGCCTTGGTCAGGACTCGGCTCTTAATGTCGGTCACGTTTCCACAGGCTCATTGTCCCTCGACATAGCACTCGGTATCGGCGGTTTGCCACGTGGCAGAATCATCGAAATCTACGGACCTGAAAGCTCAGGTAAAACAACTCTTTCACTCCACTGTATCGCTGAAGGTCAGAAAGACGGCGGAAACGTTGCTTTCATCGACGTTGAACACGCGCTCGATCCTGTTTACGCTCAGGCGCTCGGTGTTGACGTTGACTCGCTTTTAGTTTCTCAGCCTGACACAGGTGAAGACGCTCTGGAAATCGCTGAAGCTCTTATCCGCTCCGGCGCTATCGACGTTATCGTTATCGACTCTGTTGCAGCGCTCGTTCCAAAGGCTGAAATCGAGGGTGAAATGGGCGACTCCCACGTTGGTCTTCAGGCTCGTCTTATGTCGCAGGCACTTCGTAAGCTTGCAGGCGCTATTTCTAAATCTAACTGCGTTGCAATATTTATCAACCAGCTTCGAGAGAAAGTAGGCGTAATCTACGGCAACCCTGAGGTTACTCCGGGTGGTAGAGCGCTCAAGTTCTACTCATCTGTCCGTATTGATATCAGAAGAGTTGAAACACTCAAGCAAAACGGCGAAATGATTGGTTCTCGCACTCGTGCTAAAGTCGTTAAGAATAAAATCGCTCCTCCGTTCAAAGAGGCTGAATTCGATATTATGTACGGCAAGGGCATTTCCCGCACAGGCGAGCTTATCGACCTCGCTGTAAAAGCTGACGTTGTTCAGAAATCAGGCGCTTGGTTCAACTTCGGCGAAACCCGTCTTGGACAGGGTCGCGACAACGTCAAAGAACTTTTAGAGAACAACGACGAGTTAAGACAGGAAATCGAAGATTTACTCTGGCAAAACATCGACAAGCTTAGCACTAAGGTTAAAAAGCCCGCTAAGGCTACTCTGATTTCTAAACCTGCCGCTGAGACAAAAGCTACAGCAAAAACTCCCGCTAAATCTTCCAAGTCAAATATCGACATTTTAGTTGAAGACTAATGAAAATTACAGCTATAGAGCCTAAAAGAAAAGGGCTTTCCGCTTTGTATATTGACGGCGAATTCGCGCTTA
>JAFTYK010000008.1 GCA_017464765.1 Ruminococcus sp.
CGATGACTGTTACTACGATGAAGAATTGTGGAACGGTTTCCAAGCCGAAATCACACAGGCAAAAGAGCTTTTAGCGGACGAGAGCATAGTTGACCAAAGGGTTACTACTGCGTTTTACGAATTGATGTATCAGTATAATCTGTTGTGTACATATAATAATACTTTATGCGATGTGGATAATGATGGTACGATGAGTATTATGGATGCTACATATGTTCAGCGTTATCTAGTTGGTTTGGAAACGATTAACTTTTCACAATTAATGATTTTGCCAGCAGATAAAATAAATGATATTAGTATATTGCAAGCGACATATATTCAAAGGTATCTTGCCGATCCAAAATATTTCCATGATCCAATAATATCTGATGGACTTTTTGGTAATTTAGAAAAAACAGATATTAATTCTGAAGATTTTTTGTATGACTCAATCAAGTATAATCCTATATATTACAATTTTAACTTTTAAACCGATGTTTGGAGGTTTAGGCTATGAAAAAGATGCTTTGTTTATTACTTGATTTAGTCTTAATTGCAAGCGTTTTTTCGATAACTGCTTTAGCAACGGAAAATGAAACCAGTAGGGAAGATGATGCTAGTAAGGATGAATTTGTGAGTTTTTCTAATAGTGGTGTTTGCGATGATGGATATATTCCGAATTTCTCTGTTGAAGAGTAAAAATGTTTAGTTTACAATAAAACAAAAAGGCGAAGCACTTCATTTTGTGCTTCGCCTTTAGTTTGCTAATAATTAAATTATTCGCAGAAGAATACGTCCATGCCAGTTGTTTCACCGTCAGCAACGATGTAAGCTTTAGACTCTTCAGGTTTTACGTATACTGTGTAAGCCTTCTTGCCCTTAACAACTTTCTTAACGTTCTTCTCGATGTCAGCAACAGAAACTGTAGCGCCACCGAACTGAATGTAGAGGTCAACCTTAGCAGTTGTCTTCTTAGCAGCTGCCTTCTTAGCAGGAGCTTTCTTCTCTTCTGTAGCCTTTGTAGCAGCTTTCTTTGTTGTAGCCTTTGTTTCTGTCTTAGCAGCAGCTTTCTTAGTAGCTGTCTTTTTAGCTGTTGTCTTTTTCTCTTCTGTTGCAGCTGTTGTAGCAGCCTTCTTTGTTGTAGCCATTGTCAATTTCCTTCTTTCAAATTAGATGTAGAATTTATGCATGAAAAACAACTTAATAACAAGATTTATCTTGCTAACTAATTATATATTTTAGAAAAGATAAAATCAAAGGTTTATTGTGATTTTTGGCTGTTTGAACAAACAAAGTAGGATTTGTGATGGTTTTTATGTCTTTATGACAATGGAAATTGGACTTTTTTTGTATAATTTCCCTTTTTTATCTATCATATTTACTAAAATTATCTTATTTTAGTTGTGCATAAAACCGAGAAAAATCGACTTTTATGTGCTAATTGCTACATTATTTTATCAAAAAATGTATTATTTTACTAAGAAGACTATTGTTATATTAAAATGCCGGTGGTATAATAACAAAGTACAAGTTATAGGACTGTGTTTTATATAGAAAATATATGATTTCGAGGCGATATTATGCTAAATAGTTTTCTTACGGTTGGAGAGCAGGTGCTTATTCTTTTTGTACTGATTGCTCTTGGATTTATCTGCGGTAAGACAAAGCTCATCAACGAGGGCGGTTCAAAGGTGATGGCGGATATTGTGCTGTACTTTGTAACACCGTGCGTTATTATCAACGCGTTTCAGCGTGAGTTTGATGTCACAATGCTTATTAAACTCATTGTTTCGGCTTTGTGTTCGGCTATTATACTTTTTGCAAGTGTTTTAATTGCACAACTGCTTTTCAGAAAACAAGATGTTCACAAAGCTTGTATCTATAAATTCTCGACTGTTTTTTCCAACTGCGGATATATGTCGCTTCCGCTTCAGCAGGCATTGCTTGGTGATGAGGGCGTTTTCTATGGTGCGAGTTTTGTCGCTATATTCAATATCTTTGTCTGGTCATATGGTATTATTACTATGAAGGGCAAAAGTGAAAAAGGAGCCGGACTGAAGATTTTAATCAATCCTGGTATTATTGGAACATTTATCGGCATTGTGCTTTTTCTGTGTTCAATCAGATTGCCAAATATTATAGCCCAGCCGATAGGCTATATGGCGGCGCTTAATTCCCCAGTGCCAATGCTCATTATCGGTTACTACCTTTCAAAGGCAGATTTGAAGAAAGCTTTCACCGATAAATGGGCTTATGTTTCAATGGCACTAAGACTTGTAATACTTCCGATTGTGTCACTGTTCGCACTGCTTTTGTGTAAAATCGATGGCGCACTTTTAGTTTCGTTGGTTATCTCGGTATCATCACCTGTTGCGGCTATTACGACGATGATGTCAGCTAAGTACAGCCACGATACGGAGCTTTCAGTGTCGCTGGTTTCATCTACAACTTTGCTATCACTTGGCACAATGCCTCTGATAGTCGGACTAGCGCAGTATTTGTCATAAAAAAGGGAGAAAGCTATGGCTAAAAATCCAAAGCAAAAGCAAAAGTTATTATATATTCTTAAATATCTCATTGAAAAAACTGACGAAAACAATGGTGTTACAGTGAGCGATATTATTGCTTACCTTGATGCTTTCGATATCAAAGCTGAAAGAAAAAGTATTTACGATGACCTGAAGACTTTGCAGGATTTCGGGATTGATATCTGCTCCAATAAGAGTAAGACTGTTGAGTACTATGTCGCAAGCCGTGACTTTGAACTGTCGGAACTCAAGCTTTTGGTTGATGCAGTACAAAGTGCAAAGTTCATCACTCACAAAAAGAGCAACGTGCTGATTAAAAAGCTCGAGAATCTGACGAGTGAATTTGAGGCTAAAGAACTCCAGCGTCAGGTTTTCGTGTCTAATCGTGTAAAAACGATGAACGAGAAGATTTACTATAATATCGACAGTTTGCACGAAGCGATGAACAGTGGAAATAAAATCAGTTTCTTCTACTACCAGTGGGAGATAACGGGCGACAATGCTCAGAAGGTTTCTAAAAGACGTAGAAACAACGGAGAGCGTTATGTGGTTTCACCTTGGGCATTGTCATGGGACGACGAAAATTACTATCTAATTGCGTATGATGATAAAGCTGAAAAAATTAAGCACTACAGAGTTGATAAGATGGAGTCTGTTGAGGTGCTACATAAAGAAAAGCGCGATGGTAAGAAACTTTTTTCTAAGTTCGATATGGCGGTGTATTCTAAACAGATTTTCGGTATGTTCGGGGGGAACCTCACCGATGTTAAGATTCGTTTTGATAATTCGCTTGTCGGAGTTGTTGTGGATAAATTCTCTAAAAATGTGTTCATTTCAGTAAACGACGACGGAACCTTTGATATGAGTACAAAAGTTATGTTGTCACCAAATTTCTACGGCTGGCTTTTCGCCTTGAAAGATAAAGCAAAGATTATTTCGCCTGTTAGCGCCAAGGACGAGTTTTTATGTTTTGTCGAAGATGTTCTGAAAATGTACAAATAGAAAATTTTTAGTGTAAATCAAAGTCCGAATTATCGGACACACTTCCCTGTATAATCAAGATGTATTAAGGAGCTAAGCTCCGCATTTTGTAGAGGGAAGTGTTAATATGTTGAATTTTTGTATTTTTGTCTTTATTATTTACGGGTTTTGTGCTATAATCAAAATGATTGTGCGACCCACGCAGTTTTTTACTGTTTTTAAGAGGAAATAGGCTATAAAAAGGGGATAAGCTATGAAAAAAGTTATCTTGGCATCAGCGTCGCCAAGACGTAAAGAGCTTCTAAAAGATATAGTAAGTGAATTTGAGATTATCCCATCAAATGCACAGGAGATTGTTCCTCCTAACACAAAAGCGTGTGATGTTCCCCTTGTTTTAGCTCTTATAAAAGCTAGAGATGTAGCCAAAAATCACAAAAACTGTGTCGTTATTGGAAGCGATACGGTGGTTATAGTTGATGATATGGTTTTGAATAAGCCTAAAGACAAAGACGACGCCTACAGAATGCTAAGGTTATTAAGTTCAAGAAAGCATCAGGTTGTTACCGGTTGCGCGATAGTTTGTGGAGAAAAAGAGTACAGCTTTTCTGTCACAACAGAGGTTGAGTTTTTCACTCTTTCAGATAAAGAGATTTACGACTATATCGCAACAAATGACCCGATGGACAAGGCGGGTGCTTATGGTATACAGTCGCAGGGAAAAACTTTGGTCAAAGCTATCTACGGCGATTACTACAATGTTGTCGGCTTGCCGATAGGGTTACTTAAACGTGAACTTGAAAGACTACAGCTTATATAAACTTTAAGAGTTTTCACACAGGGGTATGGTATGAAACATCTTTTTATTCTCAACGCTTTTGCTGGAAAGAAAAGCTCGGTTGAAGAGCTGAAAAAGAAAATCGCTTCGCTTAAACTTGAGGGTGAGTGCATTGTCAAGGTAACAAAAGAAGCAGGCGACGCAAAAAGAATTGCCAAGGAATACATAAGCTCAACTGATGATTTTGTCAGAGTTTACGCTTGTGGCGGTGATGGTACCGCAAATGAAGCGATGAGCGGTATGGTTGGTCTTCCTAACTGTGCCTTGGGAGTCATTCCTGTTGGAACAGGCAATGATTTTGTGAAAAGTTTTGACTATAATGCGGACGATTTCAGAGACCTTGAAAAAATGTCACGTGGTGAAGTTAGGACAATTGACTTGCTTGAGTGTAGTGGTCACTATGCGATTAATACCATTTCCGTTGGCTATGACTGTGCTGTTGCAAAACAGGCTCAGAAAATCAAACGTTTTCCGTTTATGACAGGTCCTACAGCATACAAAATTGCTTTACTTTACTGTCTGTTTTCCAAACGCAGACATACCTTCAAGCCGTATGCTGATGATGTTTTAATTAATTTGCCACAGGGGTATAAAACTCAGATGATGTGTATTGCCGGAAATGGTAAGTTTTATGGTGGTGGATTTAAAGCTACTCCGCTTGCTGATTTCAATGATGGTAACATCGATTTTGTGTCTGTTCCTACTATTTCAGTTTTAAGATTTGCTACACTTGTCGGTATTTTCTCGAAAGGTGAGCATATCGGACATAAAAGAGCCGGATTCATCACTCATAAGAAGTGTAAAAAACTTCAATTTAAAAATGAGAAGAGTATTGATATCGGTCTTGATGGGGAGATATTCAATATGAAAGACCCTATTATTACTGTTGTTCCATCAGCGTTAAAAGTAATTATCCCGGAAGTTGTAAAAGAAGGTTGTCACAAGGAATGCACTGTTTTAAGAGATTAATAAAAATTTCTTTAATATTGATGCTCACAGTGGGAGTGGTATGCTCCTGCTGTTCTTGTGGTATAGAAAGTAGCGCTACAACTATCGCTACTACTTTTACTGAAACTTTTTTTACTGAAGATTTGGGTATATTGAAAGGCTATGAGTTTAAAAACGAAAAAAATGAAGAGGTTCTGGAAAAAGCTGTATCGCTTTTCAGCGTAAGTGTTGATTACGCCACACTTAAAGCATATTCAAACTTCCTTGACAGCACATTTTCTTCGAGCGTTATAACCAGAGCTGAGTGGCTGTCACAGCTTCTTACTAAACTTGACTTTGAGATTATAACTGATAAGAGCGATGATTATGCTAGAGTTCTGGATAAGGATTATTTTGACTACAGCGAGTATTTCATCACAGCTATTGAAAATAGTATCATCGGCCCGAATTCAAGCGAGTTTGACCCGTATTGCGCGGTAACAAGACAGTATGTTTCTACTTCTCTCATTAACGCAGTAGGTTACCCGAGAACATACAAACTCAAGTGTTCTGACTATAAAAAGATTGAGGATAAAACTCAGGCGGCTGCATCTGTACACTTGGGTTTTTTTGAGCTTGATGAAAACAACCGCTTCAATCCGTATGGTACAGTAAATGAAGATCAGATTGACTACATACTCTCAGAGCTTGATAAACTGAAGGTGCTTAAAAACAAAACTGTTATGACTTTTGGTGACAGCATTATGCACGGTGATGGTAATTACTTTGTTGGTATTGCTGATATGTTGTCACAGCGTTATCTGATGACTCCGATTGACTATTCAAAGGGTGGCTCTACATTTGGTAGGGTAACTAACAGACAGCAGATAACGAGCCAGATTTCACGGGCTTCAAATGAAAATGAAATCGCCGATATTATTCTCATTAATGGCGGTACAAATGATATGAGAAAGTCAAAGCCCGGCAGTATTTCTGATGACTTTGACTACGAAAAATACGGTTGTGAAGATTTTTGTAGCGGTATGGAGTACGCTTTGGGAACTCTAAAGGATTATTACCCTGATACACCTGTTGTGTATATAAGAGTTCATAATATGGAGTATGGAATTGAGCGAAATGAGCTTCACTTCGGAAATCTTGCACTTGATATTTGTGAAAAATGGGATATAGATGTCGTTGATATATTCAACGAAACCGATTTCAATACTCACGATAAAGAGCAGAAAAATATTTATACCGTTCACACTAAAACGTGTAAAAACGGCGACTCAATCCACCCTAATAAGCTTGGATACTATAAATTCTACATACCTCTTATCAGCGAGAAAGCGGTAGAGATTCTAGGAGAATAAGTAAAGGCACTTACAAAAGTAAGTGCCTTTTTATGTATAGTGTGATTTAAATTCCGAAAGCTTTCTTTAGAAAAGCTCTGCCGTAGTTTGTCATAAAAAACTTATTTGATTGATTTATGATTTCTGCCCTGGGTGTAGCGTTTTCTTTGAAATCTACAATCATATATGCTTCCAGAAGTATCTGATGGTCAAGTCCTGTGATGTGGTCGTAGTCCGTGAAATGCTCGACAATATAGCATACACGGTCAACTATTTCAAAGTCGATATTCTGTGAGTTCAAAAGTTCACGGGCTTTGGTACATTCGGATTGTGTTTCGTTTTTATCTATATCGCATACCAAGGCGGCAATCTCAAGATATTCCTGAGTTTGATCAGGAAGTTTTTCAAGCTCACCGATGGTTTTAGCGAGAGTGTAAACGCTGACAAAGTGGCGTATTTTGCTCTCATCTGAGTTGTAGAAGTCTTTCATCGCCTTAGCAACAAGATTAGTATTTTGAGTCATTTTTATATTCCTTAACAAGTTTTCTAATATGGGCGAATGTTTTTTCTTCGCCCTCATTTTTGAGCATCAGTAGAAGCTCCTCAATTTTGTCTGATGTTTCCGCGTGTATCATATCAACACGTCTGTGCTTTGCAGCCATAAAGTAGTCGTAAGCACTTGAGTCAGTGTAGTTTTTACCCTGATAGATTTTACTTGCAGCTACTCTGTCGCAGAACATTTCAACCAAATAGTTAAACGGCATTTTCACAGGTTTCATAAAGCCTTTGTGAACAGGGGAGTAATCTCTCCAGTACTCAAAGTGGTGTTTGTTTCTGCCCATGTGATGCATCCATGCTTTTGAATATCCTAGTTCTTCTCTGGCTTTATCATTAGGGGAGCGAGTACCCTGAAAGTATTTAGCACCCTGTATAAACTCAGTGGGCGTGTATTTTGATAAATCGTGAAACAGTCCCTGCCAAAAAATCCCTGATTTTTTGCAGTTTTTAATGACTTCGTGGCGATGTTTGGTGATAGTTTTAAAATGGTTAAATGCTTTGCTCATAAAATAATCCTTAGTTTTATAGTGTGAAAATTACTTCAGTGCTTCTTCTTTTCAATAAGACGCACAACTCGCGGACGGTTGTAACGCTGTATAAGCACGAATTGTATATCGAAAAGTATAGCTAAAAACGCTGTGAGGGCGAATATCCACAACTGTCCCCAAAGCAACGGAAATAGTAACGTAGAAAGTGAAATTGCGACATTCACAAGATGGTCAGTTTCAGCTTTGCACATTGTATTTGCTATACTTTGAAGTGAGTAGTCCTTGAGCGAAAAAAGCTCTGGGTTATAGGTAAGTGCTTTGTCTTTCCACGATTTTACTTTGAGAAACTTATAAAGCTTTTTCTCAAAAGAGCGTTCTTTGAACCATCCCATAGTATATTCGATTTTAAATAGCTTTGTGACATTACCCATAATGAGTCTTAGCCACAAATGATACATAATCGTGAAGCAGGTGACACCTGTCCAGAGTATCGCACCTTTATTTATAATATTCCCATAGTACAGGTAAAAACAGAAGGTCGATATTATCAGACATAACGTTATTACGCAGTACATAAAAATCGCAGGACCACTTTTCTTTGTTTTTTCTTTTTTCATTTAGTTTACCTTGTCAGTCTTTTCAGGTATTTCACATCGTAGTATTGACTGCCTACAAACTCGGCACCGTTTTTGATGTTAGATATGATTTTTTCGGTCAGTACACAGGTTCCTGTGTAAAACTTCACGTCATACTGTTTGCAAAGTTCATCGTATTCTTTTGCGTATACGTTTGTGTGCATATAAAGATATTTTATCTTCTTATCTTTGCAGTATTCGAGTGCGGTTTTAAGAACTGGCAGAGTTTCTTTTACGTTATCTTTAGAGCCAACAGCGTGATAAACGAGATTTATCGGATATTTGCTCTTTTTTACAAGGTCTATGTCACGCTTGACTTCTAAACGTAAGAAGATATTTTCTTTTCTGATTTCGTATTTATCGATGGCATCTTTTAACTGATTGAATATTTCTAAAAAAGCCTCTTTATTAGGTTTTCCAACAGAAATGAAAAGTTTGAAGTCGCGTCTGTTTATATCCTTTTTGTATAGAGATAAAAGTTCCTCGAAAGATATAGTGTCAAAGCGGTTGTAGTATTTGCACGCTTTGAATTCTTCATAAGTGATAGCTTTTGGCTTTTCTTCGTTTTTATTAGGGTGGTTGAGGATTTTGTAAGTATCCTTGTGCCACTTTGAGATACATACAAGTTTTTCGTCAAGTGTAAGTCGAACGTCAACGTGGAAATTCTTGTATCCTAGATTTTTAGAATAAGAAAAAGCCTGTCTGGAATTTGTGCTTTTGTATCTTATCTCAAGACCACCTAATGACGAAGCTACCATACTGCCTGAAAAATCGAGCTTTTCTTTTTCTTTGTTTCTGTATTTGATGAAATGGCTGAAGTCTTTCAGCGCGTTATATACGCCACTTTTGAATTCTTTTTTTAGTACACAGCCTTCGGTTCTTGCTTTTTCCCAAGCGTTTATGACATTCTGTGATGTGAGATTTTCAATTTCAATGAATCTTTCGCTATAGCCGATTTTTTCGCCCCAGAATCTAAGCTTTTGATTCCACACAAATCCTATACTTGGGATTTGTAAAGCGAATGAAACGATATTCGAGTGCATTCTGCCTGCTATAACGCTTGTAAACTGAGAAATATCCTTAACAAGTGCTGCGCCGTCTTTTGGGGCATCTAACTTTTCACCGTGACCGACATATTCTAGAACTTCTTTAGCGAAAATCTCGTCGTATGTATCGCCGTTGGTGAAAACTTTCCACTTTACGTTTCTTTTGTCAAGTTCATCGATGATACCTTTCCAGAAATCAAGTTGGTATTTTCTATCAATCTGAGGGTTGCCGTAATCGGAAAACAGCATTTCTCTAGTTATGCCGAGTCCTACACAATCCTGCTTTTCAGCTTTCAAATCAAGGTGCTTTTTGTATGTATCAGCACACCAAACCGCAGGGTCATAAACAGAGTATGTTTTTATATCTTGATTTGTCAGGTAATCACGCTTTAGTGTTTCGATATCATCACGCACGCTGATTCCTTTGACACACGGAAGATTGATGGCTTCTTTGAGCGCAACACTGCGAGGGTCATCGGGGTAAAATTTTTCAACACCAATAGCACTCAAAAACACAGGGACATTGTATTTTTGAGCTTCTTTAATGATTTCAGGCATATAAAGCCAGAAGTTTTCGTTTGTGCATTTGATGATACCGCCCGCAAAAACAACCGCATCAACATACTTCACCTGAGAAAAATCACGACTTGAGATAGAATATCTGAGCAAATCACAGTTTCTAAGTCCCATAGCTTTCTTCATTAGATAGCAGTCATTATCAGCGAGAATCGTATCACCAAGGTTCATATTCATGGTTTGTACCATCAATATTTTAAGTTTTCTGCCTAACATAATTACCCCTCTTATGTTATTTACTTACATACTCTCTTTAGTATACCTCATTTTAAGGTATTTGGCTACACCATCTTTGACGTTTGTGTCGATAATTTTTGTAGCCTTATTTTTAAGTTCATCGACTGCGTTTTCTACAGCATAACATTCATCGGCTACTGTAAACATGTCCACATCGTTTATGCCGTCGCCAAAAGCTACGATTTTCTCGCAACTTAGGATTTTAGCGAGTTGTTTTACGGCATTAGCCTTAGTAGCTATGTGTGAAAGAATCTCAAGCCAGTATTCTCCACTATACATATCTACTTGATAAAAACAATGGTATTTGTCTTTGAAGGCGTTATATAAAGGCTCGAGTTTTTCCTCGTCACCAATCAGCGTGAAATAGTATATTTCACCGTCAAAAAGTTTGTCAAAAGACTCCACCTCACGGTTTCTCGGGTCATCTGCCCGTGCGTTTAAAAAGTCTTTTGTAGCTTCGTTTGCGTTTTCTATAACATACGAAAAATTCTGTTTTTCATCTATCAGCGAGAATACCACAGGGCATAAATCTTGAGCTAAAACGGTATTTAAAATAAAGTCACTATCTTTTTTATCGAAAACATTTTTTTGTAATATAGTGCCGTCTTTATCGACGATAAATGTTCCGTTATGAACGACGAGCGGATATTTGAAATTAAGTCCTTTTGTTACCTTTTTCGTAGTAACGAGTGAACGTGCTGTCGCAAACGATATTATCATACCATTTTCTAAAAGCTCATTTATGGTGGAGTTTGTATATTCACTTGTTTTTGGAGTGCTGTCGAGCAGTGTTCCGTCTAAATCGGAAATGTAAAGAGTTTTCACAAGAGCCTCCGAAAGTTTATATTAAATCTTTTTTATTAATGCTATAGATTCTACGTGGTTTGTGTGAGGGAACATATCTACAGGAGTGATGTGTTCGACTTTATAGCCGTGTTTTTTTAGCAGTCTTAAATCGCGACTTTGGGTTTCTATGTTACACGAAACGTAAACCACAGTTTTAATATCCATATCTATGATTGACTGCAAAAACTCTTTGCTACAGCCCATTCGAGGAGGGTCAACAAAAGCAACGTCAATTTTAATACCTTCATCTTTGAGGTACGCGATATAGTCTTTTGCGTCAGCACAAACAAATTCAATGTTCTTTATTGAATTGAGCTTTGCATTTTTCTTAGCGTCTATTATTGCGTCTTTTACCGATTCAACCGCATATACCTTTTTTGCTTTGTCGCTTGCGCATATTCCGATTGTGCCGACTCCGCAGTAGCTGTCGAGTACTGTTTGGCTACCATCTAAGTCTGCAAGTTCAATAGCTTTCTGGTACAGCTTTTCGGTTTGCATCGGATTTATCTGGTAGAAAGACTGAGGTGAAATGATAAAGGTCTTACCGCATAGCACGTCTTTAATATATCCTTCACCAAAAAGTACGTCCTGAGTTTTACCGATGAAGAGCTTTTTAGGGTCTTTGTTTACCGTAGTGACAATTGTAGTGATGCACGGATGCTTTTTAAGCAGTGCTGAAACAAAGGTTTTTTTAGCAGGAAAGAGTGAATCAGCTCCGTTTAAAATGACCATTACTTCGCCTGAATTAAAACCCTCCCTTATAACTACGCTTTTGATAAATCCCGTACCCCTAAACGGGTCATACGGAGAAATTTTAAAACTTTTGAAAAGAGCGCAAAGAGAGTTAAAAATCTCGTTTGAGTGCTTGGTGTGGAGTCTGCATTCACGTGTTTTTACTATAGTGTTGGTGGTGGATTTGTAAAGCCCCCAGCTTATAGTTTTATCACGTTCACGTTTAAAAACCGCCTGAGCCTTGTTGCGATATGAAAAAGGATTTTCCATACCGATTATGTTATCCACCCTACAAAATGAACCTAAAAATTTGTAGCATTTACTTTGTTTGAATTTAAGTTGTTCTTGGTAGCTTAAGTTATTAAGCTGGCACGAGTTGCATTTTTTAGCAACTTTGCAATTTAGCATATTGTCCATAATTTACCTGCTTGTGTCAAAATAAGATTAATACTCCACTATTTTAACATATATTATATCACTTTTGCAATTTGCAGAAAATATGACTTGATAATTACTGCCTGTAAATATATAATTGAACTATGAAAGAAATGAAAGTTATAAGAAAACGCAGACGCAGAAGAGTGTCGCGTTATAATAGCTATGGTGGTAGCGTAGGCTTTACTACTCGCAAGAAAAGTAAAGCGCCGATTATTGTAGCTATGACGTTTTGTGCTGTGCTTTTGGTGTTTACGGTTTGTGCGCTGTGCCTTAAGTATTTATCGGACAGACCTGCGTATAGCATAGACGAGGTAACTCCTACTGAGCCTTGCGTTATCGAAAATGGACAAAATACATCATTAATAATAAATACCGGTGATATTCACATTCTTACTGTCCCTAAAAGTGATGATAATTATGATTCTATCACTTTCAGCAGTAGTGATGAAAGTGTTTTAGAGGTTGATAGCGGCGGTAGAGTTGACGCTATAAAAGAGGGAGTTGCTGTAATTACTGCTCAGGGAGAAGATTTCAGCGGTCAGTGTACTGTTACTGTGAAAAAGAGGGAAAACGACTCAAAAAAGAAGGAGTACACAACAGCTATCACTGCAAATCTTGATGTTGTAGAGAAAAACAAAGAAGACTCTTCAAAGGCTCTTTACAACGTTAAAATCAACCGCAGAACAAACACGGTTACTGTTTACACTTACGACGACAAGGGTGACTATGTTGTTCCGGTACGTGCTATGGTATGCTCGTGTGGTGAGATGAATGAGGAAAACATCACTCCTACAGGGGAGTATTCTGTATACTTCAAGAACTACTGGCACGCTCTTTTCGGTGATGTTTACGGAAAGTATGTCACCGGTTTTTCGGGACACTATCTTTTCCATTCCGTGCCGTATGAACAGACTGAATCGTATACTTTGAAATCGGACGAGTTCAACAAGCTTGGAACTAATGCCTCACAGGGTTGCGTTAGAATGATGATTGCTGACGCTAAGTGGATTTATGATAACCTTGATATGTATACCGAGGTTATTGTTATTGACGCTGATGAAAAGGAAGACCCGCTTGGAAAACCGGAAACGGTGAAAATCGAGGAGTCTGCTTGTTGGGATCCTACAGACCCTCATAAGAGTAATCCGTTTAAAACTGTGGTGCCTATTATCAGCGGAGCAAAAGATATAACCGTGAAAAAAGACAGCGACTTTGTTTCAAAGGTCACTGCTGTTGATTCGTGTAATCAGGATATAACTGAAAAAATTGAGGTAATAGGAAACGTTATTACTTCTAAAGCAGGAAAATACAAGGTGACATACCGTGTTACAGACAGCTTAGGAAAATCTGCTGAGAAAACAGTGACGATTACGGTTGAATAGGTAAAAGAAAAGGCGACATCTTCTGATGTCGCCTTAAGTTTTAATTAATCTGAGAAGACTGCTATAACGTCAGTTGAAGTTTCGCTTTCTGCTTCTCCTAGAGCTTCAGTTGTTGTTACATCATCAGGAGTAGCTTCGTCCTGAGTAGCTTCGCTTGTTATGAACATAAACTCAATCATACGATAGATGAGTTCTTCGTAAGTTGTACCCTGACGATAGAAGTCAGTTTTCTTTACCTGATAGGTTTTATCGTTCTTGAGAGCGCCCATATTACTTAGATTAATATCGTTATTGAGATAATCAAGTACAGCTTGGTCGTCGTAGAAAATGAACGTTGGTGTACTGATTTTTAAAAGCTCTAGGTCAACCTGTGGTGTTTCCTGAGAGTTGAAAACATTGATAGCTCCGTTGTATGAGAAAAGTTCATACTCGATTGTACCCTTAGTCAGAGTGCAAAGTTCGCCGTTTTCATTTAAATATAGGTAGCACGCTGAACGCACAGCTTCCTGTGGGATGGCATCTTTGAAATCAGAAATTGTCTTGATAAGTTCATCGTAAGAATCAATGCCCTGCTTCTTACCGCTGACTGCACCGCCTAAAGCTGTACCAAGATTTGTATAAAGAGCTTTAAGCTCTTCAAATGAATTAGCTTTTTCGAGTGTGAGAACAGGAATGCTAGTGGCAGCTAAAGACTTTTTTGAATTTTCGGATAAAGAGCTGTCAGCAATAATCAAGTCAGTTTCGCTGGAAACGATGGCATTAACGTTAGGGTCACTTGCTGTGCCGACAATCGGAACAACAGATAAAAACTCTTGATCTGTTTCGGTGCTTCTGCCGACCATTTTGACGTCATATCCCATATAAGAAATAATGTCAGCCAGACAATCGGAAAGAACAACTATATTCATCGGTTCTTTTTCTATGGTAACATTAGCTACAGTTACAGGATATTCTTTACTATCTTCTCCTTTGCAAGAGCAGAATGTAAGTGCTGTAGTAGCAATCATAAGTATGCAAAGTGAAAGTGAAATAACTCTTTTCAGCATAAAATAACCTCCGCATTATATTTTTATGATACTATTCTACAAAATTTACGCTCTATAGTCAAATGAAAGTGAAAAAGTTTAATATTTTTTAAAAAATTTTTAAAAAAGGCTTGCATTTTTGAAAATGAGGTGATATAATAACGAAGTCGCTTGAAGAGAGCGACGCAAAAATAGTTGGTGTCGATGACGCAGGGGGTCCACCCGTTCCCATCCCGAACACGGAAGTTAAGCCCTGTAGTGCCGAAGATACTTGGCTGGTGACGGCCCGGGAAAATAGGAAGGTGCCAACACAAAGAGAGCTTCCACCCAGTAGGGTGGTTGTTTTTTTTACAAATGTAGCCATTAAGAAAGCACCCGAAAAACTTCGGGTGCTTTTGCTATTTATCTAAAAATTATCGTCAGTATATCTGTTTTCTATCGTTTTATTCGCTTTTTTAGCAGGAGTGTTAATATCCCATATAAGTATGTTATCATTTTTGGTACCGATATAAATAGCACTTAGCACTTTATCGGTATAACTGAAATCAGTATAGCCTTTTGTTTCGCCGCGGGTGCAAACAACATAGTCGCGATTAAAAAGACCTTTGTTGAAGTCTTTTAAACGTTTGTTTTCAATCACACTTCTTTTTGGAGTGATGTACATAACTCCATCTTCCGTTATATCAGCGGTTATTGAGTTTAAGTCGAGGTCATCGTCGATATAAAGATTAAAAGCAATTTCATCGTTTTCAAGCTCGTATACGTCACTTATTACCATTTTGTTTGTAGGAACAGGAACAAAACACCATGTAGTTAGTCCGACAAATAATATACTCAAAATAGCACAAACGCTGATTCCTATTAACAGACCTTTGATTACCGATTTTTTTCTGAAGTTATGCCACTTTTCACTCACACTTTTCAGAGGTTTTAGGTCTTCATTTATTTCTTTTTCTGTGTTTTCAGCCATATTTTCCAAAGCCTTCCTGCAACAATGACAGGTTTTCAGGTGTTCGTCTACTAAATCTTTGCTTTCTAGTGAACAAACCGAGTCGTAGTACAAAGGTAGCAAGTCTTCAATGATTTTACAGGATATTTTCATTTTATTCTCTCCCTTATTTTTATTTTAGCACGATGATAGGTGACACGCGCCCAACTTTCAGTTTTGTTAAATAGCTTAGCTATTTGTGAGTAAGAAAGCTCACCGAAAATTTTCAGTTGGAAAACCTCTTTGTATGGTTCATCTAAACTATGTAAAGCCTGATGAATTTCAAAAGATGTTTCATTTTCTTCGATTTTTTCGATTAGTGAGCTTTCATCAAAAATGTTGTTTTCCGATTCTGAGAGACTCGAAAAATGCTTTTGCTTTTTAATAAAGCTTAAATATGTATTTTTTGCTATTGTACACAGCCATGAATAAATTGAACATTCACCTTTGAACTTTTTCAGGTTTTTCATAGCTTTGAAAAAGGTTTCCTGAGTGAGTTCTTCAGCAAGAGCTTCGTTTTTTGTTATTACCAGAAGATATTTATAGACATCGGTGAAATATTCTTTGTATATCCGGTCAATTTGTGTCACGTTATCACCTCGCTTTCAGTTATTAGACTTGATAAATCTCAATTTGTTACAAGATAGCAGAAAAATATAAGGACAGATAGATTGCCTATCTGTCCTTTTTGTGGTTTTATGACTCGAGTCGGTAGTAGGTGAGAGTTACTTTATCACCGGGCTTGTAGTTTTCAAGCTCTTTGAATACATCTCTGAATGATGTGACCTCTTTACCGTTTATCTCGGTAATAATGTCATATTCAAGTATGTCTGTGTTATCAAGTGGACCGCCTTCTGAAATTTTGGTAATAAGAATACCATAAGGTACGTCATACTGATAAACCATTTCAGCGTTTACTTCATAACCCATTAATCCAAGCATAACTCTGTCTTTGACATAGCCGTAGCGGATAAGGTCGTTACAGACATAGCTACTGTGTTTGAAGGAATGGCAAATCCCATACCTTCATACAATGAATCACCGATTTTAGCGGTGTTGATACCGATTACTTGGCCGTAAAGGTTACAAAGCGGACCACCTGAGTTACCCGGATTAATAGCAGCATCAATCTGAATATAGTCAACGTTACTGGAAAGCTCAAGCTCTCTGTCTACAGCGGAAATAATTCCTCTTGTGAGAGAATTCTGAAAACTCTGTCCTCCGGGGTTACCGATAGCAATTATGTCCTGACCGACCTCGATTTTTAATGAATCGCTGAATTTAGCGTAAGTAAGGTCTTTTGCATCAATCTTTAAAACCGCCAGGTCGGTGCGTGTATCATAACCTACAATTTTTGCTTTATACTCTTCTGAGTTGTTAAGTACAATGTTGATTGTATACTGTTTGCTGTCACCAATTACATGGCTATTGGTAACGATGTACCCGTCCTTTGAAATAATAGTTCCAGTACCTTCGCTTAAGATATCTTCATCGTTGTCCGTTATCTCATCTTCGTAGCAAACAACAGATACTACCGTATCGCTGACAGCGTTGTATGCGTACTGCGAAGTGTATTTTTTGTCGTCCTTATCTTTTGGAAGATCTTTGAACTCTATACCTTTATAGTCTTCTTTAGGGTCGTAGGAGTTTCCTTTTTTATCGTTATCTTTTACCTGAGTCTGTCCTTCGTCAGCCTGAAGCGTGATTTCTTCGTCGAAATACTCGCCATCATACTGAGGAGTAAGACTGAAATCACCAAACTGATTACCGTCGAAATTTTCGTAAAAATCAAACGCATCAGGAGATTCTGTGCCATATTGTTCGAGTGGGTTCTTAGCTTCGAAAGGATTGTTGTCAGTGCCTGAAAGAGCGCTAAAACAACTTATGAAGAAAGCAACCATAAACACGACGAGTAAACCTATTAGTACACCGATGAGAACCTTGGTTCCTGTCGGTGTTTTTGTTTTCTCTTTAACAGGGAACTGCTGTGAATAAGGGTTGTTGTTATGGTATTGTGGTGCCTCTTTTACAGGTTTTGTATACTGTGGTTGAGGCTGATACTGAGGTGGAATCTGACTGCCATACTGAGGAGGATAATATGGTTGCGGAGATGCAGGCGGAATGTACTGAGGAGGCTGGTAGTACGGCTGATTTGTAGGTGGATTATTGTATCCGTACTGCGGGGCAGGGTTTTGGTTCACCTGAGTAATATTTGGTGTTTCTTTTTGTGCTTTTTCAAAAGCTGTGAATACGTCGTCCTCTTCATATACTGTTTCTACATCAACAGGCTTTTCCTCTGGTTTTTGAGAAAAAGAGTTTTGTTGTTCAGATTCATTTTCGATAGATCTGTATTCATCTATCGGGTTAAAATTATTATTGAATTCGTCCATTTTAATCCTCCGATTTGGTGTTTGCTGTGGTGTCTATATATTTTTCCTTTGATGGTTTAGGCTGTGGTTTGGCTACAAGCGGAAGCTTGAAAGTGAAACGACAGTACTTGTCGGGTTCTGACTCAACATAAATATATCCACCATGAAGGCGCATAATGGAGCGGGTGATGAAAAGTCCCAGTCCCATGCCTTTTTTATCCATACTTCTGGATTTGTCTGTTTTGTAAAATCTGTCAAAAACATATCTGATATCCTCAGGCGGAATACCCGGACCGCTGTTTTCAATAGCGACTGAAATATCATATTTTGTTTCTATTGCAGAGAAAGAAATATAACCGTTTTCGTTAGTGAACTTTACGGCATTTTCGATGAGATTGTATATGACCTGATGCATCAAATCAGGGTCAGCATTAACTTTAAGGCTCTTGAAATCTTCAAGACCTCTGATTTCAAGATTTTTGGCGCTTATTTTCTGCTCGAATCCTGCGAGTACAGTTACGATAACTGAGAACATTTCGAATTCTTTGCAGTTAAGCTTCAGTTCGCCATTGTCGATACGTGACAGCGAGAGCATAGACTGAACCAGACGGGACAGCCTTTTTACTTCGAGTGACACGATGTTCATATAGTGTCGATGACGCTGTGCAGGTATAGTGCCGTCAAGCATACCGTCAATAAATCCTGCGATGGTAGTCATAGGAGTTTTAAGTTCGTGGGATACGTTAGCGATAAAACTTCTTCTCATACCTTCACTTGCAGTAAGTGAATCTGCCATGTGATTGAACGCAAGCGCAAGCTCACCGATTTCATCGGTGCTTGTAACAGCCACTCGTGCAGAAAAATCTCCGACTGCAAATTTTTTGGCAGCGTTTGACATTTGTCGTAGCGGTCTTGCTAAATTATAGCTCAAAAATGCTACGAAAACAATCGAAACCAGTAATGTGATGACGGCTGCTGTCAAAAATATTCTCATCATTGCCATAGTCAGACCTGATACAAAAGAAGATTTGGTGGAAACAAAACAGAAAGCTACCAATTCTTCGTTTTGGTTATCTGTAGCAATGATAGGTACACCTGCTGTGTAGTGGGTATCTTCATAAAAATCGTCCAGTGTACCGAATTCAAAGAAGTTACCTGTAGCAGTTTGACCTAAGATATCGGACGAGACAGTCTTGTTGATATGGGTACACTTGCCTTGTTCTGAGCAATATTCAAATTTTCCTTTGTTATTAACCACGAAAATATCCGCGTCAACACTCTGCGCAATAGTCGAGATAGTGATTGTGAAAAGCTCTGGATCTTCGACTATCAAAGTGCGGCTTTCACTGTTGAAAGTTGAGGCAGCCTTGATAACAGAAGCAACCTGATTAGCGTTTTCGATGAGATTCTCTTTCTTTTCTTCCTCCCAGAAATTCGCTACGAATATCAGCATAGTTGTGCCAAGAGCTATCATACACATCAGGATTATTGAAAGACTGACTATAACGTATTTTTGAAGAATTGAGCGTCGGATATTACCAGTTAGTTTATTAACCCTTGACTTCAAATTTGTAGCCTACTCCCCAAACGGTGCGTAGTTCCCACTTATCGGAAACACCGTCGATT
Organism: Ruminococcus sp.; assembly: GCA_017464765.1. Classification (GTDB taxonomy): domain Bacteria; phylum Bacillota; class Clostridia; order Oscillospirales; family Acutalibacteraceae; genus Ruminococcoides. The sequence goes on from JAFTYK010000008.1 coordinate 19,549, forward strand.
TTTTCTCTTATTCTTTTAACGTGAACGTCTACTGTACGGCTGTCGCCATAGTACTCAAAACCCCATACCTGATCAAGCAGCTGGTCACGGGTGAAAACTTTATTAGGATTACTTGCAAGATGGTACAGAAGCTCCATTTCTTTAGGAGGAGTATCGACTTGTTCGCCATTTACCTTTAGTTCATAGTTGGTAAGATTGATGGAAAGTTTATCCCAATTTACCTCTTTCACTGTTTCTTCTTCAAAAACACCTGTTCTTCTCAAAACAGCTCTGACTCTTGCTACTACTTCTTTAGCTTCAAATGGTTTTACAACGTAGTCATCAGCGCCGAGTTCAAGACCTAAGATTTTATCGAAAACTTCGCCTTTGGCTGTTATCATAATGATAGGACAGTCGGAAGTTTTACGGATTTCTCGGCATACCTGCCATCCGTCGAGTTTAGGCATCATAATATCAAGCAACACAAGATTAGGCTGTTCTTTGTTAAAAAGTTCGAGAGCTTGTATACCGTCATAAGCTATAGCGGTGGAATAGCCTTCTTTTTCTATGTACAGTCTCAAAAGTTCGCAGATATTGGTATCGTCATCGACGATGAGAATTTTGCCGTTATTCATAAAAATCCCTCCATTTAACCCAATAGGGTTATTATGATTCAGGTTAATTATAATACAATTTATTCCATAAAAATGAATAAATTTAAAACAAAGCGTGTAGTTTTTTTGAAAAATAAAAGCTGTCCGAATGGACAGCCTTAAATTCATAGTTCAGTCTTAAGGCTATAACTATGTTTTGTGATGTCAGCCCATTTCGTTTATCGTATCGATGAAGCTTTTGATAACGTAATCTGCCTCTTCATCGGTGATTACGGTATTCATCGGGAGAGTGAGCTGATTTTTATGCTGGTCGTAGGAGTTAGGGAAGTCCTTGATATCAAAACCCTTGGCTTTGTATGCTGTGAACATAGGAAGTGGCTTGAAATGGACGTTACACATAACACCTTTAGCTTTCATTTTATCGTAAAAAGCATTTCTGTAGTTGGCATCTTTTCCGATAAATCGCACGAAATAAAGGTGACCGCTGCTACGATGAGTATCATCACAGTGGTTTAATACTTCGATAGGAAGCTCCTTGAAAGCTTCGTTGTATTTTTCTATAAGTTCGTGGCGTCTTTTTAGCATTTTATCGTAACGGTTGAGCTGTGCTAAACCTAAAGCGGATAAAATATCGGGCATATTGCATTTATATTGAGTGTCAACGACGTCATATTCCCAAGATGTACCCTTGTTTTTAGCGAAAGCGTCTTTAGTTTGACCGTGAAGGGTCATAAGCATAAATTTCTTGTAAATCTCGTTGGAATCGATGCCCGGAATTTCTTTCCATGTAGCGGCACCGCCCTCAGCTGTTGTCATATTCTTTACAGCGTGGAAACTGAAATTAGTAAAATCGGCGATTTCACCGCACATTTTACCGTGCCATTTAGCTCCGAAAGCGTGAGCCGCATCGCTTAAAACGATAACTCTGCCTAAAGCAAACTGAATAGGGTTGTCCGATGGTCTGAAAAGTGAACGCTTTCTTTCAACTGCGGCGAAGATTTTGTCGTAATCGCAGACTATGCCTGCTAAATCAACCGCGATTACAGCTTTGGTTTTTTCGTTGATTGCGGCTTCCATTTTATCATAGTCCATCTCATAGCTGTCTTTTTTACAGTCAATCAGGACAGGTGTAGCACCTACGTGGTAGATTATAGAAGCGGAAGCTGTATATGTGTAAGAAGGCACAATAACCTCGTCTCCTGGACCAATGCCTAAAATACGCAGAGTCATTTCGGCACAAGCAGTCTGGGAAGATAGGCATACTGCCTTTTGAGTATTGCACATTTTCGCAATTTTCTGTTCGAATAGCTTTGTTTTAGGTCCTGTTGTTATCCAACCGGTTTTTAAAACTTCAACTACTTCGTCAATTTCAGCCTGTGTAATATCAGGCGGAGAAAAAGGAATATTCATCATAACAGATATCTCCTTTCTTAGATTACATACCACGCTAATTATACTACCTTTTACATATAAAGTAAAGAGAAAGTTCTTTTCAGTTGTTATACGAGAAAATACAAGAAAAGCAGACGAATACTCTCGTCTGCTTGAAGTTTTGGTTTTATAACTTTTTGGCGATTTTGGAATACTTTTCTTTTGTGGCTATACCGCCTCGTATGTGGCGTTCTTCTTTGTTAGTATCGAGGACTTTTCTAACTTGTTTGTATAACGGCATATTTATGGATTTTAGTCGCTCGCTGACGTCCTTGTGTACAGTGGATTTGCTGATGTTGTACTTTTTCGCTGTGAGTCTAACGGTAGCGTTGTTTTTTGCTATGTATTCACCGAGCTGTATTGCACGCTCTTCGACATTGTCTTTCATAAACTAACCTCCGAGTCGTTGTGGTAATGTATATGAAAAAGATGTGCAAGATATGACTGGAGAACTCGCTGAAATGTGATAAGTATACGTGCTTTTGAAAGCTATGATTTTATTGACAATGATATTGGTTGGTTGTATAATTATTCTATCTAGGTGTGCCTGCTTGCACGCTGTACTTCCTTGGGGTTAAGGGGATGAATATATGAGGAAAGTGAATTTCAGAAAGAATCTCTTGATGACAGTTGATGCCGTGTTAATTGCGTTATCAGCGCTGGCGTCAAATGTGATTATGTCTTTAATATGTCTTGCTTTTAAACTACCGCAGGACAATTATGTTGTTAATGAAGTCAGGATTTTATGGGTTATTTTACTCAATGTTCTGTTTTGTTTCTTTACGCTTTATATTTGTGGAGCGTATACAAGAGCATGGCGTGACTTTAATAAAAAAGACTACTTCTACTGTACAGTAGGGGTGATGGCTGGTTTGATACTTAGTGGATTTTTCGCATCACTAGCAGATAAACAGGGCAATCCGCTGTATTATTTGGTGAATTTTGCGGTTTCTACAGGTAGCATAATTCTGTTCAGATTTATTTTTAAGCGAACATTTATTGAATTGACTGAGGCTGGTCGTGCTGAAAATTACGAGCGTACTCTTATTGTTGGTGCGGGTCAGGCTGCTAAGATGATTCTTACTGATATTTCCAACGCTAACGCTGACCCTAATAACCCGTCCCGTAACCTTTTACCGGTTTGCTTGGTTGATGACGATCCTAACAAGCGTAATACGAAGCTTATGGGCATTGAAGTAGTCGGTACAACCAAAGATATTCCAAGAATTTGCAAGGAATTTAGCATTAAGCTCATCTTGTTTGCTATTCCTTCTTGTACAGAAGAAGAACGTAAAGATATTATGACACTTTGTTCTGAAACTGATTGCAGAATTAAAATGGTTCCGTATTTAAGCCAGATTTTATTTGATGATAGCAAACCACAGCTTTTGAATCAGGTTAAGGACATTAAAATTGAGGATTTGCTCGGACGCGATCCAATCACCTTCGATAAAACCGAGATTCGAAAATTTATCGAGGGTAAGGTTTGTATGGTTACAGGTGGTGGCGGTTCTATCGGTTCTGAACTTGTTCGCCAGATTGCAAAGTATAATCCTAAACAGGTTATAATCGTTGATATTTATGAAAACAATGCTTACGATATTCAACAGGAGTTGAAAATTGAATACGAGGATTCACTTGATCTTGTTACCCTTATAGCATCAGTTCGTGATTATGATAAAATGGAAGCTATCTTTAAAGAATACAAACCGCAGGTAGTATTCCATGCCGCTGCTCATAAACACGTTCCGCTTATGGAAACTTCTCCTGCCGAAGCGGTTAAAAACAATATTTTCGGCACATGGAATATGGTTACTGTTGCTGAAAAATATAATGTCGAAAAATTTGTTATGATTTCTACTGACAAGGCTGTTAATCCAACAAATGTTATGGGTGCAACTAAGCGTTGTTGTGAGATGATAGTTCAGTATAAGTCACAAAGTGGTTCTAAAACCGAGTTTGTTACTACCCGATTTGGTAACGTTCTTGGTTCAAACGGTTCAGTTATTCCGCTTTTCAGACGTCAGATTGAGGCAGGTAAACCTGTTACAGTTACCCACCCGGATATTATCCGCTACTTTATGACTATCCCGGAAGCCGTATCGCTTGTGCTTCAGGCGGGTGCTATGGCAAATGGTGGCGAGATATTTGTTCTTGATATGGGCGATCCTGTGAAAATCACTACACTGGCTGAAAATCTTATCCGAATGTATGGCAAGGTGCCGTATAGAGACGTTGAAATTAGGTTTACGGGACTAAGACCAGGGGAGAAGCTTTTCGAGGAGCTTTTAATGGACGAAGAAGGTCTTAAATCAACAGCCAACAAGAAAATTTTCATCGGTAATCAGATTGATATAAATCCTGATGAATTACTCAAAAATCTTGATAATCTGCGTGCTTATGCGGAGAAAAACGACAGCGAAAATACTGTTGATTTGTTGGCTCAAATAGTTCCTACTTTTAACCATAAAAAGAATTAATAGTTCGGATAGGAGAGTATTATGAAAGTACTTCTTACAGGCGGTGCGGGATACATTGGTAGCCACACATGTGTTGAACTTTTAAATAGCGGCTACGATGTTGTTATCGCAGATAACTTTGATAATTCAAGCGAAAAAGTACTGGACAGAATTGAAAAAATAACAGGAAAAACTGTAACTGTATATAAAATAGATGTTGCTGAAAAAGAAGCTTTAAGAAAGGTATTCTCACAGTGTAATATCGATGCTGTTATCCACTTTGCGGGGTATAAAGCTGTGGGTGAAAGTGTTGAAAAACCACTTATGTACTACAGAAACAATCTTGATACAACACTCACTCTTCTTGAAGTTATGGCTGAGTTTGGTGTTAAAAAGATTGTGTTCAGCTCATCGGCTACTGTTTACGGTGTGCCAAAGGTTGTGCCACTCAAAGAGGGAATGCCTACTTCTTGTACTAACCCTTATGGTTGGACAAAGCTCTTTAACGAACAGGTTCTGACTGATGCCACTGTTGCTGATAAGGATTTATCTGTAGTGCTACTCAGATATTTTAATCCTATTGGCGCTCACGAAAGTGGTCTTATCGGCGAGAGTCCTAACGGAATACCGAACAATCTTATGCCGTATATTACTCAGGTTGCTGTTGGCAAACGTGAAAGACTCGGTGTGTTTGGTGACGATTATGATACCCATGATGGTACGGGTGTCAGAGATTATATTCACGTTGTCGATCTTGCTAATGGTCACCTTAAGGCTCTTGAATACATAAATGCAGGTCATAAGGGTACTGAGATTTTTAATTTAGGTACAGGTATAGGATACAGTGTGCTTGACATTGTGAAAGCTTTCTCTAAAGCTAATGATCTTGAAATTCCTTATACGATAATGGACAGGCGTCCGGGTGATGTGGCGATTGTTACTGCTGACCCTGAAAAAGCTAATAAACAGCTGGGTTGGACAGCGAAATTCGGGCTAGAAGAGATGTGTCGTGATTCTTGGAACTGGCAGAAAAATAACCCTAACGGATATGAGGAATAAGCTTGTAAAAAATGCACAAATTTGGATATAAAAATTATATAATGTGTAGAAATTTAAAGTTCTTATTAAGCTCTTGGGAGAAATTCCCGAGAGCTTTTTGTATTCTTTACCAAAATCGCTAGCAAATCGCATAAACAAGCCATTTTTATGTTGTATAAAATGATTGATAAATTTTGTTACTTAATTGACAATATATATGTTTTATAGTAGAATATTAAGGATAAAATAGAAAATTAGGGGTTTTAGGCGAATTTGCGAATGAGGGGTTAGTTATGTACGTAAAGTTTTTCAAAAGACTTATAGATATTGTGCTGTCTTTTTTTGCGTTAGTTTTTTTGTCATGGCTGTTTTTAGGTCTTATTATTGCTATCAAGATTGATGATCCGGGTCCTGCGTTTTTTACGCAGAAAAGAGTCGGAATAAATAAGACTTACTTTAAGCTACATAAATTTCGCTCAATGAAAATGAGTACCCCACATGACGTGCCTACTCACCAGCTTTCAGATCCTGAGCAGTATATTACAAAAGTCGGAAAGTTTTTGAGAAAATCTAGCCTTGACGAACTACCGCAGATTTGGGATATATTTGTTGGAAATATGAGTATCATAGGTCCTCGTCCTGCGCTTTGGAATCAAGACGACCTGATTGCTGAACGCGACAAGTACAAAGCTAATGATGTTATGCCAGGTCTTACTGGTTGGGCGCAGATCAACGGTCGAGATGAACTCGAAATCCCTGTTAAGGCAAGGCTTGACGGAGAATATGCTGAAAAAATTAGCTTTGGATTTGATTTAAAATGTTTCTTTCTTTCGATAGTAAGCGTATTTAAGAGCGACGGTGTTGTCGAAGGCGGAACAGGGGAATTAAACAAAAAAGAGGAAGCGAGAAAATAATGAAAAATATTCTCATCACCGGCTCCAACAGTTATATAGGCACTTCATTTGAAAATTACATAAAACAATTTGAAAACTATCGGATAGATACCGTTGATATGATTGATGGCAGTTGGAGGCAGAAAAGCTTTGAGAACTACGATGTTGTTTTTCATGTAGCCGGAATTGCCCATTCTGATTTTGGTAATATCAGTGAAGACAGAAAGGCGCTTTATTACACAGTTAATACAGATCTTGCAATCGAAACCGCTAAAAAAGCTAAAGCAGATGGTGTAAAGCAGTTTGTGTTTATGTCAAGTGCAAGTGTGTATGGTGAGAGCGCTCCTATAGGAAAAAGTAAAAGAATTCATAGGGACACTCCTGTTTCTCCATCTAACTACTATGGCGATAGTAAGGTTCAGGCTGAGAGCGGACTTGTGCCATTGAGAGATGACAACTTTAAAATAGCCATTCTCAGACCGCCGATGATTTATGGCGAGGAATGCAAAGGTAATTATCCGACACTTTCTAAGTTTGCTAAGAAACTTCCGATTTTTCCTTATGTAGAAAAGGAGCGTTCGATGCTTTATGTTGGGAACCTTGTTGAATTTATCAGGTTGGTTATTGAAAACGAAGATGATGGAGTTTTCTTCCCGCAAAACTCTCAGTATTCCAATACATCTGAGCTTGTCAAAGTAATTAGTGAGGTTCACGACAAAAAACTATTTCTTGTAAAAGGTTTTTCGTGGGCATTGAAAATTTTAAGTCATATCACAGGACTTGTTAACAAAGCTTTTGGTAACTTAAGCTATGATATGAAGATCAGCGAATATAAAGATGATTACATAAAATACTCACTCAGAGAGAGTATTGAAAAAACGGAGAAGAAAAAATGAGCAAGAAACATATTCTTGTTATAACTCAATATTTTTATCCTGAACCATTTCGCATTAATGATATGTGTTTGGAATGGGTCAACCGTGGATATAAAGTTACGGTACTTACTGGTATTCCAAACTATCCTCAGGGCGAGTTTTATGAAGGATATAGTATAAAAGAAAACCGTACCGAGAATTACAACGGAGTGGAAATAATCAGAATTCCACTTGTAGCGCGAGGACATAGTTCCATAAAGTTGTTTCTCAATTATATTTCGTTCGTTGTATCTGGGTATTGGTGGAAGATTCGCACCAAGCTTGAGGCAGATTATGTTTTCACATTTGAAGTTTCTCCTATGACTCAGGCTCTGATAGGAGTATGGTACACAAAAAAACACAAGGTACCAAACTATCTTTATGTTCAGGATTTGTGGCCTGAAAATGTTGAGATAGTAACAGGGATTACATCTCCTGTTGTTATTAATCCCATCAGTAAGATGGTGAATTATATATATAAAAATTGCACCGATATTTTTGCTACCTCACCGAGTTTTGTTAAAGAAATTCAGAAGAGAGTAGAAGATAAAGAAAAAGTGCATTATTTACCGCAATACGCAGAAGAGTTTTATAAACCTGTAGTACAAAAGCCTGTTCCTGAAATACCTCAAAACGATAAGTTTAAGGTTATTTTTACAGGCAATATCGGACAGGCTCAGGGCTTAGATATATTGCCGAAAACCGCACAGTTATTAAAAGGCGAGAACATTGAGTTTGTTATAGTAGGCGATGGAAGATATCGTGAAGAATTTGAAAAGGAAATAGCACAGCGCGAAGTTAAAAGTATGTTTGTTTTAGTAGAGCGACAGCCTGCCGAATATGTACCACAGCTTTTAGCTACTTGCGATGCAGCTTTTATTTCTTTTCAGAATGCTGAGCTATGGAAAATGACAATACCAGCGAAACTTCAAAGTTATATGGCATGCGGAATGCCGATTATTGCGTCCGCTTTTGGAGAAACTGAAAGAATTATTAAAGAAGCTCAGTGCGGAGTATGCTCACCTATCGGTGATGAAAAGGTGCTAGCACAGAAGATATTAAGTCTTAAAAATGAAGATTTGTCCGTTATGGCGAAAAACAGTCGTAGTTATTATGAAAAGCACTTCGATAAGCAGTCTATTATGGATGGGCTGGATGAGTATTTTGAAAAGTAAGTGGTATTTATGAGTGACATCACCGTAATTATATTGACAAAAAACGAAGAAAAGAATATTGAAGCTTGTGTGAATTCGGCTCAACAGATTGCTAAGCGTATCATCGTAGTTGATAGCGGTAGTACTGACAAAACCGTTGAGTTGGCTGAAAAAAACGGAGCTGAGACTGTTTACCACGAATGGGTTGGTCACGCTCGACAGTTTAATTGGGCGCTTGATAATTGCAACATTGATACACAGTGGGTTTTCAGGCTAGACGCTGATGAACGTATTTCAAAGGAACTGGCAAAGGAGATTTTGCAAAAGCTCAGTAGCGAAGAATCCCTTGGCGTTAATGGCTATGAAATGCGTTGGCGTATGTATTTTATGGGTAAACAGCTTAAGCATGGAGGAAATAACAAAACCTACATAGTTCGTTTGTTCAGATTTGGGAAAGCTCGTGTTGAAGATAAAAGTATGGACGAAAGATTTGTGGTTGAAGGAAAGATTGAAAGATTGAACAGTAGTTTTATCCATTATGACTATAAAACTCTAGACGATTGGTTAATTAAACACATAAATTATAGTAGGCTTGAATTACAATTGTATAACGGAGATTATTCTGACAATACCATAGAGAAAGACACAACTCAAAAACAAAAACGTGGCCTTTATTATAAATTGCCACGTTATTTAAGAGCAAGACTTTATTACTGGTACAGGTATTATATACAATTGGGATTTTTAGATGGAGAAGCTGGTAAGATATTTATTTATCTTCAGGCTTATTGGTATAGATTTATAGTTGACGCTAAGATATATGAACAGCTAGAAGGAAAAGAGAAGAAATGAAAAAAATACTGATTTTAGCAGGACGTTACCTGCCGGGACATAAAGACGGTGGTCCGCTAAGAACTCTTATTAATATTTCTGAAGCACTCGGTGACGAGTATGATATTCATATAGCGTGCTGGGATAGGGATCAAGGTGACACCGAGCCTTACCCTGATGTTAAAGTTGGAGAGTGGAATCAGGTAGGAAAAGCCAAGGTCTTTTATGTTGAGCAAGGCGGATTTACCGATGAGCTGTTGCTTTCGTTGATGAAGGGCAAGGACGTAGTTTATTTGTGTAGTTTTTATGATGAATATGGCTATAAAACACTGTTGCTCAACAAAAGAAAGAAGCTTGGCTGTAAGGTCGCTCTTGCTTCGATGGGAGTGTTTTCTCATAGTGCTTTAGCACAAAAGGCTCTTAAGAAAAAGGTTTTCATTACCTTGTGCAAGTTGCTTGGTTTATTCAAGGGTGTTGTTTGGTCAGTTACATCTGAGCTCGAAGCTGAAGACGTCAAAAGAGTAGTTGGAAAGAATATAGATTATGTTGTAGCGGAAGATTTGCCAAGAACTATAATTCCGGGTTTGTCAGAAAAACCACGTGGGCCACTCAAGATTGCATTTTTATCCCGTATCTGCGAACACAAGAACCCTATGGTTGTTATAGACGCTGTGTCACAGATGAAAAATAGGAATGTTGAACTGACGCTTTTCGGACCTGTACAAGAAGAGGAATATTGGAACAGCTGTCTTAAGAAGCTCGAAAGTCTTGATATTTCGTGGAGATATGAGGGAGATGTACCATCAGATAACGTGCAGAAAGTATTGTCTCAGCAGGATGTGTTAGTTCTTCCTACAAAAAGTGAAAATTATGGACATGTAGTTTTTGAAGCTATGTCTGTTGGTTGTGTACCTATTATCAGTGATCGCACACCATGGGCGGTGGTGAAGGAAAAGAAAGCGGGTTATGTTTTACCGCTTGAAACGGATTCGTTTACTAACGCGTTAGATGATTTCTATGAGCTTTCCGATGAAGAAAAACACGAGATGGCAGAAAATGGAGTTAATCTTGCTAAAGAGAAAGTTAAACAATCAAAAGAGCAAACAGGGTACAGAACGATTTTTGGATAATTTTGTATTACTTTTTATATAGATTAAGTGTATGGAGGAGTATTTGCGTTTAATCGTGAATCAGACGTTATGAAGATTTTATATGTGTCAGGTATGTATCCTACACCCAAATTTCCACAGAAAGGTATTTTTTCCCACGAACAGGTCAAGGCTTTGAAAAAGCGCGGTGTTGATATTGATGTTGTGGTTCCATATACCTTCTATGATAGGGAAATCGAAAGTGAATATTGGGATTACGAAGGTGTAAATATACGCTACATAAAGTATTTTAAGATTCCGGGGACCGCTGATTTTCATCGTTCTGGTAAGGCCCTCTTCCATTCACTAAACAGAAATCTGGATTTAGAGAGCTACGATATTTACCACGCAGATGCAGCTTTACCTGTGGGACAGGCTGTTATGTATGCAGCTAAAAAGTACAATAAGAAATATATAATTCATGGACATGGATTGGACGTTTTTCTTGATGTCAGTTACAAGGATAAGAAAAACTGCAACAAGATTGTAGATGCAAGCAAAGAGGTTTATGCGAATGCTGATGCTTTTATTGGAGTAAGTCAGAAGGTTGTTGATAATGTCCTTGAAAGATTGGATATCAGTGGCAAAACCTACGTTGCTTATAACGGCGTTGATGTTGAGAATTTCTATCCGGAAACACACGAAAATGAAAAAATACAAATTATTTCAGTAGGTAATTTGATTCCGCTCAAAGGACATGATTATACACTAAGAGCGCTGAAAGTTTTGAACGATAAGTATCCTAATAAATTTTGTATGAAACTACTGGGACGTGGATATCTTGAGCAAAATTTGAAGGATTTGGCATTAGAACTTGGGCTTGATGATATTGTAGAATTTGTGGGATACATTCCGTATGACAAACTTGCAAGTGAAGTCAGAAAAGGCGATATATTTGTTTTACCATCTTATTATGAGGCGCTTGGTTGTGTTTATCTCGAGGCAATGGCATGCGGGTTGCCGTCTGTAGGATGTAAGAATAACGGTATTGATGAAATAATCGAAGATGGTGTAGACGGCTTTTTGATAGACGTGAAAAATGTTGATCAGATTGTTGAGTCAGCAGAAAAACTGATGGACAATAACGTTCGCTCAGAGATGGCTAAAAAAGCCAGAGCGAAGGTAGAGAGCAATTACACTTGGGATGCTTCGGCGAAAGTAGTTGAAGATATATATCGTAAATTATTTACTGTTTAGTGTGGATCTAAAGTATGGTGAAAGTATGAAAAAAAGAAAACTTTTGATAATTTATTATCATGAAGTAGTAGAGCAAGGATGCGGCTATTCTTACCAAAAAATCGAAAAAGACAAATTTGAAGAGCAAATGAAATATCTATCTGAGAATGGATATCAAACGTTGTTTTTTTCAGAATTATCTAAGTCACTTCCGGAAAAAGCGGTAATAGTTTCTTTTGATGATGGTTTAAAGTCTGTTTATGATAACGCTTTTTCGATTATGAAAAAGTACAGAATTAAAGGCAATGTGTATTTGCCGACTGCGTATATAGGTAACGATGAACATTTTATGGACTGGAATATGGTGAGAGACTTATGTGACAGCGGTGTTTTTGAGATGCAAGCTCATACTCATAATCACACTGATATCAGAACTTATTCCGTCGAAGATATGCTCAACGAGGTTAATACATCGGCAGAAATTTTAGATAAAGAATTAGGTTTTGATCCGAGTGCTTTCTGTATTCCGTTTGGAATGTATGATAGAAAATCTATTTTAAAGTTAAGAAAAATAAATAAGTATAAGTATATATTGGGGTCGTATTATGGAAGGATCCCAGAGAATAGATTGAGTACTAACGTACTACCCAGAATAGGTATTTCCAACGATGACAGTATAGAAAAGTTTGTTGATAAGATAGAAGGAAAATACGATTGGAAGGGCATTTTGCAACGAATTCGTCTTTTGCTTTGTAATTGTAAAAGAGAACGAATTACTGAATATAAATATTGATTATACTAATTGTTTTTTACCTGAATGTGGAGGAAAAAATGGATTATAAAATAATAAATGACGCAGAAAGTTTACTGGCAGAGAGAGATGAATGGACTAAAATTTGTGACTCTATGAGTGATTCAACTCCCTTTCAGACATGGGAATGGAACTATATTTGGTGGAAGAATAACGAGTCACCTGAAAGCCTGTTTGTAATCAAGGCGTTTGAAGGCAAAAAAGTTTATGGTTACGCTCCACTTGTAGTAAAAAATAATACAGTTGAATTTATTGGCGGACGAGATATGGATTACGGGGCTTTTGTTGTTGTTCATAAAACTATACCTGTAATTGAAGGATTTATTAATTTTGTTTTAGAGAGAAAGATAGCTATCGCATTTCAGGAAATGCCTTCTTCAACATCTCAGTTACATATTGTACAAAAAATACTCGAAGAAAAGAAAAAGTATTTGGTCCATAAAACAACAAGAGTTGCATATATAGACAGAAAGAGATACGAGAACTTTGATAGTTATTTTAAGATGTTAAGTCAAAGTATGAGAAATAAAACTATTAAAGAGGGTCTTAAAAAGAATCTTACTATTTCTCAAGAGAAAGTTACTGATGAATTAATGAAAGAAATAGAAGAGATTTATATAAACAGACAGGAGATAAGAGGTGGTGCTCCAGATATAACATGGTCATTCAAAATTATCGAACAGATGAATGCTGAAGGATTACTGGATGTATACTTTATACGAAACGAAGAGGAAGCTGTTGGATTTTTGGTTTGTATGAAACATAAAAATTCAAAATATATATGGCTCGTGGCATTTAAGAATCAATATAGAAACTCTTTTCCGGGTCAATTGCTATTTTATCAGACGATAAAAGATGGTTTCGAACAAGAATGTCCGAAAATTGATTTCATGAGAGGCGATTATGACTTTAAAATGAGATGGGAATGTTTGCTCAGTACTAATTATACGGTCTATTTGTTTAATAGTAATGTGAAGTATCTTAAGCATAAGATTGTATTCTATCTCAGACCTCGACTTAAGAAAATAGTATATAGCTATCCGTTGTTAGAAAGGATTTACAAGAAACATGCAAAGTAAGGCAAAGAAGATATTAGTGCTGTTTGTTGAGCCTATGCTATATGGGTTTGATTTAATAAGGGAAGTTTATGAAAAAACTGAGCATAAGTATCAATATGTTTTTTGTGATACTGGACTTACCGGTAAAGATAATTTAGAACTTCCCAAAGGTGCAATTGTATGTTCTGGTTGCACTCAACAGCGACAAAAACAAATAAAAAGTATATTTGACAGTTTTAGTCCCGATTTTGCAATCATCAACGGATATGTAGGGACAGAGCAGGTTGCGGCTATTAAATACTGCCAGAAACATGGTATTCGTTATGCTATAGAATCAGATACACCATTACATGTACCTGAATCTAAGATTAAGGCCTTACTTAAAAAAGTTTATTTGCGTAGATTGCTGAGCAATAAATACTGCTATGGATTTCCTGGCGGAACATTACAAAAAGAAAATCTGGTTTATTATGGAATAAAAGAGGAAAATTGCTACACTATGCCAATGTCTGTTAGTAGTGACAGGCTATTAGAAGTAAAAGATTCTTTGCCTATTAAAGAGGATATAAAGGAGCAGTATGGCATATTAGATAAAAAAGTATTTTTATTTGTTGGACGTTTAGAGCCTGTAAAAAATGCAACTGTCCTGATTAACGCTTTTAACGAAATAAAGAAAGATGAGCCAAATATTTCACTGGTAATTTTAGGAGATGGATCACAGAAAAAAACGCTTGAGGCACTTGTTGAAACTAAGAACATAGAAGATGTTCATTTTATGGGGTATGTCACATTTCCTAAGATTGTCGAGTTTTATAAAATGGCAGATGTTTTTGTTTTGCCTTCTACTCATGAGCCGTGGGGGTTAGTTGTTAACGAAGCCATGATAATGGGATTGCCGGTTATTGTATCTTCAAAGGTTGGATGTAGAAAAGATTTGATTTTAGAAGGTGAAAACGGAGAAGTTTTCGAAGACGATAATCAAGAAATGTTGCAAGAAAAAATGAAAGATATTCTTAGGAAGGATTTAGATATATATTCTGAAAATTCCATAAAAAGAATCGATCAGTGGAATTTTGAGTTCTATCTTCGTCAGTTTACAGGAGCGATTTGTGATGAATAAACCGATAGATAAAACCGGGATACAGAGGGTTATTCTATTTGCTACAGTGTGGATTTTTTTCTCTCTAAATTTAAGCAGATTTAAAATACCGAATGCTGAGTTGTTTAGATGGATAATTCTACTACTGTTGGCTATATCCGTGTTCTATGATAATAAGTCCGTTTCTTTAGAACTGCCGATGTTGTTGTGGTTCTACTTATTTGCAGTTATACCATCTGTCATTTTCAGCGTTGATAAAGCAGAATCAATTACTAAGATACTATCCTTTGTTGTTGTTATTTATTGTACATATTTGTATTTTAACTCAAAATTCTCTACGGAAGATCTAGATGCAGATTTTAGAGTAGTTATGACAGTTATAGTTATTTTTCAATTGATTAATATGTATGCAGTGTTTGCTGGTATAGGAAATGATGGAGAACGAATGCAAGCCATGACTACAAATGCCAATACTTTAGGCATATATTCTAATTTGGCTTTTTTGTCCAGTTTTTGTTTTTTTGATAGAACAGTTGGTTTAAGAAAGTTGTTTTTTGCAATAATTATGGCAACAGCTATATTCACTGCTATTGGATCCGGTTCCAGAATGGCATTTATTACCTTAGTTTTAAATATTAGTTTGGTTATATTATTTAAAATTAAAAGTAATATTTTAAGAGTTGGAATATTGGCAATTATAGTAGCGTTAGTTTATTTATTATTTACAGGAAGTTTCGAATTTCTAGAAATCAGAGCGCTAAATCAACTTTTATCCGAAGGCGGTACATCAAGAGGAAAGTTGTGGGATAAAGGTATCAGTGTTTGGAGGGATCATCCAGTATTTGGTTGTGGATATGCAGATTCACAAAGGTATAATGATACACCTGGTGAGGAAGGCTATCCATTCCACAACAGTTACATAACAATTTTAGCTGAAGTCGGTATTTGGGGAGTTGTGATTCTTACAATAGCATTACTGGTATATTTTAGTTCGTTTTTTAAGATATTTATGAAAAAAGTAACATCAAAAACAACAACTCCGTTTATAATTGGTTGTTTGTTTTTAGTTGAGCTGATGTTAGCTGCATGGAGCGAATCGTTTTTATTTGCTGTTGGTAGCACTGAAGCTTGTACATTTTGGATGACATTTATGTGGTGTATTGTTTATAGGGATAGATATTTACAAGAAAACCAATCGTTGGAAGGCAGGATAATACAATGAAAAAATGGGCGTTTTTAATGTCGTCATGCGATAATTATGAAGATTTGTGGGAACCGTTTTTCGAGTGCCTTAATATATTTGGAGGTCATGAGAAAGACCTATCTGTTTATTTGAATACAGAACGCAAGCAGTTTATTCCTAAAAAAGAGTTGAACTTTGAAGTGAAAACCTTAAATCAGCGAGGAAACAAAAATCTATCATGGAGCAGGCGGTTTATTGATGTTCTGAATAGAATACCTGAAGATTATGTTTTTCTTGTGTTAGATGATTTTTTTGCGTGTGAAACTATTCGTTGGGACTTGTTTGATGAAATAGTTGATATAATGGAGAAGGATAAGTCTATAGCATCTTTTCAAATGTATGGTACACGAACAAGAAATCGCGACATAGAAAACTTCGTTGAATCAACAGAATTATCTTACAAAGAATTACATAAAGGTGGATGGAAAACTCACTTTGTTCCAACAATTTGGAGAAAAGAAGTTTTACTTAAATGGCTGAGACCTTGGGAATCTATATGGGCTTTTGAGGGGTATGGTTCAGACAGAGCACGACGTTGGAAATATCCTGAGAAAGTTATGGTTGTAAACACCATACCTATTTATGATTATTTGTGGATAAAGGATTGTAGTGCGGTCATTAACAGCAAATGGCTTAATGAACCTGAGTTAATAGAGTTTATGGAGAAAAATGAGATAAATGTAGATTGGTCAAAACGTGGAAAAATGACGCGTGAAGAATATCTGACAGTTACAATGAAAGATGTAGTTAAGAGATATACATTCGGACAAATTATTGTTAAATGTTTCAATCGTGTTAGGTCATTTTTCTAGCATATTCATGTGCTAGTCTTGGAGGCAAATACATAAATGAGTGAAAACAAGAATTTAAAACTTGGCATAATTTTTTCATACATAACTATGGTGGCAAATATAGTTGTGTCAGTACTCTACACCCCATTTTTGCTTAGTTCACTGGGAGCTCAACAGTATGGACTATTTAATATGGGACATGCTGCTATCAGCTATCTTAGTCTTGCGGAATTTGGTTTTGGTAATGCAGTGGTAAGATATTCAGCTAAATACAGAGCAGAGGGAAATCAAGAAAAAACATCTGCTATGTATGGAATGTTTATGTACATATACGGCATACTAGCGATTTTAATCACTGTTGTCGGATTTATTATATGTGCATTTTCTGATAGATTTTACACTGTATCTACTGGGGAGCAGGGATATTTTGAGCTGAAGGTTATTATCCTGTTTATGGTATTGAATCTTGGAATAACCTTCTTTTTACAACCGTATAGCGCTATTATTACAGCTCATGAGCGTTTTACGTTTATAAAAGTAACTAACCTTATTAACACTCTGCTTAAGCCTGTGGTTATGATCCCACTTCTTATCTGGGGTTATAAAGCGATTGCGTTGTCTGTTGTAACTTTTGTTTTACAACAGATGCTGAATATCGCAAATGTAATTTATGTCAGAAAAGTGCTTAAGGTCAATATTACGATGAATCCTAAGCGAATGGATTTTTCAATACTCAAAGAAATTGTTTCGTATTCATTCTTTATTTTCTTAGGTTCGGTTGTCGGACAACTCAATGATAACGCTGACACTGTAATTTTAGGTATAATTAGTGGTGAGGTTGCTGTTGCTGTATATACAATAGGTTATACGATAAATACATACGTTCAGCAGATACCTGCTGTTGTTGGAAGCGTATTCTTCCCTAGGGTTACTGCTCGAATAACAAAAGGCGCATCGATGGACGATATGACCGATTTGATGATTCGTATAGGACGAATACAGTATTTCATTATGTTTTTGATGTGTACTGGTTTTGCGATATTTGGTCAGGAGTTTATAGCTTTGTGGGCGGAAGAAGGATACGAAGTAGCATATTGGATTGTTTTAGTGTTGATTATTCCTGCTGCTATACCAAATATTCAAACTATACCGGTACTTGTTATACAGGCGATGAATCGCCATCAGTTTAAAGCAATTTTATATGTAGTCTGTGCAGTTTTGAATGTTATTTTATCTGTTCCTGCAGGACTTAAGTATGGTCCTTTGGGATGTGCAGTATGTACAGGTGTCACAACATTAATTACTAAGGGCATAATTATTAACTGGTTCTATGCTCAAAAGATAAATTTGGGCATTGGTCGCTTCTGGAAGAATATTTTAGGGGTGACAGCAAAGCTTTCACCAACGATTCTGATTGGTGTTGTTGTTAATTGTTTCTTACCAACAGAAGGTTGGCTATGGTTAATATTTAAAATCATCTTATTTACTGCAATATTCCTGGTGTACAGCGTTTTCATATGTATGAATAAGGAAGAAAAGAATTTGGTGTTTGGCGCGGTTTCGAAGCTTTTGCCAAGACGAAATTAAGTTTTAATGGGGATGATGGTTATCAGTAAAGCAAAACTACTTTTGTACAGATGTATACATTTTTTACTAAGGCATGTTGCATCTGCTGATGAAATTATAGAGCAAAAAATTGCATCTATGTCAAAAACCGAGTGTGAATTGAATACTGAAAGCCTGTTAGCTCCATTAAACAGTAAAGACAAGTTTTTTACAGATATTTCGATAATTACTCATGCAGGTGGCGGTTTACAGGGAATGAGCTATCTCAATTGTAAAGAAGCCTTCACTTTTTACTATAATCAAGGCAATAGAGTTTTTGAGTATGATGTTGATATTTCCAGCGATGGTAAATATATTGCTACACATACAGAAAATCCCGTGACTGAAAAAGAGCATTTAGACTTACTTGTTGATGGTAGGTTTTCACCTGTTAGTATTAAAGAGTGTTTGGATAAACTTATAGCTTATAGCGATATCAAAGTAATTTTTGACTGTAAGTTTAGAAATCTAAAGGATTTTGCTCAATTTATAGTTGATAACTGTAATAGTAAAGAAGCTTTAGAGAGAATTGTAATTCAGGTTTTTGAAGAAACGAACATACACGAAATTCGAGAAGTCTATGATTTTAAAATGCTTCATGTATGTATGTATAATGCGGACTATGTAAAAATAGCAAATTGTTGCATCAAAAACAAAGTTGGGGCAGTTTCTGTTCCCGTTAAGGCTATTGATGAACGTATAGGTTGGGAAGTCTTTGATAAAAGCAATATATGTGCATTTGCTTATTCAGTGAATAGACTCAGCGAGTACAATAAGCTTAGCGAAAAGAAGTTTACTGGAGTTTTCAGTGACTTTTTATATGATAGAGATGTTTGTTAATATGAGGCTTGTATGAGAATTATAAACAGTATTAAAGGGCGTATAGATGGTATGATTAACACCCATAAAAGCAAATATTGGGTGTATACAAAATATTTTGAGGACAATATCTTATTAGATGATACGGTTTTTTTTCAGTCTTTTAGTGGGACGAACTTTCAGGGAAATCCGTACTATATCTACCGTCATATTTTTAGCGACGAAAAGTACAAGCAATACAAATTGGTTATTGCACACAAGAATCCTTCTGAATTAGAAAAGTATCTGAGGAAGCAGAATCTTTTTGATGATAGAGTAAAGGTAGTACTGTTTGATTCAGATGATTATATCTATTTTTTATGCCATTCTAAGTATTTAGTGAATAATGTTTCGTTTAATATGAGTTTCATAAAGAAAACTCAACAGGTGTATCTTAATACCTGGCATGGCACACCGCTTAAAACTTTGGGTCGCAGCGTGGGTGATGATCCGTTTGCATTTAACAACGCCCAAAGGAATTTTTTGATGTGTGATTATCTTATAGCACCAAATAAGCTTACTAAAAGAGTGTATGAAGAAGATCATGCGGTCAGAGAGATCATGAAAGGTGACATAGTACTTTCTGGATATCCGAGGAACTCAATTTTCTTTGATGAAGAGTCGAGAAAAAGAGTCAGAGAAAATTATTCTCTCGAAAACGTTACGTCCGTATTTTATATGCCTACGTGGAGAGGTACGGCTTGCGGTGTTGATGATGTGGATCAGGTAACGGAAATTGAAAAACTAGCTAAAGATTTAGGTAGCGAATACAAGGTGTTTGTAAAATTTCATCCTGCGATGCCAAAGGTGAAAGGAGCTTTTGAGTATTGCCATAATATGCCTGATGATATCGAAGTCTATGAGTTTTTAAATGCAGTCGACATACTTATTACTGATTATTCGAGTGTGTTTTTTGATTATGCAAACACAGGTAAAAGGATAGTACTTTATCAGTATGATAAAGAGGAGTATTATAATAGTCGTGGCGTGTATAGTGAGGTTAAAGATAACTTGCCGTTTGACACGGCATATACCTACGACGAGTTGCTAGAGTTTATTAAGAATCCTGAAGTTACTGAGTACTCACGGTTTATTGATAACTTTTGCGCTTATGATTCCATTAATGCTAACGCTCAGGCAGTAGGATTGTTGTTTTCGGATAAGAGTAACAAGAAAGCTACAAAACCTGTCGATTTATATATCATCGATTTTGAGGTTAATGATGATTATTTGAATACGCTCAAAGAACAGCTTAAAGATGATAATTACCGATTAGTATTTCTATTGGGAAGTGGCTCCTATAAGTACAATGGAGTTAAAATTTGGGGTCAACTTGATTATATGGCTATTTATGACACAGATAATCTTAGTCCCAAGGAAAAGCTTAACGAGTTGTTGTGCAGAGTTTTGTGTACTAAAAAAGCTAAGGAGAATCTTTACTATTATGCAACTCGTGAGCAAAGAAGAATATGGGGTGACATGAAGATAGGACACGTTTACGCCAAGAGTAAACACTTGCCAATAGCGGTTAAATATATGGCTGAACGCTGGCCCGAAAAATTGACCTGATATAGGTGGAGGAAAGTATGAAAAGAGTTATTACATATGGTACATTCGATTTGCTCCATTACGGACACATCAATCTGTTGCGCAGAGCGAAACAATATGGTGACTATCTTATTGTTGTTTTGTCAACAGATGAGTTTAACTGGAATGAAAAGCAAAAGAAATGTTATTTTACTTATGAACAAAGAAAAAGTCTGCTGGAAGCCATCAGATATGTAGACCTTGTAATCCCTGAAGAAAATTGGGAACAGAAAGTCTCTGATGTTAAAGAGTATCACGTAGATACTTTTGTTATGGGAGACGATTGGAAAGGTAAGTTCGATTTTCTTAAAGATTACTGTGAAGTTGTTTATCTGCCTCGCACACCAGAGATTAGCACTACACAGATAAAAAAAGAATTAAAAGATTAAAATCAAAAAGATAGCGATTTGGAGGATAAGTTTATGTCAGCATTTAATGGTGCAACACTTATGATTACAGGTGGTACAGGTTCATTTGGTAACACTGTACTCAAACATTTTTTAGAATCGGATATTGGTGAGATTCGTATTTTCTCCCGTGATGAGAAAAAGCAGGATGATATGCGTCATGATCTGCAGGCTCGTTTTCCTGAGTTTGCTAACAAGGTTAAGTTCCACATTGGTGATGTGAGAAATGCTCAGTCGATTAAAGATGCTATGTGGGGAGTGGATTATGTTTTCCATGCAGCAGCGCTTAAGCAGGTGCCTTCATGCGAGTTCTTCCCGATGGAAGCAGTTCGTACAAATGTTGAGGGTACTGATAATTTATTGCATGCAGCTATTGATTGTGGTGTAAAGCGCGTAGTATGCTTGTCTACTGATAAGGCAGCTTACCCTATCAATGCTATGGGTATTTCTAAAGCTATGATGGAACATGTTATTTTTGCGAATGCTCGAGTGGCTGCTGAAAGAGGCGGTACCGTTATCAGCTGTACACGTTATGGTAATGTTATGTGCAGTCGTGGTTCGGTTATTCCGCTGTTTATCGACCAGATTAAAGCTGGCAACCCTATCACTATCACCAACCCTGATATGACTAGATTCTTGATGAATCTTGATGAGGCTGTTGACCTTGTTAAGTTTGCTTTTGAACATGCTAACCCTGGTGATTTATTCATTCAGAAAGCTGACGCTTCAACTATCGGCGTTTTGGCACAGGCTGTTCAGCAGTTGTTCGGTGATACAGGTACTAAGATTATTGGAACCCGTCACGGCGAGAAACTTTACGAAACTCTTATGACTAGAGAAGAACGACTAAGAGCTCAGGATATGGGTGACTATTATAGAGTTGCTGCTGATAGCCGTGATTTAAACTACGACAAGTTTGTTGTTAACGGACAAGTTGCTACTGAAGCAGATGAGTCTTATACAAGCCACAATACTACTTTGCTTGATGTACAGGGTACAGTTGATAAGATTCTTACAACTGATTATGTTAAAGAAGCACTGAAAAGTAGCAAGTAATAGCTATATTTAGATGATTGTAAAAATTTATTTTATAATTTTTATCTTTCTATATTTATGTGTATGGCTTAAATATAGAGAAAGATATCGCTTTTTAGATGCGATTGCTATAATGTCTTTTTTGATGTATATCTGTTTATTTGCTTCAATTACATTATTAAGCAGAATAGGATCTGATATCATTGAAACTTCTCTTGTTCCACTTTGTTCATACTATGGGATATTAACAAAAGGATGGGATGGAGAAGGCTTATATATTGCGCAGTCATTGATGGGAAATGTTATACTTTTTATGCCATTAGGATTGCTTTTGGCAGTTTTGTTCAGGGAGAAAAAGTATAAATTTTTGATAGTGATATTAAGCGCGTTCGTAGTCAGTTTGAGTATTGAAATAATACAGTTCAGTTTTAGTATTGGTACATTTGAGGTTGATGATTTGATACATAATACTCTGGGTGCTGTATTTGGGTTACTTATAGCTGATTGTGTGGATTTGATTGATCTGCATAACAAGGATACGTTTTATAGGGTATCGAAAAAGCTTACACCACTTTTTGTGTTTTGCTGTATTTTTGGTGCTGTGTGTATGGCGTCAATTATCAAGCTGTGGATAGTACAGTGCAGGTGAATATTAAATATTTGTAAGAAAGATTTATTAATGAATACAAACAAACTATTGCTGATAATTCTGGGGCGACTTATTAACATGAATTCGTCCGCTATAGAACAAGCGAATAATTGGAAAGAGTTGGTTCCTCTCGCAAAAAAACACGGGGTTTTGCAGTGTCTTGCGTACTATGTAGGTGCGATTAAGGAAGAACATAAGCCGGATAAGAGTACCTGTGATTATCTTTATAGCGTTTTGTTGCAAGAGAGTATGCGTTCTCAGAATCAGCTCTACGCAGTTGATGTTATCCAAAAAACGTGCGAAGAATCGAGGATAGATACCCTTGTTGTGAAGGGATCAGTTACTAAAAAGAGGTACAGTGATCCTTTGTTTCGTTCAATGAGCGATATTGATGTTCTATATAAAACAGAGCAACATAATGAATTCAAAAAAGCTATGCTTTCTCTAGGTTATACCGACTACAGAGAAGGTAGGAAAAACGACACCTACAATATGCCTCCGTTTATAAGTGTTGAAGCCCATAGAAGCTTGCTTGCTAACGAATCGGAGTTTTTCGAGTATTATTCAGATATCTGGAATAAGTGTAAACTCAAAGAGGGATGTAAATACACCTATGAGATGAGTCTAGAAGATGAGTTTATTTTTAATGTAATTCATTTAGCTGAACACTTCAGACACGGTGGAGTAGGCATCAGGTTTATCATGGATATATTTGTTTATGATAATCTGGATTTTGAAAAAGATTATTTTGAAAATGAACTCAAAAAACTAAATCTGTACGACTTTTATCTTAATATTTCAGCGTTAGCAAAGTATTGGTTTTCGGACGGGGAGAGTACTGATTTAATAGAGAAACTCAGTGATTTTGTGTTATCTAACGGTGTTTTTGGTACTAAAGATAATGAAGCAGCACTGTATGTTAGTAAAGGCAGGTTTCCTTTTTTCTTGCGTACTTGTTTTCCGAAATATGAGGATATGAAGTCTATGTTTTTGTGGCTGGAGGGTAAGAAATACCTTTTGCCATATGCTTGGATACTTAGAGCATTCAATAGCCTGAGATATAGAAAACACAATGTAAAGGCCCAGTTTTTAAAAGCGAAAACTGGTGATAAAAATAAAGGTAGAGAGCTAATAGCATTCTATAATGAATGTGGATTGAAATAAAAAGGAGTATCATGATGAGCGATTTTTCTAATGTAAAATGGAAAGAAAATGGTAAATTAAAACTACTTATTATCGTGGGTACAAGACCTGAAATTATTCGTCTTGCGGCGGTTATCAATAAGAGTAGACAGTATTTTGATACTATTCTTGCGCACACAGGTCAAAACTACGATTATAACTTAAACGGAGTGTTTTTTAAGGATTTACAGCTCGAAGATCCAGATGTTTACCTCAATGCGGTAGGCTCTGATTTAGGTGAGACGATGGGCAATATTATTGCAAGTTCATATAAGCTTATGGCACAGATTAAACCTGATGCTGTACTTGTGCTTGGCGACACTAACTCGTGCCTTTCTGTTATTGGAGCTAAACGTTTACATATTCCTATTTTCCATATGGAAGCAGGTAATCGTTGTAAAGACGAGTGCTTACCTGAAGAAACAAACAGAAGAATCGTTGATATTATTTCTGATGTTAACTTGGCATACAGCGAGCATGCAAGACGCTATCTCGCTGATACAGGCTTACCAAAGGAGAGAACTTATGTTACAGGTTCTCCGATGGCTGAGGTGCTTCATAATAATTTAGATAAAATTGAAGCTTCAGATGTGCATCAGAGATTAGGACTTGAAAAAGGAAGATACATTCTCCTTTCTGCGCACAGAGAAGAGAATATTGATACCGAGAAAAACTTCTTATCACTTTTCAATGCTATTAATGCTATGGCTGAAAAGTATGATATGCCAATTCTTTATTCATGTCATCCACGTTCAAGAAACAGGCTTGAGGCTAGTGGTTTTAAGCTTGATCCACGCGTTATTCGTAACGAACCTTTGGGATTTCACGATTACAACTGCTTGCAGATGAACGCATTTGCGGTAGTATCTGATTCGGGAACTTTGCCTGAGGAAAGCTCATTCTTCACTTCAGTAGGACATCCGTTCCCAGCGGTTTGTATCCGTACATCAACTGAGCGTCCGGAGGCACTTGATAAAGCTTGCTTTGTTCTCGCAGGCATTGATGAGAAGAGTCTTTTACAGGCGGTTGATGTTGCTGTTGAGATGAATAAAAATGGAGATTTAGGCATTCCTGTACCTGATTATGTAGATGAGAATGTCTCCGACAAGGTGATTAAGATTATTCAGTCTTACACAGGCGTTGTAAATAAAATGGTTTGGAGAAAGTATTGATATGAAAATACTGGTTACAGGTGCAAAGGGCATGGTTGGGCAGGCTCTTTGTGCTAATCTAAAGAACATAAGAGATGGGAAGAATCGTACTCGTTCGAACATCAAAATTGACGAGATTTTTGAGTACGATATAAACTCAACTGAAACTGAGTTAGAGGAATATTGCAGTAAGGCTGACTTTGTATTCAACCTTGCAGGTATTAACCGCCCGAAGAGTAATGAAGAGTTCATGCAGGGTAACTTTGGTTTTGGTTCAAAATTACTCGATGCTCTGAAAAAGTACAATAATAAAGCGACAGTTATGCTATCAAGTTCAATTCAGGCTACACTCATTGGCAGATATGGCGAGTCTGATTACGGCAAGAGTAAGTTAGCAGGCGAAGAGTTGCTTTTTGACTATGCAAAAGAAACAGGAGCTAAAGTAGCGGTTTATCGTTTCCCTAATCTCATGGGACATTCCCGTCCTAACTACAACTCAGCTGTTTCAACATTCTGCAACGCTGTGGCAAATGATTTACCTTTTACTGTTAACGATAGAAATGCCGTGGTTGAGCTGCTGTATATTGATGACCTTGTTGAGGGTATGTATGATTTACTCGAGGGCAAGGAAAAGCATTGTGATTACGACGGTCTTGAACCAGTTGAAAATAAAGATGGTAAGTATTGTTATGTACCACTTACATATAAGGTAACACTCGGAGAGATTGTGGATTTACTTGAGAGCTTTAAAGCACAGCCTGAAACTTTGGTTATACCCCTTATTCCTGATAACAGCTTTGCTAAAAAGTTATACAGCCTTTATCTTTCATATTTGCCGACTGATAAGTTTAAGTTTGAGCTTAAAATGAATTGTGATGACAGAGGTTCTTTTACTGAGCTATTGAAAACTGAGAGTTGTGGTCAGTTCTCTGTTAATATCTCTAAACCGGGCATCACAAAAGGTCAGCATTGGCATAACTCTAAGTGGGAGTTCTTTATTGTTGTTGCAGGTAAGGCGCTTATTGAAGAACGCAATATCTACACAAACGAGAAGGTTTCTTTTGAGGTGTCAGGTGATAAAATTGAGGTTGTCCACATGATTCCCGGCTGGACTCATAATATCATCAATCTATCTGATACAGAGAATCTTGTGACTGTAATGTGGGCAAATGAGCAGTTCGACCCGAGCCACCCGGATACATTCTTTGATCCGGTGTAACTAAGATAACAATTGACATTTGAGGTAATATATGAGTAAGAAGAATAAGAAAATCA
This sequence comes from Ruminococcus sp., assembly GCA_017464765.1. Lineage (GTDB taxonomy): Bacteria > Bacillota > Clostridia > Oscillospirales > Acutalibacteraceae > Ruminococcoides. The sequence goes on from JAFTYK010000008.1 coordinate 45,937, forward strand.
AGCTGTTCCTTGGAGCGTATGTTAATTTTCCTAACGCACAGAATATTAACTGTGATCATATAGCACGCTATATTGATAAGGAAAAATTTGAAGTTCATACTATGTACACCGATAAGATGCCTATAAATAAACAAGAGTATAAAAAACTCGGAATACATCTCCACAGACTTATTCATCACCGCTTCATCTGGTATTGGTGTAAGTGGCTTACTATGTTCTTTGGAAAGTATGATATATATTATCTTCCAAAAACCGAACCGATGGATTGGAGTTTTGCAAAATTATTTAAGGGTAAAAAATGCAAATTTGTTGGATCGGTAGAGGGAGTAGTTACAGATACCGAGAATAATAGTCCCGAGTTCATCTATTATTATACAAAGCTTATGGATAACTCTTTCGCTATTAGTAAATGTATTGCTGAAAGTGTCAAGGAAAAATGGAAATATGATATGCCTGTTCTGCCATTAGGAGTGGATCCTATGGACATTGAATTTGAACATAAAGAATGTCTAAAAAATATCATTTGGGTAGGCAATATAAAAGCTAATAAGAGACCAATGTATCTAATTGAATGTGCAAAAAGATTTCCTAGCATCAATTTTACTATGATTGGCGATGGTGATATTCAAGACGCCGTAAAAGAAGAAATTCGTAAACATAATCTTCAAAATGTTAAGTTAACAGGTAGAATTTCGAATTCCAAAGTATACGAGAATATGAGAAAAAATGATTTGTTTCTCATGACATCAAAGAATGAAGGTTTACCTAAAGTTATTCAAGAGGCCGCCCAGTGTGGTCTTCCTAGTATATATATTGGTGAATGTTACGATGTTGATTTCATAGAAAGTGGCATTAACGGAATAAAAGTAATGAATTTGGAAGAAATGATTGAGAAGATTCAATTCCTGATTGATAATCCTGAGAAACTGCAGAATATGTCACAAAATGCTATTGAATCAGTTCAGGAGTATTTGTGGCCTAATTTAATTAAGGACTACGAACATTACTTTACAAAAGTATATAACGAAAACAAAGGACAAAATGTATGAGTCAAATAACGAATTTGCTAGAGTTTGAAACCAGATATCCAAAGTTGTACAGCGTTCTGGCTAATGGTGTTCCTGTCTATGCATCGCTAAGAGACGGAGTTAATTTTAAGCTAAATGGCAAAAGTGATGATAATGTATCATCTAAGGAGCAAGGAAAAGTCAGCATTCGAAGAATTATAGACAGTTTTATTAAGCTGAAACAGTTCAAAAATACTAAAACAGCAGTTTTTACCTCGAGTGTATATCGAAGAGATAACGGCAGAAATTTGGCTGCAGAGTTTTTGATGGATAAGTATCCTGATACAGTTGTATTTGAATGGCCATCAAGAAATGAGAGTTTTGATTTTGCATATTTTAAGGATAATTTGAAAGATAGATATTGTCCTCTTGAGTATTATGTAATATATAATAAAATATATATCAAGTTACATAAGAAAGAGTATGTTCGCTTGTGTGAAGAGTGCAGAGAAAAGCTTGATGCAATTTTCTGTGATAATGAAAATAGTCTGCCGGATAATTATCTTAGTGCTATCAATTATCTGAAGTCAGTTATGCCAGATTCGTATGCTACAAACATAATGAATCAAAGGGTGTTTAAGAGACTCTTTAAGAATTACAGAAATCTTAAATATGCTATAGATTACTGGGGTAGCGCAAGAGAAAATATTATCCCTGTGTTGCCATCAAAACCTAAGTCTATCGAACTTCAGCATGGACTTATTAATTCAGCACATCCGGGATACATATATCCAAAGTTTGTTTCTGATTTAAACTATGATTTCTTTAAGCGTACAATACTTGTATATGGTGAAAAAACAAAGAAATTGCTTACTGAGAATTCTGTTTTCATAGAAGATAAGATAGATGTTATAGGTAATCCCAGAATGCAGGTGTATAAGAAAGAGTTTGAAGTGACAGGAGAAAGGAAATCTTTGATTTTATTTTCTTCGCAGCCGTACGAGCAGGATAAAAAGGGGGAAAATTACTACAATGTAGTAATACCAATGCTTAAAAGTATAGAAAAATGGCTTGTTAATCATCCTCAATACATATTAGCAGTAAAACTACATCCGAGAGAGAATAATAAGATAATGGATTTATATACTAAGAATTTGACAAACTGTGTTGTATATTGTAACTCAGAAGATTTATACGATGTTTTGTTAAAATCATTTATACACATAACAGTGAACTCGACGGTACTGTATGAAGCTACCGAATTTTCTGTGCCTACTATTACAATTCAATATGCAGAGTATGATAATAAAGAATTATTTGGAGATAAAGTTTTACAGGCAGAAAAGCCTCAGGATATTGTGGATTTAATTTCTGTATTAAGCGATAATGAAGTCCGAGGACAATACTTGAGTTATTTGAAAAGCATAGTATAAAATTATTGATTTAGGAGTTTGGTTATGAGTAGCAGTTTTTATATTGGTGATATTAAGATAGGAATCGGAGAAAGACCTTTGGTTATTCCAGAAATAGGTATTAACCACGAAGGAAGCTTGGAGGTTGCTAAACTTATGGTGGATGCAGCACATAGAGCTGGAGCTAGATTAGTGAAACACCAGACACATATTTGCAGTGATGAGATGAGTGAAGCTGCAAAATTTGTTATCCCTGGAAATGCCGATGTATCCATTTATGAAATAATGGATAGATGTGCCTTATCAGAATCAGAAGAATATGAACTGATGAAGTATGTTGAGTCTAAAGGAATGTTGTTTCTTAGTACACCTTTTTCTAGGGCAGCAGCAGATAGATTAGAGGGCTTTGGTGTTAAGGCATACAAGATCGGATCAGGTGAACTGAATAATTATCCACTAATTAAGCATATTGCTTCGTTTGGAAAACCTATGATAGTATCTACGGGGATGAATGATATTCCAAGTATTAAAAAAGCTGTAGATATTTTAGAAAACAGTGGAGTCGATTATGCATTGCTACATACAACAAATTTGTATCCAACAGATCCATCGCTTGTTAGATTAGGAGCTATGCAGGAAATGATGTACGAGTTTCCTAATATTCCAGTGGGTCTGTCCGATCATACATTGAGCAATGCAGCTTGTATTGCAGCCATTGCTTTAGGGGCCAACATTGTTGAACGTCACTTTACTGATATAAAAGACAGGTCTGGTCCTGATGTTATTTGTTCAATGGATGAATGCGAGTTAAAAGAACTGATTTGTGCGGCTAAAGATGTTCCAAAAATGCTTGGAGGCAAAAAGGAAGCTACTAAAGAAGAACAAGTAACGATAGATTTCGCCTTTGCAACAGTGGTTACAATTAAATCTATAAAAAAAGGTGAAGTATTTAGCAAAGATAATCTGTGGGTAAAAAGACCTGGTACAGGTGAAATAAAGGCAGAATATTTCGAGGGGATTTTAGGTAAACACTCTAAAGTGGATATTGAATACGATACTCAATTAAATTGGAGTATGATAGGAGATTAATGATGAATCGAAAGAAAGTAGTTTTTTTGACAGGAACAAGGGCCGATTACGGAAAAATGAAACCTTTGATGTTAGCTCTGGAAAAGAATGATAATTTTGATGTGTATATTTTCATTTGTGGTATGCATCTCTTGGAGAAGTTTGGCAGTACATATATGGAGGTGCTCAAGGATGGATATAAAAACATTTATGTCGCCTATGGGCTTAGTCAAACTCAGGACAGTAGTGTAAATCTTGGCAATACGATAACACATTTATCAGGATATGTAGATAATATAAAACCTGATATGATTGTAGTTCATGGGGATAGAATGGATGCTCTAGCTGGTGCAGTAGTAGGAGCATTACACAATGTTATTGTTGCTCATATAGAAGGTGGAGAGCTTTCTGGAACCATAGATGAATCTATACGTCATGCGATTTCAAAATTTGCCCACATTCACTTTGTATGTAATAATGAGGCAAAAAATAGACTTATACAGTTGGGCGAAGAAAAGAATAGAATTTTTGTTATAGGGTCTCCTGATATTGATGTCATGATGAGTAATAATCTACCAACAATGGAGGTTGTCAGGGATAAATATAATATAATGTTTGATAACTATGGAATCTTGATGTATCATCCTGTAACTACTGAATATGATGTTGTAGATATTAACATCAAAGCTGTAGTTGATGCTGTGATGGATTCTGGTAAAAAAATGGTGGTTGTTTATCCTAATAACGACTTGGGATCAGAGATAATTTTGAAAGAATATAAAAGACTAAATGACAATCCGAATTTTTTGGTATTTCCTTCTCTGCGTTTTGAGTGTTTTTTAACTCTTTTAAAGAATTCGGATTTTATTATCGGGAATTCAAGTGCTGGTATACGTGAATCAGGTATATATGGTGTTCCTGCGATTGATATAGGAACTCGTCAGAGTGGGCGTTATTCCACATCGGGGGTAACTAATATTCAACATGTTTTTGAAGATGTTGATAGTATTTTAGAGGCTATTAATAGGGTGAAAGAATATCATATATCAGATTTTTCATACGGCGAAGGAAATAGTGTGGAGAAGTTTATTGATATCGTTACTCCTAATGAATTTTGGAACATTGAAATACAGAAGCGTTTTGTTGATTATGATATGTGATTAAGAGGTTGTTATGATAGATGGATTAAAAGTTCTTGCTTTAATTCCGGCAAGAGGGGGAAGCAAGGGAATAAAAAATAAGAATATCGTACTCCTTAATGGAAAACCACTTATTTCATATTCGATATGCGAAGCTCTAAAGAGCAAATATATTGATGATGTGGTTGTTACAACTGATAGTGAAGATATTGCAGGGATATCCAGACTATATGGAGCTAAGGTTCCGTTTATGCGACCGCATAGTCTTGGTGGGGATAAAACAACAACGATAGAAGTTGTTTTGCATGCGATTACTGCTTTACGTAGTATTGGAAATAAATATGACATAATGATACTTTTACAACCTACGCAACCGCTAAGAACTTATAAGGATATAGATGCTTCAATAGATAAGTTTTTAGAAGATAAGATGAAACCTTTAGCTTCTATAAGTGAAGTTGATGATCACCCTATTCTTGTTCGCTCAATTGATGAGAAAGGCGAGATGAAAAGACTGTTAGATGTTTGTAGTACTTGTCGTAGGCAAGATATGCCAAAATACTACAGAATTAATGGCTGTATTTATATTAATCGTGTTTCTGAGTTAAATGAAAATACCAGCTTTAACGATAACATAATTCCTTATATAATGGAGAAAGAAAACTCAGTTGATATAGATGATATCAACGATTTGTTATTTGCGGAATCTCTGTTAAAAAACAGAAGTATGTGAATTATTTATTAGATGAAAGGTTAGAATTGTAAATGATAAAGAATAAAGAAGATTTATATTATTATATGGAAAAAGATAGAGAAGCTTACGAAAAGCTCCAAAAAGTACGTGGCTTAAGAGCAAAATTAAGTGCTCTTATTTTCAAGGATCGTTTTTTTGAGTATATGAAAACACTAAGAAAGCTAGAGTATTATACTAATATGCCGCATCGCAATATTATTCAAATGATAATGTTTTATTATTATGGATATAAATTGAGTAAAGCAAAGATTAAGACAGGTATTGATTTAGATGCAAATGTTGCAGGACCAGGATTAAGAATCGTACATGGAAAATGTTTGTTTAGCGTTGCATCAAAATTAGGATCTGGATGCAAGGTGATGAGCGATGTAACGATCGGTGTATTTGGTCCATATAATAGGTGTGGAGCTCCTAAAATTGGAAACAATGTTTTTATTGGAACCGGTGCACGAATAATCGGAAATATTGAGATTGCTGATGATGTAGTTATAGGAGCAAACTCTGTTGTGTGCAAAAGTATACTTGAAAAGGGAATTACAGTAGCTGGAATACCTGCAAAAAAAGTGAGTGATACAGATTCTTGGTGGTATCTTAACAGAGTTCCCAGAGAAGATAGTTTGTAATTGAGGTATATTATGGAAAGAGAATCACGTAACACTTCACTTGACCTGCTCAGAGTAGTATCTATGTTTATGATTTTAACAGTTCACTTTTTAGGTTGGGGTGGAGCTGTTAACTCTCTTTCAATGTCCGATATTAACTACTACTTAATAATGCCGATTTACTTTATGTCGCAGATAGGAAACACACTGTTCTTTTTGTTGACGGGTTATTTTACTAGAGGTAATATCAGACTTAAGAAAATGGTGTTTTTGGAGAGAAAGACATTCTTTTATGTCTTTTTGATATCTTTGGCAGTTTTTCTGTTTGGATTGAATCCAGACACAACGCTCAAATATGTAATTAAAAGTGCATTTCCGATTGTGTTTAACAGGTATTGGTTTGTTTCTGTATATTTTATACTCTGCTTTATGGCTGTGCCATTACATAAAGGGCTTAAGCAGTGTTCAAGAATGATGGCGTTAGCTGTTATTTTTGTGTTGCTTATCAACAATACTTTCTTGTATCCTGCAAACATGACGTTGATGCAAGGAATTCTTGCGTTTATAGTGGGATATTACCTACGAGAGTTCAAACCATTTGAAAAGTGGAAAAAGAGTATGGTTGCCTTAGTTTATCTTCTCTTCGTCGGTATGTACGCTGCAGAGCGAATCGTAATACGAGTAATCGGAAGAGAGCATACGTTGCTTGACGAAGGTTTACGGTATGTGTTGGTTCTATTAATGGCGGTTATGTTTTTTACTTTTTTCGAAAAGCTTAATATTAAAGCAACATGGCCATCGGAAATTTCAGGTAACATTATTTCGGTGTACTTGATTACAGCTTGTCCACCGATTGTGAATCTATTGTATGTTAAATTGATACCCATTGAAGAACTTTCAACTAGAATCTGGTTTGTAGTTTATTACTTAGTAGTTAATATTCTATTATTTGCATTGTGTATTGTTATAGATGTTTTTGTAAGTAAGTATAATAATTTACAAGCAGAGTTTTGGTGCAAGGTGTTTGGAAAAATACCATTGAAATTAAAGAAAATACAGCATTAGAAAAAGCCCTTGGATTTCCAAGGGCTTTTGTTGTGCAACGAATAAATAAGTTTTGTTTTTACTGTGTATACATCTTAAACGACTTGAAGGAAACGGTTTTGGTGCGTTTATTTTGGTCGAGTTTCATTTCAGCGTCGTCGATGTCTGGAAATGCAAAGCTTAAGTTTAAGGTGTTATTGTTGCCGATGAGTGAGGCTGGGACTGTGAAGTTTAGTCCTTCACTTACATAAGATTTGTCGAGCTTATCTGAGAACACCTGTCTGCCGTTAGCGTAGATTATGCACTCGCTCGGTTTGTCGATAGAGTGAATTTCAAAGTAGACGTGGATATCAACAGCGTCATTTGGGATAGATGAAATAGGGATAACCATCTGAGCCTGAGGACCTGCGAGTGGCGTACGCCAACCTGTGGTTGAGCAAAAACCTTCAACGCAGTACATGTTCGCAGTAGCATCCATCTGGAAAGTGCGTGAGGTGCCAAGACGGTATTTGGTTATTTCGTCAGTTGAGTAGAAACTGTTCAAAAGTCGCATTTTTTCAGTGTCGCCAGCTTCTCCTCGAGTTGAATACTGCTCAATTCGTGTGTCGGCATTTTCGCCTGTATTTAAGTAGAAGTAACGAGTGCGGGTAGCATCGTTTTCAAATTCATAGAACGTCTTACCCGAACCGTAGTTTTCGTAATCTTTAGAGACAGATGATACTAAAGTCGGAGCAAAGTCAAAGATTGATAGCGGAGCGTTACTCTTTTCGTATCCCTCGCTTTTACCACTTTCTTTGACAAGCAACAACGGATGTTGCGTCATATCCTTGTTACCGATGTTAGCGGTGATGATGATGGTAGCGTCTTTATAAACGCCATTCGACTTCATATCCTCGATCATCGAGAAAAGGCAGTTGAAACAACCGTAAATTTGTTCCTCAAGCGATGTGCCATTGATACTCTTTATTGAGTTTTTGGTTAGAGTATAAGGAGAACGCGCACCATCAAGGTTATAAATTCTGACAGCACTGTCGTATTTTTCGGTGTAATCAAAGCCCTCAGCTCTGATGTAGTCAGAGTAGAATTTTGCATCGTTAAGGGTGTATGCATTTTTCGACTTGTAGCTTGAAATTGTGTCAAGATCAAGCCAGAAGTACTGTTTCAGGTAATGTGGTGCATAAGTATACGCAGCATATTTGTAGATGGTTTTGGTCATTGAAGCATAAGCACCCGAGGTATCCATATAGTCTACTATGTTTTCGATATCATCTTTTGCATCAGCTCCAAAGTACTCGGTCTGGGCATAAATGCGTGTATCAACACCACTATCGTTTAATACTGAATAAACAGTATTATCTTCCCAAATTTCGTTTAGGTAGTTCTGATAGGTGGTGTCTTTGGTATAAACTTCACCGGTTAAAAGCGATGGTAAAGCTATAGTTGCACCTGAACCTGAAGCGAGTGTGTTTTCGTACTCTACAAAACCACTCAGATTTTCTTCGTAATTCGGAAAATCCTTCTTGATTTTATCGAGATATTCTTCATCAAAAGAGTCAAGGACAAAAACAACGGTGTTGTCTTTTTCACTTAGTTCGTAAATTCCCGAGCGTGTAACTTCATAAGTGATTTTGTTGAGGTTGCCTGAGTTGTTAACAACAAGGGAAGATAGAATAACAACCTGTACCAAGACAAGTCCAAGTGAGGAGAACATTATAATCTTGCGCCATTGTGTTCTAAAAACCATATAGAATGCAAAAGGCATTGCTAGACATGCTGCCCATACAGCTGAGTTGATAGCGCCGTAGGTGGTATAGTCTTTCCAGGCGATTTCACTACCGTCGAATACGCCAGAGCCGTAGTCGATATTCAAGAAGTTGCCCTGTATAAACAGTCCTAGTGCAAGTGCGAACAGCAGACAGCACACGCCTGCATGGATAAATCGCTTGGGTATGGTACACACAAGAGTTATTATTACAAGCGCAATAGCTGAAATGATTAAAGATACGGTTAGAGTGGCGTCAAAGTTGAACCACAAAACGTCTTTGTTTTCGATATACAGCTTCAGTGGAGCATATAGCAAGAACGTATATACAAAAAATACGCTGACTGATATGCCTAGCGCAAGTCTGTGTCCGAATTTATCGTATTTATTTTCCATTTTGATTTCCTTTATAAATAGGTAAGTAAAATACTTTGTTTTTAAACTCCTAATATAATACTAAAATTATACTGATTAGTCAATAACAGTCAAGGAACTTCACAAGATATTGTGGATGTACCGTTGTATTTGCGGTATATAACGCTGTTTAGATTGACTTTTGTACCCTTATGAAGTAAAATTATAATGTATAATTATATTTATCACGAACTAAAAATATATGGAGGTGGCATCTATGGGATTTCAGGTTTTTCTTGATATAGCTGTTGTAGCACTGAGGTTTTTGTTACCGATTTATGCGGTAGTTATTGTATATCAGTGTTATGCTTCTATGCGTAGACACAGAAGGCCGGAAAAACCGCTTGTCACATTAGAGCTAAAAGGTACAGAACAGCAGATCCCTGTTTTGTTCTGGGAAAACTCTATCGGCAGAAGTAAGGGTAGTGACATTTGTGTAGCTGACCCCGCGGTATCGAGAGACCACTGTGTGCTTTTAAGACGTCAGGAAGGTTGGCTTATATCTGACATTGGTTCTAAAGGTGGTACATACGTCAATGGTAAAAAGTGCAGAGATAGAACTCAGGTGCTTGTTGACGACGAAATCACAGTTGGTTCTACTACCTTTGTGCTAAAGCGTGGCGATGAGTTCCAGGATAGAATCAGACCGTCGTGGTTCTTTTCAAAAGCTTCCAATAAGGGAAGCCTTCAGCCATATAAACTGATGCTTCTGATTACATTCTTCCATCTGTTTATGACGGTTGAAGCGTGCTTTACTAATGAAGTGCAGGACTTCACTCCATTTTCAATATTCATTTGCTTAGAGCTTGTGCTGTGGGGCTTTTTCCTCGTATCTACCTATGCATTTAAGCGAATTAATTTTGAGCTTGAAGCGTTAGCGTCATTCTTGACAGGTATAGGTGTCATACTTCTTGTAAGACAGGAAATGCGTTCGGCTTATGTTCAGCTTATTGCGGCAGGTATAGGCATAGTGCTTTTCTGTTTCCTTGTTAAGTTTATAGAGAACCCTGATCGAGTTAACTCATGGCGAATGGCGATTATGATAGGTGCTGTCGGATTACTACTAGTCAATCTTGTTTTTGGTACAGTGCAGTACGGTGCCGCCAACTGGATAAGAATCGGTTCTATTTCAATTCAACCGTCAGAGTTTGTTAAAGTGGCTTATATTTTCGTTGGTGCTGCTGCACTTGATAAATTGCAGACGAAACGAAACTTCCTTGAGTTTATCGTTTTCTCGGCTATCTGTGTCGGAGCTTTGGCTCTTATGGGAGACTTTGGTACAGCACTAATATTTTTTGCGACATTCTTGCTGATTGCTTTTATGCGTTCAGGTGACTTTAAAACCGTACTTTTAGCGCTAGTGTCAGTTGTTTTTGCGGGTACTATTGTGTTGAAGTTTAAGCCGTATGTTGCTGACAGATTTGCGGCGTGGGGACACGTGTGGGAACACGCTCAGGATTCAGCCTATCAGCAGGCGCGTGTGCTTACATATACAGCATCAGGTGGTTTATGTGGTGTTGGTGTCGGTAACAGCTATTTAAAATATGTCGGCGCTTCCGAGAGTGACCTTGTATTCGGTTTGGTAGCCGAAGAAATGGGAGTAATTGTAGCGTTTACAATAGCGATTGCTATTGTAGGACTGGCTTTTTACGCTAGAGCTATTACTACACGCAGTCGCAGTACTTTCTATTCTATTTCAGCGTGTTGTGCAGCAGGATTGATGGTTATTCAGCTCGCACTTAATGTTTTCGGTGCTACTGATATTTTACCGCTGACAGGTGTTACATTCCCGTTTGTATCGGCGGGTGGTTCGTCAATCATCGCTTGTTGGGGATTGCTTGCATTCATTAAGGCAGCTGACGAGCGTACCTATGCGGCTAAACGGCTTTCTAAACATAAAGAAGAAAGATAACTGATTTATATATTACGGTAAAGGAGAGAAACACATGAAGAGAATTATGACGAGAAGTTTTCTTATACTCATAGTGACGCTTGCTGTTGTGGCAGGCATGTGTTTGCTTGCATTTCGAGTGGTGACCCAGAACGACCAATGGGTTGCTCAACCGTATAACGGTCACGTGGCGAGTAGTAACGGACTCGCTCAGGCAGGAAGTATTACTGACAGAGATGAAGTTGTACTTGCTTATACAAATGACAACGAAGAACGTGTTTACCACGAAGATTTTGCAACTAGGTGTGCGCTGATGCATGTTGTCGGAGATAACTCACTGAATATTTCCACCGCTGTGCAAAGTATGTATCGAGGCGAACTCACCGGTTATTCCTTTGTTTTTGGTTTAGGTGTACCTAAATCATTGAGAACAAACAATTCTATCGAGCTTACTGTTGATGCTGATGCGTGCAAAGCAGCATATGAAGCGATGGGTGGTAAAGATGGTGCTTGTGTGGTTTATAACTACAAAACAGGCGAGGTTCTGGTTGATATAAGTACTCCGACCTATGACCCGCAGAATCCACCTGAGATTAACGAAGATAATGAGGATGAATACGATGGTGTTTATCTCGATAACGTTATGTCATCGAGTTATACACCTGGTTCTATTTTCAAGATTATAACAGCAGCGTGTGCTATAGAGAATATACCCGATATTTATGAGAGAACTTTCCAATGTAGCGGGGAGTACGATATTGATGGGGAACCTATCACCTGCGAAAACGCTCACGGTACTATTGATTTTACAACTGCTTTCGCTCAGTCTTGCAACGTTGTTTTTGCGCAACTTGCGGTTGAACTTGGTGAGGAAAAGATGACCGAAACTGCTACCAAAATGGGTTTTAACAAAAGTTTCGAAGTAAGCGGTGTGACCCTTTCAAAAAGTGTGTATAACCTTGAAAACGCTTTAGGTGATAACCAGATAGGTTGGTCTGGTATCGGTCAGTTCGAGGATTTAGCTAACCCGATGCACATGGCTATTATGTGTGGCGCTATCGCTCAGGGAGGCACTCCGGTGACTCCGTATCTTTTAGATAGTGATTCATCACTTTTGCAGAAACTCGGTGTCACTAAAGCAAAACAAAGTGAACAGATGTTAAGCGCAGATACAGCAACAAAATTACAGGAGCTGATGCGTTCTACTGCGGACTATTATTATAACGCAAGAGGGCTTACAATGGGTGGACTGAATTTCTGTGCTAAAACAGGTACTGCGGAAACAGGAGAGGACAAGGCACCTAATGGGTGGATAGTAGGTTTCACAGAAGATGAGAATCATCCGTACGCTTTTGCGGTTGTTGTAGAAGAGGGTGGCTACGGTATCTCGGCTGCAGGTCCTGTTGCTTCTGCCGCTATTTCTTCTCTGGTTAACAATCCTTGATAAAATGCAAAAAAATTAAGCGAGGCTATCAGTTGATAACCTCGCTTTTTTTTGCGATTATTTAGTTTTTCTTCCAAGCTTGTGGGATGAAGATGAGCAGCAAAGGATAAAGCTCAAGTCGTCCTGCTAGCATATTGAAGCAGAAAACGATTTTCGAGAAAGTTGAAAATTCTGAGTAATTTCCCGCACTACCTACCATCGAGAAACCAGGTCCTGTGTTGTTGAGTGTTGCTAAGACGCTGGTGAAATTGGTGGTGAAATCAAAACCGTTGAACGAAATCAGAACAGTCGTAATAACGATTATGAAAACGTAAATGGTTAGATAAACACTGACGGAACGAGCAACCTCGTGGGAAACCTTTTTACCGTCGGTTTTAACGGTGTAGATGTTACGAGGGTGAACGATAAGCATAAACTCTTTTTTTATCTCTTTACAAAGAATGATAATGCGAGAGACTTTGAAACCACCGCCTGTTGAACCTGCGCAAGCACCGATACATGTGAGTATAAGTATAAGCACAACAGAGAATGCCGGCCAAGGGTTGGTGTCAGTAATAGCGAAACCTGTACTCGAAAGAATTGAAGTTACATAGAAGAAACTCTGGTGTAAAGCTTCTTTGAATGTATCGTAGTAGCTCAAAAGATTAACAGCAATAGCGAGTGTGGCTCCCACTACAATACCGAGATAAATGAAGAGTTCTTCGCTTTTTAAAATCTGTTTGAACTTTCTGGTTAAAATAAGAATGTAAATGTAGAAATTCACACCGAAGAGCATCATGAATACAGCGACTACTGTCTGAAGATAGGTGCTTTCGAAGTGTCCTATCGAAGCGTTATAGGTGGAGAACCCACCTGTACCTGCAGTAGCAAAGGCTGTAGTAAGCGCGTCGAATACATTCATACCACCGAGTAGTAAGAGTACAAACTCAATAGCTGTGAAGCCAACGTAGATAGCGTATAAAAGTGCCGCGTAGGTTCTAAGCTTAGGCATACTCTTGCCGACTGACGGACCTGTGGACTCAGCTTTCATCAGGTTGATGGAGTTGTTTCCACCGAGCTTAGGGATAATAGCGAGCAAGAACACTACTACACCCATACCGCCTAAGAAATGAGAAAAGCTACGCCAGAAAAGCATACATTTGTCTAGCGATTCTATGTCGGTGAGGATTGTTGAACCTGTAGTTGTAAATCCTGATACTGTTTCAAAGAAAGCGTCGATGAAACTGGGGATAGCTTTGCTGAAAAACAACGGTAAACAACCCGCTAAAGACAATACAATCCAGCTAAGAGTAGTTGATGCAAAGCCGTCTTTTAACTGCATTGTCGGATTTTTAGGTTTCTTGATGACTAAAAGTGCGCCGATAACTATAATGGCAAGTCCTATGAAAAGGAAGTATTTAAAACTGCTCTCTTTATATATAAGACCAACTATTGTAGAAAGCTGCATGCACAAGCCTTCAATAACTAAAACCCAACCTAAAATGTAAAATATAAGTCGTTTATTCATAGCGTTACCTTAGAATATCCTCAAGATCAGAAAGTCCCTTTCGCTTAGTTACTACGATTACAGTATCGCCGATTTCGATACTATCAGAGCCTTTAGGAATAATCATTTTTCCCTGTCGCGTGATACAGGCGATTTGTAAATCGTCCTTTAAGTCGAGTCCCGAAAGCGCAATACCTGTAGCCAGATTGTCTTTTCTTACTCTGAACTCGAGAGCTTCAGCCTTTCCGTTTGCGATAGGGTGAACGGTTTCGAATTCGCTGTCACGAGAGTTGTGCATAGCTTTGACGTATCGCATAATGTTTTCGCCTGTTATTTTTTTAGGATTTATCATAGTTTCAAGCGGAAGATTCTCGAATACACTACTGATTTTTAGGTTACCTATTTCGGTTATTACTTTAGCCTTAGGGTTAACCTGTTTTGCATAAAGTGAGGAAACAAGGTTTTCCTCGTCAGTATTCATAAGAGCGACAACTGCGCTGCAATGCTCGATGCCTTCTGATAAAAGTAAGTCCTGATCCATGGCGTCACCGTAGATAATGAGCGCATTATCAAGGGCTTCGCTGAGTTCAAGGCAACGCTCTTTATCGTTGTCGATAATCTTAACATCGATACCCGCGTCGCATAAATCCATAGCGAGATAGTGGGCTATACGCGAGCCACCTAAAAGCATAACCGTACGACCTCTGTTAGAAACGATGCCAAGGCTTTTTAAGAGCTTAGCGGCTGCTTTCGATGGAGCAATAAAAGAAATATAGTCGCCTTCTTCAATAACAAAGTCACCGTTAGGAATAAAGCATTCGCCCTGTCGCTCTACTACGCAGATGCGGATACCGTCTTTTAAAATATGGGAGCTTTGGACTACCTTTTTGTTAGCTAGTACACAGCCTTTTTCAACCTTAATTTTAATAAGGTCAATGTGGCCTCGGGCGAAAGTGGTCATACTTTCAACACCCGGGAATTTTAGCATTCGGGTTAACTCTTTCGCACAGATAAGCTCTGGGTTTATAGCAAGCGAAAGTTTCAAATCGTCTTTTACAAAAGGCAGATCCTTTGTATACTGAGGGTTGCGAACTCGAGCAATAGTACGCTTAACACCTGCATTTTTAGCGATTAGACAAGTGTAGAGATTAAGTTCGTCGGTGGCTGTAACCGCAATAAGCAGGTCACAGTCAGAAACGTTAGCCTCTTTTAGCGTAGAAAGAGTAGCGCCATTACCCTCGATAGTCATAATGTTTTGTGTGTCAGGAAGTTTCTCGAGCGCATGTGCATCTTCGTCTATTACAGTGATGCTGTGACCCTCGAGATTGAGATGGTCGGCGATAGTTCTGCCGACTCTGCCACTACCTACAATAATAATATCCATATTCATTACCTCGAAAACAGATAAATTTGATAAACACAATTCTACTACAATGAATCAGTAAAATCAATAGATTTACAAAATTCGCTGTTATATCGCTGTAAACATAGTTTACAGAATGTTCTTTATTTTTTAGTTAGCTTATGTTATACTAATTAGTATTATGGGGCAATATGGAAGATTGTATTGCTTGCATGAAAGGATTGATTACAATGGGTTTTCTAAAATCACTTTTTGGTGATTATTCAAAGCGAGAGTTAAAGCGAATTTATCCTATTTGCGACAAGGTAATGGCTCTCGAAGATAAATACGCTAAAATGAGCGAAAGTGAGCTGAAGGCTCAGACTGCTGTTTTAAAAGAAAGACTTAAAAACGGCGAAACCACTGACGATATTCTTCCTGATGCTTTTGCTGTGTGCAGAGAGGCATCGTCTAGAGTACTCGGTATGAAACATTTCAGGGTTCAGGTTATTGGCGGTATCGTTCTTCATCAGGGTAGAATAGCTGAAATGAAAACAGGTGAAGGTAAAACACTTGTTGCTACCCTTCCTGCCTACCTAAACGGTCTTACAGGTAAAGGTGTTCACATTGTTACTGTCAATGATTACCTTGCTAAGCGTGACTCCGAATGGATGGGCAAGCTCTACCGCTACTTGGGACTTTCCGTTGGACTTATTGTTCACGGACTCGACAATGAACAGCGTAGAGAAGCATACAATGCAGATATTACATACGGTACTAATAACGAACTCGGTTTTGACTATCTGAGAGATAATATGGTCGTTTATAAGGAGCAGAAAGTTCAGCGTGAACACGCTTTTGCTATTGTCGATGAGGTTGACTCTATCCTTATTGACGAAGCGAGAACACCACTTATTATTTCAGGTAAGGGCGATAAGGCGAGCGACCTTTACGAAAGAGCCAACGCTTTAGCTCGCACTATGAAAAAACACGTTTTCACAGAGATTGATAACAAGGAAGATATGGAGTCTTTCTACGCTGAAAATAACATCGACTACGTTGTTGATGAAAAAGCAAAGTCGGCTACGCTCACTCAGCTTGGTGTTAAAAAGGCGGAGAATTTCTTTAATTTAGATAACCTCACTGACCCTGATAATATCACTATAGCTCACCATATCAATCAGGCTATCAAGGCTTACGGTTGTATGAAAAACGAGGTTAACTACGTTGTTAAAGACGGCGAAGTTATTATCGTTGATGAATTTACAGGTCGACTGATGTATGGTAGAAGATACAACGAAGGTCTTCATCAGGCGATTGAGGCTAAAGAGGGCGTTAAGGTTGAAAACGAGTCTAAAACTTTAGCTACTATCACTTTCCAGAATCTTTTCAGACTATATAATAAACTTTCGGGTATGACAGGTACCGCTCTGACAGAAGAAGAGGAATTCCAGCAGATTTACTCTTTAGACGTCGTTGGTATCCCTACTAACAGAGATGTTCAGCGTAAAGACTACCCTGACGCTATTTTTAAAACCGAGCGTGGTAAGTTCTTAGCGATTATCGACGAGATTAAAGAGGCTAATTCAAAAGGTCAGCCTGTGCTTGTTGGTACTATTTCTATCGAGAAGTCAGAGCTTCTTTCGAAAATGCTCAAGAAAAGTGGTGTAGCTCATAATGTTCTGAATGCTAAGCATCACGAAAAGGAAGCTCAGATTGTAGCTCAGGCTGGTAAACTCGGCGCTGTTACTATTGCTACCAATATGGCTGGTCGTGGTACCGATATTGTTTTAGGTGGTAACGCTGAGTATATGGCTAAATCTGCGATGAGAAAAGATGGCTTTGAAGATGAAATGATTGAAGAAGCTACATCATTCGCTGAAACTGAAGATAAGGAAATTATTGAAGCAAGAAGAGTTTACACTGAGTATCACGATAAGTTTAAGGCTGAAATCAGCGTTGAGGCTGAGAAAGTTAGAGAAGCAGGCGGTCTTTACATCATCGGTACAGAGCGTCACGAATCACGTCGTATTGATAACCAGCTTCGTGGTCGTTCAGGACGTCAGGGTGACCCTGGTAAGAGTAGATTCTTCCTTTCTTGCGAAGATGACCTTATGCGTATTTTCGGTGGTGACAAGATGGGTATGATGCTCGAGCGTCTCAACGTTGAAGAAACTATGCCTATAGAAAACGGTATGCTTTCAAATATCATCGAAAGCTCACAGCAGAAGGTTGAATCACGTAACTTTGCTATTCGTAAGAGCGTACTTGACTATGATGATGTATTAAACAAACAGCGTGAGATTATTTACACTCAGCGTAATCAGGTATTAAACGGTGAGAATATCCACGACACAGTTATTAAGATGGTTGAGGATACTATCTTGAATAATGTTAATATGTACTTAGGCTCTGATATAGATAAGGATAACTGGAATCTGTCAGGTCTTAACGAATTTTATCGCGGTTGGCTTATCACTGATGATAATAAGTTTTCTTTCACAACAGAAGAACTTGAAAAAACTGATAAGGCTGATATCGTTAAAATTCTCACTGACCGTGCTATGGCTATGTACGAAGAAAACGAGGCACTCTTCGATGATTCTACAATGCGCGAGATGGAGAGAGTTTATCTTCTTAAGAGTGTTGATACATACTGGATGGAACATATAGACAATATGGATCAGCTAAAACAGGGCATCAGACTTCGTGCTTATGGTCAGCGTGATCCGGTTGTTGAATACAGACTCGAGGGCTTCGATATGTTCGATGATATGATTGAGTCTATTCGTCAGGATACAGCAAAGTTGATGCTCGTAGCTCCAAAACGTGTACTCGAGATTCAGCGTAGACAGGCTGAACTTGACCGTCAGCGCAAGGAAATGGAAGAAAAAGCGGCTGCTGCTCATCAGGTTATTTTGGGTAGCGGTGAAACTAAGGAAAGACCAAGCGCTGTCACACTTTCTCTAAAACGTGAGCAGGTTGCAAAACCTGTTGAGCCTGCGGGCGACGGTACAATGTCTACTAATCGCACAGTTGTGAGAAAAAACAAGATAGGTCGTAACGACCCTTGTCCTTGCGGTAGCGGTAAGAAGTACAAAAAGTGCTGCGGTAGAGACGCATAAGTTTAAACTTAATAATAAATTAAAATCTGCAAGGTGAATCCTTGCAGATTTTTTTGTGTAAAATAATTGAAATAATACATATATGGTGGTATAATAACTCTGAATTTGTTTATGATGGGAGAATGTGACTATGAGCAAGGTTAGAACAAGATTTGCGCCATCACCGACTGGCTTTATGCACGTTGGTAATTTAAGAACTGCTTTGTACGAGTATTTAGTTGCAAAATCACTCGACGGTTCTTTTGTTTTAAGAATTGAAGACACCGACAGAGAACGCTACGTTGAGGGTGCTGTTGATGTTATTTATAATACTATGAAGACCGCAGGTCTTATCCACGATGAAGGTCCTGACATCGGCGGTGAGTACGGTCCTTATGTACAATCTGAGCGTAAGGATATGTATCTGCCATACGCTGAGCAACTCATTAAAGAGGGTAAAGCTTACCGTTGTTTCTGTACTAAAGAGAGATTAGAAGAAGTTCAGAATTCTACTGTAGGTGGTGGCTATGACAGACATTGTAGAGACCTTCCACAGGAAGAAATTGACCGACTTTTAGAGTTAGGCACACCTTACGTTATCCGTCAGAAAATGCCTATTGAGGGCGAGACTAAATTTGTGGACGCAGTTTTCGGTGAGATTACTGTTGATAACTCTGAGCTTCAAGACCAGATTTTAATCAAAGCTGACGGCTACCCGACTTATAACTTCGCTAACGTAATCGATGACCATACTATGGGCATCACTCACGTAGTGCGTGGTAGTGAGTATCTTTCATCTACTCCTAAATACAACTTACTTTACGAAGCATTCGGTTGGGAAATCCCAACATATATTCACTTACCGCTTATCAACGGCAAGAACGATGACGGCACAGTTTCAAAACTAAGTAAGCGTCACGGTTCAACAGGTTTCGAGGATTTAATCAAGGAAGGTTATTTACCTGAAGCTATTATCAACTATATTGCACTTTTAGGTTGGTGTCCTAAGGATAATCAGGAGATATTTACACTTGACGAGCTTTGCAAGGTTTTTGATATTAGCGGTATCTCAAAATCACCATCAGTTTTTGACTATGATAAGCTTGATTGGTTCAATGCCGAGTATATCAGAAAGATGAGTGTTGAAGAGTTTGCTAAGGTTGCTGACCCGTATTTTACACAGGCTTTAGGCGACAAAGAACTCGACCGCATTAAGCTTGCATCTATTTTACAGCAACGCACAGTAAAGCTCACAGATATTCCGTTAACTATCGACTTTTTCAGCGAGTTACCGGATTATGATAAAGAGCTATATGTTAACAAAAAGAGCAAGACAAATTTAGAAAATGCTCCAATTATGCTTAAGGCTGTTTACGACAAAATCTCAGCCCTTGAGGAATACAATCACGATTCTATTCACGATGCACTCTTAAGTCTTGCTACTGAACTTGAGGTTAAAAACGGCACAGTAATGTGGCCTGCTCGAATCGCTGTAGCCGGTAAGCAGGTAACACCTGGTGGTGCTATTGAGATTTTAGAAATCTTAGGCAAAGAAGAGTCGCTAAGACGAATGGAAATCGGTTTAGAAAAACTAGCATAATACACTAAAAAGAAGGTTTTAATATATGGCAGAAGAAATTAAGAATATTACTGAAAAAGAGGAAAACTCCTCTAACTTTATCCATACTTTTGTAGCACAGGATATTGCACAGGGTGGACAGTACTACGGTAAAAAGGTTCATACTCGTTTTCCTCCTGAGCCAAACGGCTATCTTCACATAGGCCACGCAAAGGCTATTTGCATTGACTTTGGTACTGCTGAGAAGTTTAACGGTATCTGCAATCTTCGAATGGACGATACTAACCCTACTAAAGAAGATGTTGAGTACGTTGACGCTATCAAGGAAGATATTTCTTGGCTTGGCTTTACATGGGACGACAGATTCTATTACGCGTCACAGTATTTCGACCAGATGTACGAGGGTGCTGTTGAGCTTATCAATAAGGGTTTAGCTTATGTTTGTGAGCTTAACGCTGAGCAGATGAGAGAGTACAGAGGTGACCTCTCAACTCCTGCAAAAAGTCCATACAGAGATAGACCAATTGAGGAGAGTTTAGACCTTTTCGAGAGAATGAAAAACGGCGAGTTTGAAGATGGTAAGATGACACTCAGGGCTAAAATTGATTTAGCTTCGGGTAACTTCAATATGCGTGACCCAGTTATTTATCGTATCAACCGCATTAAGCATCACCGTACAGGTGACAAGTGGTGTATCTACCCGATGTACGACTTTGCTCATCCGATTGAAGATGCGCTTGAGGGCATCACTCATTCACTTTGCTCACTTGAGTTCGAAGACCACAGACCGCTTTATGATTGGGTTATTGAAAATGTAACTCTTCCTGCTAAGCCACGTCAGATTGAGTTCGCTCGTCTTGGAATTAACAACACAGTTATGTCAAAGCGTAAGTTGCGCGCTTTAGTTGAGAATAATTATGTCAGCGGTTGGGACGACCCTAGAATGCCTACACTGTGCGGTTTAAGAAGAAGAGGATACACTCCTAAATCTATCCGCAACTTCTGTGAACGTATTGGTGTTTCAAAGGTTAATTCTACTGTTGAGTACGGCTTCTTGGAGCATTGTTTACGTGAAGACCTCAATGAAACTGCGCAGCGTGTTATGGTTGTACTCGACCCAATCAAGCTTGTTATCACTAACTATGACGAAAATAAGGTTGAAGAGTTCGAGGTTGAAAATAACCCTAATAACGAAGCTGACGGCAAGCGTACAATTACTTTCTCAAGAGAGTGCTACATTGAGCGTGATGACTTTATGGAAGAGCCTATCAAGAAGTATCAGCGTTTATATCCTGGCAACGAAGTTAGACTTAAATCTGCTTACATCGTAAAATGTACAGGCTGTGAGAAAGATGAAAATGGCAACGTAACTACTGTTTACGCTGAGTATGATCCTGAAACAAAGGGTGGTAACACTCCTGATGGCAGAAAGGTTCGAGGTACTATCCACTGGGTAGATGCTAATAACTTTGTAGACGCTACAGTTAACCTCTACGATAATCTCTTTACAGTAAGCGACCCTGAATCGGGTGATCGAGATTTCCTTGAGTTCTTAAATCCTGATTCCCTCGTTGTAAAGAACGGCTGTAAAGCTGAAAAGTCTATCGAGAATTATGAGGTTCCTGCGAACTTCCAGTTTATGCGTCAGGGCTATTTCTGTCTTGATAAGGATTCTACTAAGGACAACATCGTGTTCAATCGTAGTGTTAGTTTAAAAGACGGCTTTAATAAAAAGTAATGTTAATTTATCCACCTGTTATTTTTAGCAGGTGGATTTTTCTCCATAAAAACTTCATAAATGTGGAGTACTATAGTGTTTGTAAAATAAATGAGGGAGAAATTATTATGAAAGCTTTAAAGAGAACTTTAGCAATCTTTTTATCACTTGTTATGATGCTCTCGGCTTTGCCGATGATAAGTGCAGGTGCAGAAACTGTATACAAAGAGCTTGTGCTAAACGAAAAACAAAGCGTGAAAGTAGCAGACGATGCAGTTACGCTGAGCTTTACCCCTGAAAAAGATGGCTGGTATAAGTTTTATTCAATGGGTTATGAGGATCCGTACGCTACTCTTTATGATAGTGATTTTGAGATGATTGATGAATGTGATGATTATGATGAAATGAATTTTTCAATCTGTGCCTATCTTGAAGCTTCAACTATTTACTATTTAGAGGTCAACGCGTATCTTTATGAAGTTGCTTCTTGCAAATTCGATGTTTGTGTAGAAGAAACAATTGGGGTTGAATCAGCAGTTATCACACAGTATCCTTATGATATGACTTGTATCGAAGGATTCGAAGACGAAAGTGTTGATTTTGGCGGATTGTGTGTAGACTTTACCTTGAGTGATGAATCTGTCGTTAACTGGTCTTACGATGAGGGTGAGTTTGAGGTAGAAAACTGTTCTATTATTTTTGATAGATCCGAAATTGCAAGCGATAAGGTGACTTGGATTCTGACTTGCGGCAAAGCAAAAATTGAAATCGATTACACCATAGTAGAAAATCCTATTGAAAAAATTGAGTTTGTATCAGAAAATCAGATAAGTTATTACAAAAATACACATGGCTATAATTCAGAAAACGGAAATTTCTATTATCGTATTGATATTCCGCAGGGTTCTGTACTAAATGTTTACTATAAAGATGGTACTAAAAAAGAAATCACTGATTTTAGTTATGATCGCGAGGTGTCAATAACTTCCGATCAGTATATAAAGCCATGGGACGTTGGTACAAATTACATAACAATGTCTTACTATGGTGTTGAAACTCAGGTGCCAGTCGAGATACTCACAAGTCCTGTGAAATCTGTGAAAGTAAACAGCGTACCTACAAGGGAATACTATATATTTGACGATGAATGGGGATACACAAACGAAGTCGGAAAATATATGTTCACACCAACTGATTTAAGTGGTTTATCATTCACGGTTGAGTATCTTGACGGAACTACAAAGACTTTTGATGACAGCGACATCGATATGTATGAAGAGACTATCGGAGGCTATGACTACGAAGTCAGGGAAAGTTACGCAGTTAAGCCGATGAAGGTAAAGGCCACACTTGTGTTTATGGGATATGAATTTAGCTATAATATTAATGTAGTTGAGGCTCCTATCAAAAATATTGAAGTTATCTGGGGACCTGAGAACTGTTTCTACGAACAAAGGTATTCGATAAAACTTGATGGTACAGAGCTGAGAGTTAAATATAGTGACGGTAGTGAAAAAGTTATAGTCTTAGACGAAAGTAATACCCATTATTACGTTAGCGAGTATCTTGCAGGTTATGTGACAGACGGAAAAGTAAAAATCAATTTCTATCAGGTAGAGAATGAGTACGCTGAACCAATGTTGTTGTTCCAGGCATTTGATTCATGGGCAATATTTGATGGTTTGTATGTTGAAGAAAACAGAGAGATAAAAGATATCAAGGTGGAAAATTTCACACCTGACGGTGACAAACTTAAGGTCACACTTACTTACGTCGACGAAAGCGAGGAAACACTTGTTTTCAAAACTCTAGGCTTGGAGAAAAACTCATACACCGGTATGACAGTAATTCTCTCTGATACAGAAAACGGCTTAGTTTTTTATGAGATGGAGTCAAAGGTAGAAAACGGAGTAACTGTTTCATACGTAGTTAGATTATTCGGCAAAGAATTTGAGTTTGAAAAAATAAACTACGAAAACGGCGATGTTGATATGGATAATACCGTATCTATTATGGACGCCACAGCTATTGCCTTGCATCTTGCTGAAATTGAGAAATTGAGCGAATTCAGATTGGAGCTTGCGGATACTGACTATGATGGTGTTGTTTCGATTATGGACGCAACACAGATTCAGCTTGACCTTGCTCAGATATAATTTAATAGTTAAACTTTGAATCTTGAAGTCACCCGCAGTTTTTGCGGGTGATTTTTTATAAATTTCGAAATAGTTGAAACCAAATTGCGTTTTGAGTTGTATTATTTGTGAAAGAATTAATATATCGAAAACCTGAGGAGGGAAAACTATGAAAAAGATATTATCAATTGTACTGTGTATAGTGATACTTTTAGGTGTTATGCCTGTTGTAAGCTTTAGCGCTGATGTCTTTTACAACGGAATGCATCTTGATTGGTGTTATAAGATTCAGCTTTCAGAATATTATCCTGTAGAATATCGCTCATTTACACCTGAAGAAAGTTGTTTTTACAGCTTGTATTCTATGGATTATACTTATGATGACCCGTTTGCGTATGTGTATGATGAAGACCACAACGAAATCGGTTTTGATGATGACAGTGGTTTTAACAGTAACTTTGCATACTATGCCTATATGGAAAAAGGCAAAACATATAAATTTGAAATTGGTGCGGTTCGTCAGCACGAAGAAACTGATTTCGATGTTATGATTACAAGAGTGGATAACAGAATTATTGATATACAGTCAGGTGAGAGTTATACAGCAAAAGCTGATTTAAGTGCGTATTTCGATAAAGACAGAGAGTTCTTTAAGTTTACACCTGAAAAAAGCGACTACTACGCTTTTTATTCCAATAATAAGTACGAATTCACACACGCGATTATTTATGATAGCGAATGGAATTATTTAGATGAAGATGATGACAGCGGTATAGGTCATAGTTGTTATCTTACATATTATCTTGAAGAAGGTAAGACATATTACTACACGAGTATAGCATTACATCCTACACTGAACCCTGAATATAATATGTATTTAAAGCCGTGCGAGGTTATATCTGAGATGGAGTTTGTTTCATATCCAGATAAAATGACATATTACGACGGGTATGTTGAAGAAACAATCGATTTTACGGGGCTTGAGCTGGAGTTTACATACACTGACGGAAAAACAGCACGATGGATTTATAACGAGGAAGACTTTTTTGGTGCAACGGTTGATGTTTCGCTAGAAAAAGATGCTGACGGCAAGTATTTTGTTAGTGTATATGCTGATTTTGCGTATGACACATTCTACCTTAACGTGATAGAAAATCCTGTTGAGAGTATCAGCGTGTGTTCTGATTCAAAAGTAGAATGTTACGAGAATATATCAGGTTATATACATAATGACGGAGAAACTTATGAAGAGTGGTTTGTTTATCGCTATAAACTACCTGAAGATATGATGATGCAAATCAACTACACAGATGGCACATCAGTGCAGACCAGTCTTTTTGAGCGCTTTGACGATATGTATTTCGAGTACAGCGACAATCAGCTCAATGGTGAGCCGTGGAAGGTAGGAAAAAATCCTGTTAATATCGAATACTACGGTAAGAAGTGTCAGTTTTTCGTTGATGTTCTTGAAAACCCGATTGACCATTTTACTGTCGAAAAAGCACCGACTAAACAGTATGTCTACAAGATAACGGGTAGCAACACACATTATGGAAGTTACTGTGAATTCTGGCCTTATGATGTGACAGGTATGGTGCTCACTGCTTATTATAAAGACGGTACTACCCGTACTTTTACTGATGAAGATTTTGATCCTGATTCATGTCGTATTGATGGATATAGATACTATATAGATGAGCAGAAAGTATACAAACCTGGAAAAACACGCGTGTCGATGGAATATCTAGGACATGAAATTGAGTATGATGTTATGCTCCTTGCTAAAGGTGATAGTGACGGTGACGGAGTGGTAAGCATAATGGACGCTACTAAGATACAAAGATATCTTGTAGCAAAAGAGGCTTTGACAAAAGAAGAAGAGAAAGTTTCAGATATCGATAAAGATGGGGAAGTGTCAATTATTGACGCTACCTCAATCCAGAAATATCTTGCTAACCACACACCATATCTCTAAATAGCTACGAAACTGCCATCTTAGTAGGTGGCAGTTTTTTGTTGCGCTATTTTTAGTATTATGATATAATACTAATGTATTATAGTGCTAAAGCACAAAAGGAGGAAAATTATGAGAAAACTAAAAAAGATGCTGGCAGTACTTTTGGTTATGATTATGCTTATGTCAACATTACCTATGGGTACTTTCAGTGCGTTGAGTTTATTCGATGAATTACAGCTTGACACAGTAGTCGATGTTGAGGTTGGTAAACTTGGAAAAACTGTTTCGTTCACTCCTGATGAAGATGGATTCTATAGGTTTTATTCAATCAGTGAGTATGACCCTGAAATAACACTTTACGATAGTACATGGAGGCAAATCGCTTATGGCAGTGATTTCGGTGAGTCTTGTGACTTTAATCTGGTTGTTGAGCTTAGCGCAGGTAAGAAGTACTATGCAAAGATAGAGCTTTACGGTGAAATCGAAGAAAAGCTACCTTTCCAGATAGGTGTAGAAGAGACTTTGGGCGTTACAGCTATGGAAATCACACAGTTCCCATACAATATGAACGTTATGGAGGGTTTTGAGTATGATACTACAGATCCTACGGGATTAGAAATTGTATTCACCCTTTCTGATGGCTCTACTGTTGATTGGACATACGAGGAATATGGTTTGGTCGGCGAATACGAAGTGTATACATATCCTGATATGAATGCAGACGAGCAGCCATGTTTTGTTATTGAATGTGGTGATTTAAGAGAAGAAATTATTTATACAGTTGTTGAAAGTCCTATTGAGAGCATTGAGTATAGCTGCGAAACACCAATTGAGTTCTATGAGCATTCAGGAGGATATTTTGTAGATGATGAAACCTATGAGTATTTTTACACAATTCCTGAAGATGCTGTAATTACTATTTATTATACAGATGGCACCAGTGAGGCTTTTAATTTCTATGAGTTAGCGAATATATTCGATTATCATAATCAGGAAGAAGAGCCTTGGACTGTTGGTGAAAACTACTTTACTATTTCATACTATAATGCAGAGACTACTGTTCCTGTGACTATTCTTCCTAGTCCTTTTGTGAATGTTACAGTGAATTCAGCTCCAAGCAGAGACTATGTTTTTGGCGATTATGACCATGGTTATCTTGATGAAAATGGATTGTACACTCTCTGGGCGACTGATCTCACAGGTCTTTCTTTTACAGTAGAATATGAGGACGGTACTACACAGACATTTGACGATGATGATTTTGATATTGAAAATATGTTGATTGACGGTTATGAGTTCTTTGTTAACGATATCGATATGACAGAGTGCGGAGTGTACGATGTTGTTCTTTGTTACAAGGGCGAAGAGATTACATATCAGGTTGACGTTATAGAAACTGATATCGAAAGCATCGAGGTATTAAAAGCTCCTGACAAGGCTGAGTGCGAATATGGATACTACGCAGACTTTACAGGTGCCGTAGTTAAGATTAACTACAAAGACGGTACATCAGCACAGGCTACTGCTGACGAGAATACAATGTCATATACATATGATGGCGCAGTTATTTGCAGAATTAAGGTTGGCGACGATTATGTAAGTATCTTCAACGAGGAAGATATGGAAACAGGCGAAAGACATGACTACCTTACATGCAAGGGTGTAGGTTTAGTTTACTATGGCGTTACATATACAGAAAGAAGAGAAATAGCTTCTATCACAGCTGATAATGTTACTATGAGCGGTTACGATATGGTTGTTAGCATTGAGTATGCTGATGGTAGTACAGAAGAATTAACATTAGATGTTATTTGTAGCTTTACGATCCTAGAACAGTATACTGAGGCTTGCGCTATGACAGAAAACGGTGTGTTAGTTTTCTCTATCGAAAAATGGGAAGAACCTACAGGTGAACTGATGGGTTACAATGTTTACATTTTAGATAACGAGTATTTTACTTCTGAATCCCCTGCACCATCATTCATTTTGGGTGATGTTGACGGTGACGGTGAAGTTGCTATTATGGACGCAACAATGGTACAGCGTCACATGGCTCATAAAGACACTCTCGAAGGAGATGCCCTTCTTGCCGCTGATACAGATGGTGATGGTGAAATCGCTATTATAGATGCTACATTTATTCAGCGCTTCGTAGCAAATATTATTGATGAATTCTGATTATTAGCATTAAAAGGTACCTGAAATTTCAGGTACCTTTTTCTTTTATTTGAAAACTTTGTGAACGCAGTTGATTTTCTTTGTGTTTTTAGTGTATGATATTGTAAGTAAAACTTCGAGGTGGATTATGAAAACAGCACTTGTGACAGGAGCATCACGTGGAATTGGTACAGCGTGCGCGATTGCTCTCGCGAAAATGGGATACAATATCATTATTAATTATAATAATAGCGAAGAAAAAGCCATAAAACTAGGTGAAATAATTTCTGATAATTATCTTGTTGATGTGATGACTTTTAAGGCTGATGTCAGTGATAAAATACAGGTAGACGAAATGGTTAAAACAGCTCTTGAGAGATTTTCAAAAATTGACGTGCTAGTAAATAACGCGGGTGTATCTCTTCAAAAACTGTTTACTGATACCACTTTTGAGGATTGGAGCAATGTAATTGCGACTAATCTTACTTCGGTGTACAATGTTACTCACGCCGTACTCCCCTGTATGATTAGAGAACACTCGGGCAGTATTGTCAACATCAGTTCAATGTGGGGCGAGGTTGGCGCATCGTGTGAGGTTGCATATTCAGCTTCAAAAGCTGGTGTAATAGGACTG
Source organism: Ruminococcus sp. (assembly GCA_017464765.1). Lineage (GTDB taxonomy): Bacteria > Bacillota > Clostridia > Oscillospirales > Acutalibacteraceae > Ruminococcoides. The sequence goes on from JAFTYK010000008.1 coordinate 74,585, forward strand.
ACAAAAGCTCTCGCAAAAGAAGTAGCGCTTAGTAACATAAGGGTTAATTGTGTTTCTCCCGGTGTTATTATGACTGATATGATGAGTAGCTTTTCTGAGGAGGATATAGAGCTTATCAGAGAGGATATTCCGCTAAATGAACTTGGCAAAGCTAAAAATGTTGCTGATGCGGTGGCTTTTTTAGTGTCAGATAAGGCGTCTTATATTACAGGTCAGGTTATTTCTGTAAATGGCGGTATGGTGGTGTGAAAAAGCTATTAGTAGTTTTTGTGTCGTTGATTATTGCTACTTTAAGTATGGCTTCTTATGGAGCAAAAGGTAATGTTGAAATAGACCTTTCGTGCGAGAATGTAGAGAATAACAGGCTTTTTGATGTAAGTGTTTCTGATAAATCTGACTCAAAAGTTTGCTCAGGCGAAATGGTGATATCTTTTGATGACAGCATAGTCGAATTCAGGGATATCCAAAGCGAAGATTATGAAGTCGGGTTTAAGGAAAATGGTTCTGATGTACACGTGATATTTGCGAAGTCTAAATATTATGATGATGACAGCAGTGAGCTTTTTACCATCAGATTTAAGAGTATTGACTATGGTAGCTTTGATTTAGGGGTAACGTGCAACGAATGTGTGGATTTCGAGCTTGAAAAACTCAGCGTGAACTCACAGAAAGCTAGGGTTGATGTTACTAATAAGGGTGTCAAACTGAACACGAAGAAGGGTTCTAAGAAAAACAGCGTGACTTCAAGAAGTTCAAAAGTAGAGAGTATGGACGTAGCTGATGCGGGTGATAATTGCCCCTCTACGATTGATGTTGCGGAAAAAGAAAAAGCTTTGAAAAATATACTTCCTGCAATTTTTGGGGTTATATTACTAGCGATTGTTTTTTATCTTGGAGTTGTTTTTGCTAAGAATCGTAAGCTTGATGAAATAGATGAAACAGACGAAGATGATGAAGAAGATTGTGACGAGTTTTGGATGTAGTTTGTTGACTTTTCAACGATTTTATTGTAGAATTAGCCTGCTGATTTTTTAGTTGTAATTTGGAGGAATTATGAGAAAGAGGGTTCTCATAACGGGTAAAAACAGTTACATCGGCGACTGTTTTAGTGAGTTTACAACTGAATATTACGATGCTGTTGATACAATCGATATGATAGGAGATAGCTGGAAAACCAGTGACTTTTCTCTTTATGATGCGGTTGTACATGTAGCAGCGCTTGTGCATAAGTTGGAAAAAGATTACACCAAAGAAGAGTATTTTAGAGTTAACTGTGAACTCGCCGTTCAGGTTGCTAAAAAAGCTAAAGAAAGCGGTGTTTCCCAGTTTGTTTTCCTTAGCACGATGAGTGTGTATGGTTTAAGAAACGGAGTTATTACTAAAGATACGAAGCCCAGCCCTTTCAATAATTACGGTAGGTCTAAGCTTGATGCTGAAAAAGAGCTACAATCTTTAGAGGATAACAACTTTACTGTGACAATTTTAAGACCGCCGATAGTTTATGGTAAGGGTTGTAAGGGCAACTATGTTGAACTTTCTAAGTTCGCTAAAAAGATGCCGTTTTTTCCTGATTATAAATCAAGTCGAAGTATGGTTTACATCGAAAACTTATGCCGATTTATGAAAAAGTCGATTGATGAAAAGCTTGGTGGAGTGTACTGTGTGCAGGACAAAAACTATGTGAACACTTCGCAGATGGTCAAGGAAATTGCCAAAGCCAACGGTAAAAATATTGTACTTACGAAAATTTTTAATCCGTTTATTACTCTTGCTCTTAAACTGAAAATCAGAATAGTGTGTAAGGTTTTCGGCTCGCTTACATACGAAAAGGATTTGTGTCCTGATTTTGAAAAGGTTGATTTTATTACAGCTATAAAACGTACAGAAGAATAATACGAAAAAGGGGTTCCCGTTTTGGGAACCCCTAATTGTTTAGTAAAACTTATTCGTAGTCAACTACGTCGCACCATGAGAGTAAGAACTCGCGCTCTTCTTCGTTACCCTTTACTGACTGTGAAGCTGCAACGATTGGCATCCATTTCTGAACGTACTGCTTAGCAGTATTGCTCTTCTTACAGAAGAGATTAAGATACTCGTTAGCGATTTTCTCCTCGCCCTTTAAGCAGAAGAGAAGATATGTTCTCGCTACATCAGCGGAAGCGTTGCCCTGTGTTGCGTGAGCCCAGTCTAAGATAAACGGTGTTCCGTCCTCAGTAATAATAATGTTAGAAGGGTTAAAGTCGCCGTGACAAACTTTTTTGTGTTTTGGCATACCCTCTAAGCGAGTGTGAAGTTCGTAGCGTGTAGTAGCATCGAGTGTTGAAGCGCTGATTTTACGATTCATTTTATCCTTCAATTTGTTGAGCATAGGACAGGTTTTTGCGTGAACTGTAAGTTGTAAATCAACGAGAAGCTCGAGGTACTCGCTTATCTTCTCTGGGTTTTCTTCCATAAGTTGAGCTAAAGTTTTGCCCTCAATAAAGTCAGTAACGATTGCCCATTTTCCGTCAATCATTGTAACTTCCTGGATTTTTGCGATGTTGAGGCCTGTTTCCTCAATTCTTGCCTGATTTAAAGCTTCATTTAGGATATCAGCCTTTGAGTAGTTTGTATCAAAAACCTTGATACATCTGTCGCCGTCGCGGTAGATTACCTTGTCTTTTCTTGTAGCAATAACATTGTCAAGTTTCATAATACAATCCTCCTCTTAAGCTTTGTTTGGCATAGCTTTTTCAGTAAAATGCTTGCCATAATATGCGTTTAAGTACATCTGCTTGATTTCGCTCATTAATGGGTAACGTGGGTTTGCACCTGTGCACTGGTCATCGAATGCCTGCTCAACCATATCGTCGAGTCTGTTTAAGAAGTCTTCCTCGTCGATATCGTAGTCTTTGATTGTTTCTTTGATGCCGACCTGTGCTTTGAGGTCGTTGATAGCCTTGATAAGGGCTTCGAGCTTTTCTTCGTCTGTGTTACCGCCTAAACCTAAAGCGTCAGAAATTTCAGCGTAACGAGCTAAAGTATGTGGGTGGTCATACTGTGAGAACGTACCCATCTTTGCTGGGGCCTCACTAGCGTTGAAACGGAGAACTTCTTCAATCATAAGTGCGTTAGCAACACCGTGTGGAAGATGGTGGAAAGCACCGAGCTTGTGAGCCATTGAGTGACAAACTCCCAAGAACGCGTTGGCGAATGCCATACCTGCGATTGTAGCGGCGTTAGCCATCTTCTCTCTTGCTTCAACGTCTGTCTGACCGTTTTCGTAAGCACGTGGGAGATACTTGAAGATGTTCTTAAGTGCCTGAATAGCAAGACCGTCTGTGTAGTCTGTAGCGAGCATTGCGGCATAAGCTTCAACTGCGTGTGTTACAGCGTCGATACCTGATGCAGCGGTTAAGCCCTTAGGAGCTGACATATGGAAATCTGTGTCGATGATTGCCATATTTGGAAGTAACTCATAGTCAGCGAGTGGATATTTAACACCAGTACTCTCGTCTGTGATAACAGCAAATGGTGTAACTTCAGAACCTGTACCAGCTGAAGTAGGAACAGCAATGAAGTAAGCTTTTTCGCCCATCTTAGGGAATGTGTATACACGCTTACGGATATCAATAAATCTCATAGCCATATCCATAAAGTCAGCGTCCGGATGCTCGTAGAGTACCCACATAATCTTAGCGGCGTCCATAGCAGAACCGCCACCGAGTGCGATGATTGTGTCAGGCTTGAAAGCTGACATCTGAGCAGCACCGTCTTTTGCGTTTTTGAGTGTTGGGTCAGGCTGAACATCGAAGAATGTTTCGTGAGCGATGCCCATTTCGTCGAGCTTATCTGTGATAGCCTTTGTGTAGCCGTTTTCGTAAAGGAAAGTATCTGTTACGATGAAAGCACGCTTTTTGCCCATAACGTTCTTAAGCTCATCAAGTGCTACAGGTAAGCAACCTTTCTTGATGTAGATTTTTTCAGGAGCTCTGAACCACAGCATATTTTCCCTTCTTTCTGCTACTGTCTTGATATTTAAGAGGTGCTTAACACCTACGTTTTCACTTACTGAGTTACCGCCCCAGCTACCGCAACCGAGTGTGAGTGATGGAGCGAGTTTAAAGTTATAAAGGTCACCGATACCACCGTGTGATGATGGAGTGTTAAGTAAGATACGGCAAGTCTTCATTCGAGCCGCGAATTCGTTTAACTTTTCACGCTCAGTGATTTCGTTGAGATAGATTGAAGAAGTGTGACCGTAGCCGCCGTCAGCAACAAGCTGTTCAGCCTTTTTGAGAGCGTCCTCAAAGTCTACTGCCTTGTACATAGCAAGTACAGGGGAGAGCTTTTCGTGAGCGAATTCTTCACTGATTTCAACTGACTCAACCTCACCGATGAGGATTTTTGTGCCCTCTGGAACCTCTACGCCTGAAAGCTGAGCGATTTTGTAAGCAGGCTGACCAACGATTTTAGCGTTTAACGCACCGTTGATGATGATAGTCTTTCTGACCTTGTCGAGTTCGTCGCCCTTGAGGAAGTAGCAACCTCTTGTTGCAAACTCAGCTTTAACAGCCTCGTAGATATCTTCCATAATGATAA
>JAFTYK010000009.1 GCA_017464765.1 Ruminococcus sp.
ATAGGAGCTATCATACATACAGGAGCTGCAGTAGCGTCGATGATGTATGCAAGCTTAGAACGTGAAATTTTGTGAGCGTCTGTAACAGGGCGCATAACTGAGCCTACTGTTAAGCAGTTGAAATAGTCGTCGATAAAGATAAGTACGCCCAAAGCGAAAGTAGCGAGCATTGCGCCAACTTTTGTTTTGATGTGCTTAGCTGCCCACTTACCGAAAGCGGCTGAACCACCTGACTTGTTAACAAGAGCAACTAAAATACCAAGCTCTACAAGGAAGATGAAGATACCTGCGGTGTCACTTACTGCAGGAATAAGACCATCGTTAATAACAGTGTCCATAGTTCCTAAGAAAGAAAACTTTGAGTAGAGAAGACCGCCAGTAACGATACCGATGAAAAGTGAAGAGTAAACTTCTTTAGTGATAAGAGCAAGTCCGATAGCGATAACCGGTGGAAGTAAAGCCCACAATGTACCCTGAACCTGACCTTCGCCTGCGCAAGTTTCGCAAGCAACTTCCTCAACTAAACCTGTGCCGTGACAGTCCATACAGGAAACTGTGCCTAAGTATCCGCCTGATACTGCACCGTAGATAAGTAAACCTACGATAACGACAGCAGCAATAGCGAGGACGATTTTGTTTGTCTTTGACATTTTAATGTCCCCCTTAATTTTTATAAAAACAAAAACCGTGGCAAAAGTGCCACGGTCAAAACGTTCAACCAAAATAGCACTCCACCGAATAACGGTGACAGTGTAATACATATTCTGTATCACACCAGCCCCGACGCTTTGCGAAAATGTCAATCGGGACTTCGGCGGTGATTCCTTTCATATACGCTGAAAATTCGCGCATAGCGTGTACTACTCTTAAGCACCGCGCCTCTATTTTTGCTTATGTAACGATTATAACAAAAATCGACATTTCGTCAACCTTTTTATAAAAATTGTTACTAATAAATACAAAATACCACAAAAAGGAAAAAGCCCTCCTTATGGAAGGCTTTTGTCAGATTATTTATAGCTTCGGAATTCTTCGACTAAAGCATTTATCTGCTGAGTGAATTTGTTTAAGTCCTTGTTCGGGATACCGTCGAGGTCTTTAGCTGCACTTTGAAGGCGTCTGGTGCTTTCAAGTAAGTTGTGATATAGCACGTTACCTTTTGCGTTTTGTTCAAAGGTTTTTCGCTCAATACGAACTCCCTTTGTGACTTTTATAAACTCACCTGTTTTTAAATCGTAGGTAGTTCCGCTGAAAGGTGCGAAAGCATTGTAGCCTAAAGCTTTAAGCTCAGAAACAAAATTGTCAGCGGCGTTTTCATCGCCATGATTCACGAATACCTGACTAGGCTTTTTGCAAAAACCACCTATCCACTTTAAAAGGCCGTTTTTGTCAGCGTGACCGCTCACACCCTGGAGTGTACAGATTTCAGCGTTAACTTTTATCTCATCGCCGAAAAGTCGCACCGACTGGGCGCCATCGTGGATAAGTCGACCCAAGGTCCCGTTTGCCTGATAACCGACGAAAAGCACAGTACATTCTTTTCTCCATAAGTTGTATTTTAGATGATGACAAACTCGCCCTGCTTCGCACATACCACTCGCTGAAATTATAACCTTCGGAGTTTGGTCTGAGTTTAGTTTCATCGAATCTTGCGTTGAAATGTAGGTGTGAAGATTCGAAAACAGTAGCGGGTTATCGCCGTTTTTCATAACCTCCAAGATTTCATCATCGAGGCAGTCCATATCGCACTGCTGATAAATGCTCGTTGCTTCATTCGCAAGTGGAGAGTCAACGTACACAGGGAAGTCACCGACAGAAGCTTCGATCATTTTCGAATTCTTGATTTCACGAATGAAGTAGAGCATTTCCTGAGTTCTTCCGACCGCAAACGACGGGATAATCAGATTTCCGCCTCGTGAAAGTGTACGCTCAATGTGGGAAGAGAGAGCGTTTATGGAGTCGATGCGTCTATCTTCGTGAACTCTGTCACCGTATGTTGATTCAATCACAACGTAGTCAGCGTCTTCTACGAAGCTCGGGTCTTTTATTATCGGTTGGTTTGTGTTGCCGACATCGCCCGAGAATACGATTTTCTTTGTGATGCCATCTTCGCTTAGCCATAGCTCAATACACGCACTGCCCAAAAGATGTCCGACATCAGTAAAACGCACAGCGATGTTTTCAGACAGTACAATAGTTTTAGAGTATTCGCATCGTCTGAACAGCTTGCACACACCCTCAGCGTCAGCTAAAGTGTAAAGCGGTTCAAGTAAATCTTTTCCGGCGCGCTTTTTCTTGCGGTTTTTGAATTTCACTTCGCTCTCCTGAATGTGAGCGCAATCTCTGAGCATTATGTTGCATAGATTTGCTGTTTCGTTAGTGGAGAGAATCTCGCCACGAAACCCGTTTTTGTAAAGTAGTGGAAGGTGTCCAGAGTGGTCAACGTGAGCGTGAGTCAAAAAGACCATATCAAGCTCGTTTTCAGATACGGGCAGTGCTACGTTTTCAAAAACATTGAAACCCTGTTCCATACCGCAGTCAATGAGTATTTTGTGATTTCCTACCTCGATGTAGGTACAGCTACCTGTTACTTCGTGAGCCGCACCGATGAACATAATTTTCATAGTATCACCCTTTAAAGTGTTTGAAAGATTTTAAAAATCAAATTAATATTATTAGTATTGTATCGAGCTACCACCTATAAATTCACGCATAAGCGAGTCTACTGGCACAAGTGAAGTGTCGAGCGGAGAAGCCTTAAAAATCACCTTGTAGAGTTGTTCAACCTCGATAGTCTGTGGCAAAGCAGATAGCGAGTCCAAGAGCAGTGAGCGATAGATGTTGATTTCGTACGGAATGATGGTATCAATAGAGTAGTTGCATCTACTCATAAACGGACGGATAAATTCGTCCTCGCCTTCGTTAACACTATGAAACATATTGAATGTATCAAGCGGGTCACGGTCTCTTGTTTCCTGATCGCGTATCATACGTCTGCCAAGACGGATAACTTTTGAGCGAAGCTCGTCGGTGTCTGTCACAAACTGGCTTCTGATACTGACGTAAAATCTCGCACATTTTTCGTCTGGAACTTTTATAACATCAGGATTTAGTGCGTGTGTACCCTCAAAAATGATGATTTCACCCTTTTTACGCTTTAGTGTCCAGCCTGAAAACTCTCTCTTACAGGTAGTAAAGTTATATCTCGGAATATCAACACCCACACCCTCGATGATGCATTTGAGTTGCATATTTAGGTAATCTTTGTCAAGTCTTGATGGGCTTTCTAAATCGAGCTTTCCCTCTTTGGAGAGCTTGAGTTCTTCTTCGGTCAGCTCACGAAAATAGTTATCAAGCGAAATAGTGTGTGCTTCGTGGCCCATTTTATCGAGTTTTTCTTCGAGTTTAAGCGCTGTGGTGGTTTTGCCACTGCCCGACGGTCCCGAAATCAGCACAACAGGAGCATTTTCGCAGTTTTCTGCGATGCTTTCTGCGATTTCGCTTAACTTTGAGTCATACTCATTTTCGCAGAAATTGATGAATTTTTCGGCATGATTTTCAATCTGATAATTTATGTCTTCGATATAGTATTTCATAAAAAACACCTCTATTTCTATACTTATATTTTATCACACGAATATGTGAAAATATATATAAAGTGTAAAAAATAACAGCGAAAAATTTCCGCTGTTAATTTATGACGCAGTTAGTGTATTCAATGTAACCGCCCTTGATTTTAAATTGTTTATCTTTGTTTTCGCCTTTTGCAGCTGTACCACTAAGCAGGCTGTATTCTTTTTCTCCGTCACTGTATAGTACATAAAAACCGAAAAAAGCGCGCAGTATCCTATCCGCTTTTTCAAAATCTGTGTTAGGAGTTATGATGTAATCTCTCTCATCTATAGCCTGCAAATACTCGCCTTCGCCCTGTTTTTCGGCACTATCATAATAGTAGTCAAAATCTGAAAGCAGAGTTTTCACCATATCGGGAAGAAGTGCGTAGATTTTGTCCATAAACGAAAGAAGATTCTCGTTTACGGATAACTCAAATGATTTTTGCATAATTATCTCGCCTGTATCAAAATCTTCTTCCATTTTGTGGAAGGTGACACCGCTTTTTTCATACTTTTCTAAAATAGCGACAGGCATAGGCCAGGAGCCTCTGCCTTTTGGCAAAAGGGACGGGTGAACGTTTATCATTTTGAAATCGTGGAGTATAGGCATACGGTAGTAGTAAGCGGCGCAAAAAAGTGCTTCAACTCCACTTTCTTTAAGCTCTTCTAAGTCGCTTATAGTAATTTTGTCGTAGGTGATAGGAATAGCGTGAGATTTTGCAAAATTTGTGACATCACGGTTGAATTCAGTAACATTATCAACTTCGCACGAAAAGATTTTGACTATCTCGCATCCGTTATTATGCAAACTTTCAAGCATCGGATAAAAAAGGTCAAACCCCGCGTACGCTATTTTCATACTATCACCTCCGTTTTTTATACTATACCACACTTTGGCACACATTATCAATCACAGAAATTCACTTGCTTATTGACTTTACTTATTAATTGCGATAAAATAGGCTTAGACTATTATAGGAGGTTACTACTATGGAACATATCAAGACTATTGAAACTCGTAATCTTTGCGAAAGCGCAAAGAAGGGTGGCTGTGGCGAGTGCCAGACTTCTTGTCAGTCTGCTTGCAAAACAAGCTGCGGTATTGCTAACCAGAAGTGTGAAAGCACAAAGGAGAGCAAGTAATTTTAGTTAATGGAAAGTGCCGCTCGTTTGGGCGGCATTTTTTATGATATGGGGTAGGTGCATACTATTATGATACATCAGTATAAATTAGGTGGTTACAATATCGTACTCGATATATGCTCGGGAGCTGTCCACGCGGTTGACGAGGTAGCGTACGATATTATAGAGCAGTTTCTTGATAACGATAAAGATGCTGTGATTAGTGCTATGGTTGAAAAATACTCAGACAGAGAAGACATCACTAAAGAAGATATCGAGGAGTGCTACGCTCAGGTAGTCGCATTGAAAGAAAGCGGAAAGCTTTTCGTTCCTGATACCTTTGAGCCGATGGCAGGAGAACTCAAGCGTAAAACCGCAGGAGTTGTAAAAGCGCTGTGCTTACATATTGCTCACACTTGTAACTTAAACTGCGCTTATTGTTTTGCTTCTCAGGGAAAGTATCAGGGCGAACGCGCGCTGATGAGCTTTGAAGTTGGAAAAAGAGCGCTCGATTTCCTTGTTGAAAATTCAGGCAGCAGACATAACCTCGAAGTTGACTTTTTTGGCGGTGAACCGCTGATGAATTTTGACGTTGTGAAACAGCTTGTTGAATATGCACGCAGTATCGAAAAAGAAAAGGGAAAGAACTTCCGCTTTACTTTAACCACTAACGGCATGCTGATTGATGACGATGTAATCGACTTCGCAAACAAAGAGATGAGCAACGTTGTCCTTAGCTTAGACGGAAGAAAATCTGTCCACGATAAATTCAGAGTGGATTATAACGGTAACGGAAGCTGGGAGAAGATTGTTCCTAAGTTCAAAAAGCTGGTTGAAGCCAGACAAAACAAAGACTACTATATGCGCGGAACTTTCACTCACCACAATCCGGACTTCTTGGAAGATATCAAAACTATGCTTGACTTAGGTTTTACTGAACTTTCTATGGAGCCTGTTGTTTGCGCTGATACTGATGAATCAGCCTTAACCTACGACGATTTACCTATCGTTTTAGAGCAGTACGAAAAGCTAGCTGAATTAATGATAAATCGCAGAAAAGAAGGCAAGCCGTTCACTTTCTACCACTATATGATAGATTTACAGGGCGGTCCTTGCATCTACAAGCGTATTTCTGGTTGTGGTTCAGGTACTGAATATATGGCGGTAACTCCTTGGGGTGACCTCTATCCGTGTCACCAGTTCGTAGGAGACGAGAAGTACCTGCTCGGTAACATCTTTGACGGCGTAAAAAATACCGCTATTCAGGACGAGTTTATGCAGTGTAATGTGTACAGCCGTGAAGAGTGTAAAGATTGCTGGGCAAGACTTTACTGTTCAGGTGGTTGTGCCGCTAACGCTTACCACGCTACAGGCTCTGTGAAAGGCGTGTATAAATACGGCTGTGAGCTGTTCAAAAAGCGTATGGAATGTGCAATTATGGCAGAAGTTGACCGGCTTTTATCATAATTGAAACGCTTGATTTATAAAAAAGCCTCCCCTGTGCAAGGGGAGGGGGACCACCGAAAGGTGGTGGAAGGGTTGCTATGAACACACCAATCTGTGATTTTGTGAAAAGCTATAGCGAAAAAAATACAGTAAGAGCGCATATGCCCGGACATAAGGGTGACAAGCTTTTAGGTTTTGAGCATCTTGATATTACTGAAATTATGGGTGCTGACTCGCTTTTCGAAGCTAAATCCATCATAAAAGAAAGCGAAAAAAACGCAAGTTCTCTGTTTGGTTGCGACACCTTCTACTCAACTGAAGGTTCGTCGCTTTGTATTCGCGCTATGCTTTATCTTTCTTTGCTTTACGCAAAAAAAGAGGGGAAATCCCCTCTCATTTTAGCTGGACGAAACGCTCACAAAACGTTTTTGTCCTCTCTAGCTTTGCTGGGTTTAGATGTTGAGTGGCTGTACTCAAAAGATAGCTCGTATCTTTCTTGCGAGATAGACGCTGAAACTCTTGACGAAAAGCTTTCTTCAATGAGCGAAAAACCCGTATCGGTATATCTGACAAGTCCTGATTATCTTGGAAATACGCTCGATATAAAAGCGATAAGTAAGGTGTGCGAAAAGCACGATGTGTTACTGCTTGTTGACAACGCTCACGGAGCTTATCTTAAGTTTCTAAGCGACTCGAAACACCCGATTGAATTGGGTGCTACAATGTGCTGTGATTCAGCACATAAGACTTTACCTGTACTCACAGGAGGCGCATATCTTCACATAAACAAAAATGCAAACAAGGTTTTCAAAGAAAAAGCAAAAACAGCTCTTTCGTTGTTTGCTTCAACTTCTCCGTCATATCTAATTCTTCAGTCGCTTGATAAGGCGAACGAGTATCTATGTAACGGCTACAAGGAGAAGCTCAACGCTTTTATTGAGAAAGTGAACGGACTAAAAGAAATGCTGAAAAATAACGGCTATGTCTTAGCAGGCCACGAACCGCTGAAGGTGACTATTTCAGCAAAACTTTACGGATACAAAGGCTTTGAGCTTGCGGAAAAATTACGTGAGAAAAACATCGAGAGTGAGTTTTCTGACCCTGATTTTTTAGTGTTGATGCTGAGTCCGTCGATGAGCAACTGTGACCTTGAAAAAATCGAGTCCGCTCTTCTTAGTATAGAAAAGCACAGTGAGGTTACGCATACACCACCAAAACTCATAAAACCCGAAAAGGTGATGAGTGTGCGAGATGCTGTGCTTTCTTTATCGAAAACTGTTGATGTAAAAGACAGTGTGGGAAAAGTTTTAGCGATATCGAACGTTTCCTGTCCGCCTGCTGTTCCGATTGTAGTAAGTGGCGAAAGAATAAGTGAATCTGCACTTTCCGTTTTCTCCTACTATGGTATAGAAGAATGCGAAATAGTAGATGAATAAAACATATAAAAACAACGAACCCCTTGGTACCAGCGTACTAAGGGGTGTTTTGTTACTGTGTTAGATATATCGGTTTATAGTAGTTATTATTATATTCTTTTATACTTAGGGCTTTTAAATCAGTGTCGTAATAAATGGTGATTATACGATATTCTCCCTCTTTGTCGGGGAGGGTGTTGAATTGTTCTGTATCCATAACGTAAACAAGTTTATATTCTTCAAGAACTTCTCCGCCATCTGTATTAACTATTTTTTTCATATCCCCCAATGCGGTTCTAAAGTGTTCGTCTTTTTCAATCTGTTTTTCAAAAGCTTCTAGATTTTCTTTTGGAGTGTTATAAAAATATACAGAAGAATAGTCAATAGTGTTGTGATGTTCATTGAATTCAATGCGGAATGTATCGCATTCAGTAGAGGTAGACCAAGAGGTATATGAATCAGGAATGTCGACGCCTGTGACGTCTTCGATATGTTCGACGAATGTTTCACTATTCAAGTATACTTTCGACACAACCGTAGAGATATGTTTTTCGTTGCTATCATCGCTAGAGATATACGTGGATATCCTCGGATAAATCAGTAAAAAACCTACCACACAAATGAGTAGTACACATGCGATGCTCAATATCATGATAAGAGGTCTGTAAGATTTTTTCTTGGGGTTATTTTCCATCAATCTCCCTCCTTTTATTTCAATATACATTTCTAAAAATAAAATGTCAATAGTTCTTGACACTCTTGTCTACAAATGTTAGACTTTAGTTGTGAAATTAGTAAATAGGGAGAGGTTTACTATGAAAAATTATACTTTAGGCGTTGTTGAATCGAAGTTTGCGGACATCGTTTGGGAGAACGCTCCGCTTTCTACAACAGAGCTTGTTAAACTGTGCGAAAAAGAGCTTAACTGGAAGCGCACCACTACCTACACCGTACTGAAAAGGCTGTGTAACGGCGGACTTTTCAAGATGGAAAAAGGAGAGGTCAGTGTACTTACTTCGCGTGATGAGTTCTACGCTACACAGAGCGAGCATTATGTTAAGGAGAATTTCAACGGTTCGCTTCCTGCGTTTTTGACAGCGTTTACTTCAAATAGAAAGTTGTCAAAGTCTGAGGTAGACGAAATTAAGAAAATGATAGAGTCCTTCGAGGAGAAATAAAATGAGCGTACTTTTCCTGAAAATCCTTAACCTGAGTGTAGTATCATCGTTTCTGATAGTAGCGGTGATTATACTGCGCTTAGCTTTGAAACACTCACCTAAATGGATACGCTATGTCCTTTGGGCGATGGTGGGACTGCGACTTGTTGTGCCGTTTTCATTTGAAAGCAGGTTGAGTATCCTGCCTAACGCTCAGGATATCGACAGTAGTGTTTCCACTTCCACTTCATACGTAACAACCACACAGGTGAATTCAGCTACTACATCAGTCTCACCTCTCGATGTTATGAGCATACTGTCCTTTGTGTGGCTAAGTGGTGTAATTCTCATACTTTTATATATGGCAGTAAGCTTTGTTAGAGTGCATCTTTTGGTGCGTGAGAGTATAAAACTCAGAGATAATATCTATATCTGCGATAGAGTGGGAAGTCCTTTCGTGCTTGGTGTGATAAAGCCGAAGATTTATCTCAATTCTTCGCTTACAAAACGAGATATGAGATACATAATCGCTCACGAAGAAACTCACATAAGGCACCACGATAATATTTTCAAACCTTTATCTTTTGTGATACTGAGCCTTCATTGGTTTAATCCGCTTGTTTGGGTATCGTACTTCCTTTTTGTGAAAGATATCGAGCTTTTCTGCGACGAGAGTGTTGTAAAATCTTTCGGCAAAAAGGGCAAGAAAAAGTATTCGACTGTACTGCTTAACTGCAGTATGAGTAAGAACACTATCACAACATGTCCGCTTGCTTTCGCTGAGAATAACGTAAAAACCAGAGTGAAAAACGTACTTTCCTACAAAAAGCCTGCGCTATATATAGTGGTTATTTCAGTCGTTTTGTGTGTAATTACAATGATGCTGTTCATGACAAGTCCCGTTTCCGCAAAGGAAACTCAAAAAGCTGATGTTAAACCTACGGAAACTGTAACAGAATCCGCGAGCGAAGCCCCTACTGAAAAGCCGACAGAACCACCTACAAATCCTCCAACCGAGAAGCCGACGGAAAAACCGACCGAAGCTCCAACCGACCCGCCTGTACAAGAGTACTACGAAGAGAGTTATTATGATAATAACTATTACGGTGACAGTTATTCTGATGATTTGCATTTTGTTCCATTTAGTGAAGTTTATGATCCGTACGAATACACGAATATTTATGATACATCAAACAATAGCAGTGGGTCGAACTATCACTATCCGTTCGGTGAAAAAACTGATCCGCTCCCTGACACTATTTATATTTTCGAAGAACCTAGAAATAATGTTGGTTCAGCTTTTTCCAACCCACAAGGCGTGCAGAGAGCTGATAGTTGGCTAACAGGCATAAAGTAACGATGAATACCAGGAGGTAATTATGAAAAAACTTAGAAAACTAACAAAACGAGCATTAAGCGTATTTTTAAGTATGGTAATGCTACTGTCGGTTATGTTCTCTGTACCATTTAGCGTTAATGCTGAAACAGCCGAAATACAGGCGGAAACGCAATCAGAAGTTGTAGAAAATAATGATGAGAACATAAGCTACGATTCAACAAAAGAAAACAAAGAACAAACCATCAATATAGTAAACGAAGAAAAAACTGACATTTCAGATGTTGGTAGCGATACTCCAAATGTATTCGAAGTGGACGGTATCAGGTATCTTGATATTGACAATGTAAGCGTGAGAGCTATTGGATATGTTAAAGAACTTCTCCCTGAAGATTTGGTTATCCCTGAAACAGTAGAGGGCAAAACTGTTACAAAAGTAGCATCAAAAGCGTTTAACAAAGCGAATATAAAAAGTGTTATACTGCCGAAAACTGTAATAGCAATAGGAGAATCTGCTTTTAGTGATTGTTCTCTTTTAGAATCCGCTACTATTCTTGGTAACGTAACTACTATAGAAGATAATACTTTTGATTATTGCTCCAATCTTAAGGAAGTTTACTTACCTGACTCAATAACACATATTGGTATGTCTGCATTTTACCATTGCAACATTAAGAGCATAGATTTGCCAAAAAATCTGGAAACTATAGATGAACGTGCTTTTGGATATTGTGATATAAGACAGTTGACCATTCCTTCTTTGGTGTCTTCAATAGGCAATTATGCTTTTCACGTTAATTCTAACTTAACTGACGTAATATTTGAAGAAAGAACAATACCATTGACTCTAAGGCAAGGTGCCTTTTCAACTTGTAAAAAGCTTACATCTTTTGATTTTACCTATTGTAATAAATTAGGTAAAGAAGCATTTAGTAATTGTGAAAGTTTAACTTCTATCACTTTACCGGATAGCGTTGATATTACTTCAGGAATTGAAGCATTTTCAGACTGTATTAACCTGAAAACAGCTAAACTACCTGATAATGTAGATATTATTCCGGAGGGTTTCTTTAGTGGATGCACAAGCCTTGAAACTGTAGAGGCAGAAAAGATAAAAAAAGTTAATTCTTATGCATTTCAAAGTTGTACAAGTCTTGAAAATATACAAACAGACCAGATAGAATTTATTGGCATCAATGCTTTTGAATACTGCCGTAGTATTGTAAATTTTGATTTTACTAATTGTACTAGAATTGGTAACAGTGCTTTTGCTGGTTGCGCAGGCTTTACCAGTATTAATATACCAGGTAATATTGTTAGTTTAGGAAATGCTGTTTTTGCGGATTGCACATGTCTTATTTCTGCAACTTTACCAAATACTGATATCACTATGGGAACAGGCGTTTTTTCAGGATGCAGTAATCTAAAAATAGTTAAATTGCCTGATAGTATGGAGGTTATTCCAGGATACGTCTTTCAGGATTGTAAAAATCTTGAAAGTATACAAACAGGCAAGATAACAAGCATTGGTTCTTATGCATTCAGTAACTGCAAAAAAATTACCGACTTTGATTTTACTTATTGTAAAAGTATTGGTAGCAATGCATTTAAGAAATGCACAGGTTTCACCAATATGATTTTACCGGATAATATTGCCTACATAGGAGACAATGCGTTTGCTGAATGTACTAATCTTAAAACAGCTAAATTACCTGATAATATTGATGCTATTCCGGGTGGTTGCTTCAGAGATTGTACAAAACTCGAAAGTATACAAACAGGCGAGATAGAAAGTATTGGGTATAGTGCTTTTTCTAATTGTATTAACCTTACAGATATAAGCTTTGCTAAAGATAATAGTATAAATACAGTGGATCAAAAGGCATTTATGAATTGTTATAAGCTTACAGAAATTGATTTGCGTAAAGTGAAGTACATTTATGATAGTGCATTTGAAAACTGTGCCAGTCTTACTAAGGTTGATTTAGAGGGAAATACAAATCTAGCGTCAATAGGGAAAGGAGCATTCAACTATTGCATCTCTCTTGAGCAAATTGATATACCTTCAAGTTGTCGGGAAATTTGTGATGAAGCTTTTATGAATTGTGAATATCTGCACGCTGTTAGGTTAAGATCCGGTCTTAAAAAAATAGGTGAAAAAGCGTTTTTTAACTGTTTTAGTTTGTATGATATTTATCTCCCTAAAACAGTTGAATTCATAGGGAATATGGCTTTTGCTTGCTTTGAGTACGAAAACAACTACTATATATATACAGATTTCACTGTACTAGGTGATCCTGATTCTCTTGCTGACGAGTACGCTGAAGCGTACGGAGTGAAGTTCGGACTTCCTTTCCCGGAAATCACTTCTATCTCAAACACAGATTCAGGCATTAAGATTAGCTTTGAAAAGCTATCAGGAGTCAGCGGTTACTACCGTGTTTACAGAAAAACAGCAGGTAATTCGTGGTCAAAGCTTGCTGATGTAACAACTGCTTCGTATACCGATACTACTGCTGTAGCAGGTACAAAATACACATATACAGTTAAATTTATTGGTTACGATGGAACAACCAGTCTTTATGATAAAACGGGACTTTCCATCACCCGTATGAAAACTCCGTCTGTGACAAAAATAGAGAACACTACAGACGGTGCAAAGATAACTTGGGGCGCAGTCGCAGGAGCTACTAAATACCGAGCTTATGTAAAGACTTCCAGCGGTTGGAAGGGTTTAGGTGACACGGAATCAACCTCTTTTGTCCATACCGACGCAGTATCAGGTACAAGCTACACCTATACAGTGAAAGCGTTCGACAGTGACGGAGCATCTAGCTCGCATAACTCCACAGGCTGGACTAATAAGTTCATCGCCACACCACTTATCAAGAACGCTGAAGTTACAAACAGCGGTATAAAGCTAACTTGGGATAAGGTAGAGGGTGCTGGGCAGTACCGCGTGTTTATCAAAAACGGCACTTCGTGGAAAGGTCTTGCTACTGTCAGCGGGGCCACTAACAGCTATGTTGACAAAACTGCAACAGCAGGTAATAGCTACACATATACAATAAGATGTATGGACACAAATAATAAACCTGTCAGCGGATATAGCAAAGACGGCTTTACAATCAATTACCTTGAAACACCACAGATAACAGGCTTTACTAATACTGCTAGTGGTACTGTTATTAGATGGAATGAAATAGAGGGTGCGAGTAAGTACCGTCTGTACATAAAGCAAGACGGAAAATGGACAAAGCTTACCGACACAGCAGACACGAGCTTTGTTCACACAGACCTTACAGTTGGCATAGAATACACCTACACCATCAGATGTGTATCCGAAGACTCAAAGACTTTGGAGAGTGGATTCAATAGCACAGGATACAGCAATCTGTACGAAACTAAAGAAACCGAATTCCTTATAGGTGACGCTGATTTAGACGGTAAGCTTACTGTACTTGACGCGACACTAATTCAGATGTTCTTAGTCGGCACAAAAACTCTAGAGGGTGATGCTCTCAAAGCTGCTGATGCTGATTTGGACGGAGGAGTTTCCATACTTGATGCTTCTCTGATACAGATGTTATTGGTAGGCATAAAATAAACAAAGGGGCTGTCTCACTAATGTGAGATGCCCCTTTTTCTATAACACATCAAAAAGTGTGTATAAATTTTCGTCTGAGTATTCAATCTCGCTTGAGAAAAGTCGGGTAAGTTCAACCTGATCTTCAAAATTGAATTCGCCTTTAGTATGATAAGTTAAAGCTCCGAGGTAGTACAAAAGTGTGTAGGAAAACGCTGTGAATCGAGCGCGTTTTTGAGCTTCTTCAAGGTTCGGGGAATTCGCAAAGTGGCGGTAAATCAGATACACTAAAAACTGTTCATATTCAAATTCACGACCGCTTATATGTGATTCAAAAGAAGCGTAGTCGATATTACTCGCCTTTTCTTTCAATGACAGCAAAAGTTCTTCCCATTTTTCGTCGAGTGTTTCGAGAGATATCAGCAAATCGCAATAGCTTTTTATTGGACGCTCAACAAGGGAGGTTTTGCATAGCGAAAGCATATCGTCGATTCGCTTATTGATACCTTTTGTTCTGTTTTGAAGTGCATCTATAACTTTGTCGCGCAGTAAGATGATTTTATCATTGGTATTTGAATTTCCTACTAAAGTTGTCTTTTCTCTTTGGGATAGGATGAGTCTTGCCGCTTCTTCACAGCACAGCCCTAAACCGCTTTCTACCCTATCGGGGAGTTCGTTGTGAAAACGCGGGTGCTGTGTACAAATATCGCAAAGAGCGTCTTCGCCTAAGTTTATGATTATTTCGCAGAGGTTATTTTCGTTTAAAAACGGACAGCGTTCGTTTTTACCTAACTTGAAATGAGGAATATCGCAGTAGTTGATGTTATCTTTGAGCGTTTTACCAAATTCACCTTCGACACAGTTGTAAAAGCCGAGTGTGTCCTCGTCAATGTCGATTTCCCAGCCTATACAGCAGTTGTGTTTGCATTTTCCTGCGATGCATTTAAATTCTTTGTAGTAGTTTGGATAGATATTCATCGTCCTTTGTACTCCTGCTTTATGATTTCTGCCATTTCCTGCGGGCTTTCTTTACAGCCTGAGTTTAGCCACATTTTTATGATAGCGTTGATGCCATTTCTGAAAAACTCAATGTGGTATTTGATGTACTTGTTATCGAAATCGCTTTGCGCTCTTTGCATATCGTATATCATAATCTGATGTGATTCGTCATATTGTAGCTTGAAGTAGGTTTTGTAGAAAAGCTGGTTCTCGTATATATGAGTGAACATTTTTTCTGCACCGTTTTTGTGTTCTGCCTTTGGTGAATCAGAAAACTGCTGAGCAAAGTCATTTTCGAGCTTTTCTCTCAGCTTATCCGCTAAGTCATAAATATCGAGGAAGTTCGCGTAAAAAGTGCTTCGGTTAAGCTCGGTTTTCTTGCAGATATCGGAAACAGTGATTTCCTTAAGTTCCCTTGATTGTAACAGTTCAATAAATGCTTTTTCGATTTTATCTATGGATTCTCTGCGTCTTTTGTTGTTTTTAGTATTCATAAACTCTCCATTATTCCAACACTTGTTTAAAAATTGATGATTGTTTTTGTAGTTTTAAAAATATTATAATGAAATTGCAATAAAAAGACAACTGTTGTTTTAATGAGAGGAGAATTTTTATGAAAAAAAGTAATTTTGTAGCATTGGTTTTAGGAACAATCAGTGGTGTTCTTTTCGCACTTGGTATGTGCATGGCTTTACTTCCTGAGTGGAACGCTTTTACACAGGGTATTGTTTTCGGCGCAGTTGGTATAGTTTTAGGTTTAGTGACAGTTTTTGTATGGCGAAAAATGGAGAAAAAGCCATCTATTAAATTAAGCGGTAAGAATATCGTCGCAATCATTGTGGGAGTAGCGGGTGCGCTTATACTAGGAGTTGGAATGTGCCTTTGTTTAGTGTGGGAGAGCTTTGTTGTTGGTACTATCGTTGGACTTGCGGGTATTGTGATGCTGCTTTCACTTATTCCAATAATAAAAGGCTTGAAATAAGAGGTGCGATATGTCTGAATCAAAGCTAGCTAAAGTGAATGAAAGAATCGAAAAAGGCGTCGTAGACGGCTACAAAAAAATTGAACAAGGTGTAATAGAAGGCTACAAGAAAATCGAAAATACAGTGGTAGAAGGTTACACAAAAATCGAGGATAAATTCGTTGAGAAGTATCTGACTAAAGACGGCGAAACCGTAACAGAAGCGAAAGACAGACTGAAAAAGAATAGCTAAAAACAAAAGGTAGGTGATTTCACCTACCTTTTTTGTTACGCGTTTTTCAATCTTTCCTGTTCTTCTTTTACCATCTTTGTTATCCACGAGTTTTCGCTTAATTCTTCGTTTTTAATCTGCTTGTCACCGATTACAGACTCGTCTGCAAAGCTGTCGAACTGGAGTTGTTTGTTGGAAAGAATCTCGAGCATTCTCTCGTCGATTGTTTCGTCAGCTAAAAGACGATGAACGAGTACATCGCTTGTCTGTCCCATTCGATATGCACGAGAAATCGCTTGATTTTCAATAGCAGGGGTGAGCTGTGGCTCGCAGAAAATGACAACGCTAGCAGCTTGAATGTTAAGACCTGTACCGCCTGCCTGCACCTGACTGACAAGTACTGCACCAGGTTGAGCATTATTGAATTCGTCTACTATTTCCTGACGGCGGGCAGGGGAGATGTCGCCAGAAATTGTTTCCATACATCTATCCCCCAAGAGCTTGTGAACCTTTTCTAAAGTGTTTCGGAAAAATGAGAACACAATAACCTTTCTGCCTTGTTCCTTAGCATTTTCGCAGATTTCCTTGAGTCGCATAGCTTTTGTTGAGTCTTCTAGATTTTCAACTTGCCACGATACTTGACGAATTGCCATGAGGTTTCCACTTAAAACAGCATCTCTGTAGATAGCTTGTTCTTTAGAATTCAGTGTACACCACTGCTCTTTTTCAATCAGGTCAGGAAGTTCTTTCAGTACGTCTTCTCGAACTCGCCTGAGATATACAGGGGAAAGTTCTTGCCTGAACTGTTCAGCAGTTGAAACGTTTTTCACCTGTTCGAGTTTATTCGCGATTTCAGGTTGTAAACAGCTAACCAGAAAGCACATTTCTTCAACCTTGTTTACAAGCGGAGTACCTGACATATATAGCACATTTTCAGTTTTACTTAGTAACTTTGTCATAGCGACAGTACGCTGTGCCTGAGGGTTCTTTACGTAGTGGGCTTCGTCCACAACGAGCATATCGAAAGTAAATTTTTCCGGTAGCTCAAATCGGCTTATCGACTCGTAAGTAGTAACAGCAACGTCGCCATTTTCACGCCAATGTCTCAAAGACTCTTCATCGCCACCGTGAACTTTGGTAACACAAAGTGTGGAGTGCTTTTCGATTTCACGCGCCCAGTTAATTAGCACGCTTGCAGGACATACAACCATAAAATGGTGCTTGCCTTGAGCTTTGAGCGCAGCCATTGAGGCGATTGCCTGAATAGTTTTACCCAGACCCATTTCGTCACCCAAAAGAGTGCGTTTCTGGTGAACAGCATATTTTACGCCGAAAGTCTGATACGAACGAAGAGTGGCTTTCATGTATTTTAAGTCAAGCTGTTGAGCTTCGATTTCTTTCAATAGCTCTTCAGAAAGTCCTGTTTTATTTGTATTAGAAGTATCAAGATGCTTGCAGTACTGCTCTAAAGTTGAGTAGTAAGAAGCTGAGTTTTCTCTGAAATGCGCTCTGCATTCTGTGATATCAGCAGTATTAACTTCGTTATAAAGAGAAAGTCCGTTGTCTGTGCCGTACTTACCCTGCATACGAGTTGTTAACGATTCAACTGCACTTAGTGCCACTTCTCTACCTTTTTTGGAAGCAAAAAACCACTTCATCGAGCCTGTGGCACAATTCGCATTTTGGATTTCTTTAGCCACATCTCTGTGATTTAAGTCAAAAAGCTCTTTGAACTCTTCTCTTAACGCGTTGTGGTTTATCAGAGTGTAAATAGCTCTTATCAGTTCATCATCACCTTTAGAAGGCGAGTCAACGTTGATTCGAACGGACAACTTTTTCTTTGTGTTATCGACTATTTGCTGAGTTAAAGTATAGATTTTAGAAGCGCTTTGCGCGCCTATGCCGTTGATTGTTTCGATTTTAGGGGTAGACATCTGTGACAACTGATAAATATTATTTATCCCCGCATCTCTTAAATTAGAAACCCTGATGCCTTGTTTACCTTGAGAAAGAATATCAACATCAATACCCGAAAGCGTTGAAACAATTCTTTCGTTATAAAAATTGTCAGCCTTTTGCCTTAAAGCGGCGATTTCTGATTTTTCTGCATCGAGTGCGGATTTAAGACCTGTGTCAATCGCTTTAGCGTTTGATATAAGTTTTTTTATTTGTTTATAGTCAGGTTTATTACTCATTACAAAGCTCCTTTTCTATAAGCTCAATCATAATACTGGTGTTAAGTTCCATCGCATCAATCGGATAGATGGTTTTAATATATCCGTTGTAAAACTTATGTTTTACGTAGTCTAAGCACTCGTCTTTTGACTTTCCGCTTTTAAGCATAGATGCAATGTCATTCGCTGTAGTAATAGCGCTTTCCTTAGCTTTCTTGAGGTAAAACTCTACCTTTTCATTTTCAATAATACCGTAGTGCGGTAATAGGATTTTGGTTATCTCCAGTTGGTTCACTTTTTCAATTGAAGAAAGTGTCATTTTATAGCCTACTAAAAATGACGGAACAACATCGTCAAGTCCGTTAAATACACCAATAGTTTCTGACCCTAAAAGCAATTTTTCGCTTTCACAGTAAAAGCCTATGGAGCATCTGGTGTGACCGGGTAGTTCTATGACTTTGAAACTTAAGCTACCTGCATTTACAATATCGCCATCGTTTACGGCTATGTCAACGTCTAAATTGTCTATTAAATCTTCATATTCTTTTATGCCGTTTTTTAAAGCAAACTTTCTATCTAAATCACGCATAACCGCTTTCGCGCTTTCTTTTTTGAAGATTTTTTCTGCGTAAGTGCAGGCGACCACCTTGGCGTTTTCGTAGTAGTCTTTTATGTACGCTGAACCTAAAGCGTGGTCATAGTGAGAATGAGTGAGAAAGATATAGTCAAGCTGTCTATCTCTTAAAGCGGTTTTTATTCTCTCTAAAACCTTGTATCCTGTGAACGCAAAGCCTGTGTCGTAAAGTATAGCGGTTTTTCCGTCATCAATAAGAAACGCGCTATCCCCCGGCAAAGCTCTCACGTCGGTTATCCTTAAATTATTCAATTAGTTCATCTCCGAAAAAATTATGAATATATTTTATCACAGGAGAGATTTGAACTCAATATTTTTGTGCTTTCTGCACCCAAAGTTGTTGAAAACTCAACAAGTGCTTGAAAAAATTGTCACTTTGGTTTATAATATAGAAAATTTTCTGTAACGGTGAAATTTAATGGATAATATAAAAAGTATTGTAGCTAAGAATATTACCGAGCTGCGACTGCTTAATAATATGACTCAGCTTGAGCTTGGAGAGAAGCTTAACTACTCTGATAAAACGATATCGAAATGGGAGAGAGGGGAGTCTTCCCCTGAAATTTCAGTTCTTGTTGAAATAGCGGATATTTTTGGTGTTACACTCGACTATATGGTGCGTTCTGAAAACATCGAAGAAAAGGTTAACGAAAACAGGGAAAACGAATCTAAATATAACCACAGAGTTATCACATATCTAAGCGAGGGTGTAGTGTGGTTTGTAGCGATATTCGCTTTTATAGTAACGTCGCTTATTACACAAAGTGCCACCTTTCAATGGTTATACTTTGTGTACGCTTTTCCGATAGTATTGATTATCAGGCTTGTGTTCAATTCGGTTTGGTTCAACCCTCGACACAATTACGTAATAATATCCGCTTTGATGTGGTCCATTCTTGCGGCAATTCACATCACGTTCTGGTATTTCGGTGTTAATGTTACGCTGATTTATCTTCTTGGTATAGTGGGCGAGATAATAATCGTTCTTTGGTCGTTTATCAAAAAGCCGAAGAAAAAATAAAATATTTCTTAACAAACTCAGACAACATCCTGATACAAACACCTCGTTTTTGTGATAAAACGGGGTGTTTTTTGTATTCTCCGATTCATAGAGTATGCCGTAGAGTCACTCTATGGAGAGGATTTGCAAGTGTAGAGTGTGTTCTCTGACTTGTAGGTTTATATTTAAATGTAATATGTGTATAATCCCACAAGGAGGGAGGAAGAGCGATGAATATTCTTTACTGCGGTGACAGTAATATCGAGCAGGGTGTGTTGATGTCCGCTTTGTCGCTATCTAAAAACTGTGACGAAAAGCTAAGCATCTACATACTTACAGCGAGTGTATTAAAGCATAAGGCAATCTCTGACAGTTTTGCCGACACTCTCAAAAACACCGCAAAAAAACTTGAAAAAGAAATCGATGTTCATATTTTTGATTTGAGCAAAGAGTTTGAAAGTTTTCTTCCGAAAGCAAATATGGATACTCGATTTACCCCACTTTGTATGCTGAGACTTTTTGCGGATACAGTTGAGGAGTTACCCGATAAGCTGTTATATCTCGATAGCGATGTTATGTGTCGCAAAAATTTCAAAGAATTTTACAACACAGATATATGTGATATTGAAATGCTAGGGGTTCCTGACAGATACGGGAAGTGGTTTTTCGGAAATATTTTTAAACACGATTACTTAAATTCCGGTGTGCTTCTTCTCAATATGAAAAACATAAAGAAAAGAGGCCTTTTTCTTAAATGCCGTGCTATGTGCGCTAAAAAGAAAATGTTTATGCCTGACCAGTCAGCTCTTAACAAGCTTTCAGTAAAAGGAAAAGTGCCAAGAAAATATAACGAGCAGGGTTCTATAAAAGGCGACACTGTGTTCAAACACTTCACAACGTTTTTTCGTTTTCTTCCGTATTTTCACGCGGTTACGATTAAACCGTGGGAAGTAGAAAAGCTTCACAATGAACTCAAAATACACGAGTTTGATTACATTTTAGATTTAGTAAAAGAGGTATACGAAATTGAATAGAGAAATCCCGATTTTTTTCACAATTGATGACAACTACGCTCCGTATCTTGCGGTTGCTCTCAACTCTGCTGTAAAGAATATCAGCGAAAACAGAGAGTACAAAGCAATAGTGCTTTACGAAGAGCTTAGCGATGAGAATATTAAAAAGCTGAAAGCTCTCGAAAAAGAAAATTTTAAAATCGAGCTTTCTAAAATGAGAGCGAATTTTGAGTCACTCGACGACAGAATGAGCAACCGCCTCAGATGTGATTATTTTACGCTGACAATTTACTTCAGACTTTTCATTCCTGCTATGTTTCCGCAGTATGACAAGGGTGTATACGTTGACAGTGACGTAGTTTTCACCGACGATATCGCAAAGCTTTTTGATATTGAAATCGGTGATAATTTTATCGGTGCTTGCAACGATTTGTCAATTGCTGACGTTCCACCGCTCGTAGCATATACCGAAAATGCTGTTGGCGTTGACAAGAGTGAGTACATAAACTCAGGTGTATTGCTTATGAATTTAAAGAAAATGCGTGAGTGCGATTTTGAGGGTCATTTTCTTAAGCTTCTTAATGAGTATCATTTTGACTGTATCGCTCCTGATCAGGACTATTTAAACGCTATTTGTAACGGCAAGATATACTACCTTGATGAGCGTTGGGATACTATGCCTAACGATAACCGCGAAAAGCTTAATGATACAGGTATCATTCACTATAACCTTTTCTCAAAGCCTTGGTGTTATGACGATATTCAATATGGTGATGTTTTCTGGCACTACGCAGAAGACAGTGGCTATATCGACACAATAAAAGCTCATAAGGAAAGTTACACTGCTGACAAACAGCAATCAGACAAAGAATGTCTTGAGCTTTTAGTCAACAGAGGTATGGAGATACCAAAGAATGATGTAACATTTAGGAAGATGATTGAGAACGGAGTGGAAATCAGATTATGATTTTAGGAGATAACCGCGTAGCCGTTATTGAAAATATTAAAACTTTTGCGCAAAACGGTGAGTTTCATAAAAAGGTTGAGCTTAATGACCCTGTATTAACGGCTGAAGAAAGCCGAGCAATTACCCAGTCTTTTATGGAAAATCGAACAGACATAATCTATAGGGTGAAGTCATATTTCGCTGTGACTCTCGCAAAAATCGCGACTAAACTAATTAACAAAGATACGAAGATTATTGGCCTTGAGAAAATACCTAATGACATCGGCGGAGCGCTGATTACGAGCAACCATTTCAGTCCATTTGAAAATACGGTGATAAGACATCTGACTAATAACCTTAAACGTAGTAAGTTAGGTATCATCAGCCAGACATCGAATTTTGCGATGAAAGGTCCAATCGGTTTTTTAATGAATTACGCGGATACTATTCCGATTTCGACCGAGCCGAGATACCTCGCACGTGACTTTTTATCGGTACTAAAAGAAAAGCTTGTCGATAAAAAGCAGATGGTGTTACTTTATCCTGAACAGGAAATGTGGTTTAACTACCGAAAACCTCGTCCGCCAAAAAACGGAGCGTATTTTTACTGTGCTAAACTTAATGTTCCGATTATCTCTTGTTTTGTTGAGATGGTAGACTTGAATGAAGATGACACCTATGAGTTTAAAAAAGTTAAGTATGTTCTCCATGTTTTAGACGTTCTTTACCCTGATGAAAACAAAACTCCTAAGGAGAATACCGAGTATCTTTCAGAGCTTGACTATAATCTCAAGAAAGAGTGCTACGAAAAAGTATATAATAAAAAGCTAAGCTACGATTTTGAACCAACAGATATCGCAGGTTGGAAGGGTAGTCTATGAAAAAAGAAAGAGTAAGACGTTATGGGAGCTTTACTGACGATTTCGATGTAGCACCAAATCAGGACTACCGTTTGCCTGAAGATTACGTTTTTTTGAGAACAGACTTTTTCTCAAAACTAAAGTCTGGGATAATTTATTTTTTAGCGATTGTCTTTTCACTTTTTTACTGTCCGCTTATTCTTCATATGAGAGTTAAAGGAAGAAAAAACCTAAGAGGCTTAAAGGGTAGATATTTTATCTATGGAAATCATACTCAACCTTTGGGTGATGTTTTTATTCCTGCGCTTTGTGTGCTTCCAAGAAGAATTTTTACTGTTGTGAGTACAGCAAATTTCTCTATTCCTGTTATTGGAAAAATTCTGCCCTATTTAGGCGCACTCCCGATAGTTGATTCTCTAAAGGGCTTTAAAGAGCTATCAAAAGCGATGGAAGAAAGACTTAAGAAAAACCATCCGATTGTTATTTACCCCGAAGCTCATGTGTGGGAGTACTGCAGTTTTATTCGTCCTTTTCCGTCTACTTCGTTCAAATTCCCCGTGAAATTTGACGTCCCTGCAGTGGCTATGACTGTGACGTATAAAAAGTCAAAGTTTTGCAAAAAGCCGAAAACGACGGTTTATCTCGACGGCCCGTTTTATCCTCAGGGCGAGACTATAAAAGAAAAGACAGTAAACCTTCACGAAAAGGTGTACTCTGCGATGTGCAAGCGTAGTATGGAAAGCGACTGCCAGTACATAAGCTACATAAAAGAAGACTAAAAAACAGACCTGCTAAAAACAGGTCTGTTTTTTATATCAGTTTTAAAAAGTATTCATTAATTTCTTCGGGAGACTCGTTAAGCTCGTGGTCTATCCACCATTTCACCGTTTGCACAAAGGTTGAAGCGATAAAGTTTGTGTAAAAATCTTTCGGCAATTCTTTAGATTTTTCGTTTTCAAAAGTGTTAAGTTGACTTTCTATGAGCTTTACCAACCCATTTTTGAAGTAGTTCAAAAATAGCTCGTTGTTCTGGCACGACAATAGTTTCAGTATCTGGTTATCGTTGTTTTTTACGTGCTTGAGAATGTGAAGAAAAAGCTCATCGTGAGCGTCGCATTCGAAGATGTGGTTATGTGAACTCGGTGTGTCGAGAGTAGAGTCGAAAATGTGACAGAAAAGCTCCTCGCACAACTCTTTGAGCAGAAAGTCTTTAGTCTCAAAATGAGCATAAAAGGTCGCGCGTCCGATGTCAGCTCGCTCTATTATATCTGATACCGTAATTGAGCTGATATTCTTTTCGGATAATAGCTGTGTAAAGGCAGAAAATATTGCTTCTCGTGTTTTCTTTTGTCGTCTGTCCATAATTTCACCGTACAATTTCCTGGATTTGTTCAGTAACGAACACCTATCTTAAATCGTATGTTGTAAAAACCGAATGATGTAGCTAGAATAATATTGAACAAAGTGTTCATTAATGAATATATTGTACATAAAATTTTCAGGTAAGTCAATGGAGGATTTATGAAAACAGAAAAAAATATTTTGGTAGCATTTTTGCTGAACTTATCGTTCTCGATTTTTGAATTTATTGGTGGAATTTTCACGGGAAGTGTCGCGATACTTTCCGATTCTTTACACGATATCGGCGATGCGCTTAGCATCGGTTTATCATACTTCTTGGAAAAGAAAAGCAAGCGTCAGCCTGACAGCATCTATACATACGGCTATGCCCGTTTCTCGGTACTCGGTTCTTTTATTACAACGATGATTCTGCTGTTTGGTTCTGTCGGTGTTATCATTGCATCAATTAATAAATTTCTCAATCCAACAGAAATCAATTATGGTGGAATGATTATATTCGCTGTAATCGGTGTTTTGGTGAATTTCTTAGCTGCATATTTCACCCGCGAGGGCGATTCACTAAACCAGAAAGCTGTTAATCTCCACATGCTTGAGGACGTGCTAGGCTGGGTAGTAGTCCTATTGGGTGCTATAGTGATGAAGTTCACGGATTTTTCGTACATCGACCCGATAATGTCAATCGGTGTGGCTGTGTTTATCATCATAAACGCTTTAAAATCCCTCAAAGAAGTTCTTGATTTATTTTTAGTAAAAACACCTCATAACATTAGCGTTGAAGAAGTGAAGCATCATCTTAGAGAGCTTGACGAAGTTATAGATGTTCACCATATCCACCTGTGGAGCAGTGACGGAAATACGGTTTTTGCTACGATGCATATAGTAAGCGACAATGATAGCGAGAAAGTGAAGAATATGGTGAAGGAGGAGCTATCACACCTTGGTATATCACACTCCACTCTAGAGTTCGAAAAATCAACTGAAAATTGTAAAGAACTCGAGTGTAAAGTCGAACACAGCCACACTCACTCCCACACCCATCATCACCATCATCATTGATGTGTTGAGCAAAACGAGAACGCAGACTATATCAGGCAGATAAGCTTAGCGCCTTCCTCTTCACCCTGGAAGAACTCGACATCCTCAACCTTAAATGGACCCCGACCTTATGGCACACAACAGTAGATAAAGTCATAGTCAACGCTGACGGAAGTGTTGTATTTTACTTTAAGAATGGCAGTGAGGTGGAGGTGTAAAAGATATTAAGTTTATATTGATATCATTTTATTTGTTGTGCTATAATCAACTCGATAAACTAGAACTTAACATATAGTGGTTATTTTAGGAAAGAGCAGATATTATGGAATTTTACGAAAAATTACAGGAACTCCGAAAGCAAAAAAGACTTACCCAGGAAGAACTTGCAGAGGCTCTTTTTGTGTCCAGAACTGCTGTTTCAAAATGGGAGTCAGGCAGAGGATATCCAAATATAGATTCTTTGAAAGCAATCTCAAATTTTTTTGGAGTAACAATTGACGAACTGCTGTCTGGTGATGAATTACTGACCATAGCAGAAGAAGATACTAAGCAAAAACAAAAGCATTTTTTTGACTTGGTATTTGGATTGCTCGATTGCAGTATTGCAATGTTTTTCTTTCTGCCTTTCTTTGGGCAGAAGTTAGATGCGATTATACAGGAAGTGTCTCTTTTATCCCTTACCGAAATTGCACCATATTTGAGGACAGCATATTTTGTTGTTGTAATTGGAATTATAGTATCTGGAATTTTAACCCTTGCTCTGCAAAATTGCTATCAAGCATTTTGGGTGAAGAATAAAAGTAAAATATCGTTAGCATTAAATGCAGCTGGAGCACTCCTTTTTATCATTAGTTCGCAACCGTATGCAGCAGCATTTTTGTTCATCTTCTTAATAATAAAGGTGTTGATGCTCGTAAAATGGAAATGATACGAAGAGTATCATCGTTGTGATGCCCCTTTTCTTGTGTTTGTTCATACCCTCTCTTAAACTGTTTTTAGGCGAGAGCCAAATACAAAAAGGTATGTTGAACAAATGAAAAAAGTAAACCAGAAAAACTTCTGCTTTGCAATATGTATGCTTATTGCATTTGTGATGTGGACGATAGCAGTTCGTTTTATTGATGTGCAAGCAATCGGACCGCAAGAGTCATCTGTTGGATTTGCAACGATTAACCGGTTCGTTCATAACCTTACAGGTGTGCATATGTCCCTGTATACTATCACGGATTGGTTGAGTCTGGTGCCACTCGTTTTCGTGATGGGGTTTAGCACTCTCGGACTTATTCAATGGATTAAGAGAAAACACCTCTTGAAAGTGGATTACAATATCCTTATTCTTGGTGGTTTCTATATTGCCACTATGGCGGTATATGTGCTATTTGAAATGCTTGTTGTAAATTACAGACCAATACTCATTAACGGATATCTGGAAGCCTCTTATCCATCATCAACAACAATGCTCATAATGTGTGTTATGCCAACTGCTATAATGCAGTTTAATTCTCGCATCAAAAACGAAGTTTTTAAACGATGGGTCGCTACTGCAATTACTATATTTATTATTTTTATGGTAATCGGCAGACTTATTTCGGGCGTGCATTGGTTTACTGATATTGTTGGCGGTGCTTTGCTTAGTGCAGGGCTCGTTCTGATGTATCGTGCCATCATCTACAAATTTGATGTTAGATAAATTCATTTTGTGGATATAAAACAGCCGTTTAACGATACCCCTATAATGAGCGTAGGTTTGGGTATTGTTCCGACTATATTATAAAATCACATAAAAAATCACAACAAAAAAGCGTTGTAGCTGTGGGAGAGTATCGATTCACTCCTTCAAACTGCAACGCTTGTTTTTTATTTTGGCTCAACCTCAAAATTACTCCAACTTTATGGCATACAACAGTAGATGAGGTTACAGTTAATGCTGATGAAGTTATTGTGGTTCACTTTACGAGTAAGAGTGATGTCATTTTGGAGATATAAATACGAAGTATATAA
>JAFTYK010000010.1 GCA_017464765.1 Ruminococcus sp.
CGACCACTATCTTTCTTTCCAGTACTGCCCACAACCTCTCACTTTCTTCAAGGGTGTTTACTGCTTGCTCCCTGGTCATTTTATGTGGTTTAGAGATGGTGTTGTTGAAACACAGCGTTACTTCGAAGCTAAGTTCAAGCCCGACCCTGAAATGACTGAGGACGAGGCTATCGACAAGATTGAAGCTGTTTTTGAAAACTCTGTCAACGCTCACAAAATCGCTGATGTTGAAGTTGGTTGCTTCCTTTCTTCAGGCGTTGATAGTAGCTACGTTTCAACATACTTCAAAGACCAGAAAACTTTCACTGTTGGCTTTGACTTTGGTGAGAGATATAACGAAATCAGCTGGGCTGAAAATCTTTCAAAGGAACTCGGTGTTGAACACCACACAAAGCTCATTTCAAGTGAAGAATTCTGGGCTGCTGTTCCTAAGGTTCAGTACCACATGGACCAGCCTTTAGCTGACCCAAGCTGTATTGCTCTTTACTTTGTAGCTAAACTTGCGAGCGAGTACGTTAAGGTTGTACTCTCTGGTGAGGGTGCTGACGAATTATTCGGCGGTTACACCTGCTACAACGACCCACGAGTTTTCAACTTGTACCAAAAAATCGTTCCTTACTGTATCCGTAAAGCTATCTGCGCCGTATGTAAAAAGCTCCCAGATATCAAGGGCAGAGATTACCTTATCCGCGCTACTCATCCACTTGAGAAACGCTTTATCGGTAATGCTTATATGTATGATAAAAAGGAAAAGAAAACTATCCTCAAAAACTCTGAACTTGCTACTGACCCAACAAAGCTCGTAAGACGTCACTACACTCGTGCAAGACGTTATGATGATGTTACTAAGATGCAGTACCTCGACATCAATATGTGGATGGTAGGCGACATACTCTTAAAGGCTGACCGTATGAGTATGGCGAACTCTCTTGAGCTGAGAGTTCCTTTCCTTGACAAGGAAGTATTTAAGGTTGCATCTACTATTCCAACTGACCTTAGAGTTAACAAGTACAACACTAAATACGCTATGCGTCAGGCAGCACTTCGTCATCTTCCACAGGCTACAGCCGAGAAACCAAAGCTTGGTTTCCCTGTACCTACAAGAGTATGGCTCAGAGATGAGCATTACTATGGAATAGTTAAGGATATGTTCACTTCTCCAACTGCTCAGAAGTTCTTTAACACAGATATTCTGGTTGACTATCTCGATGAGCATTTCATCGAAAAAGAGGACAATTCCCGTAAAATCTGGACAATTTACGTGTTCTTAGTATGGTATCAGATTTACTTCGGCGCTGTTGAGCCTGATGAACTCGAAGACTACGAGCCACAGCCTACTGACCCTGCTGATTCACCATTTGAGGACGGCGAGGAAACAGTAGAAAATGAAGCAGAAACTGAAGAGTTAGCCGAAACTGACGAAGCTTCAAGCGGAGCAACAAAGGTTTTCACTCCTGTTGATAACGAAACCGCTAAAAAGCTTGTTCCTGCTAATGACAGCGATGTTGAGATGGAAGAGATTTTCTCAGGCAACCAAAAAACCGCCAAGCATGTCAATATTGGCACTGAAGCTGAAGAAGAAACTGGCGAAGACACAAAAGTTAAGCCATCTTTCAAACCTGTACTTGAGGACCATAACGACTTTTTCAATAGTTTGAAAGATAAGCTCCAAAGTTTCGATGACTTCGATGAGTAACAAATCTAACTAAAATACAATAAGAGCCTGTATCATACGATACAGGCTTTTGTATTGTTGATATTAACCTTCAGGAGGCACTATGAAAACTTATAAGCGTATCATCAGTATAGCCTTAGCTCTGATAATAATGCTGTCTATTCTCCCCTTCGGGTCTATCATCACAAACGGTGCTGCGTACGAGAACACTTACATTAACACAGGTTGCCAACGACTCGATATTGTAGGGGTAGCCGAAACTCAGATAGGCTACAAAGAAGGACCTAATAACGACACAAAATACGGAACCTGGTACGGTCTTCCTAACCAACCATGGTGTGCAATGTTTGTTACCTGGTGTGCAAGACAAGCAGGTATTCCTGAAAGCATTCTGAATAAATCTGCGGTTGCTTCAGCCAACCCTTATTATTTTAACGTACCTTATTATGACGGGAATACCTATACACCAAAAGCCGGTGACCTTTTCTTCACAAAAAGCTGGTCACACGTTGGTATCGTTTACTACACAGACGGTGAATATTTCTACACTATAGAAGGCAATTCCAACACAAACGGTAGCAATGATGGAACCAGCGTTGTTTCTATCCGCAGAAAAATAAGCACTCACTATTTTGGTGTACCAAAATATCAGAATAATATTAAACTCATCAAATCCACTGCTTATCCTGTTCCTATTACCGCCAGAACAGAAAACACAGGCAAAGTAACCGTTTATAGCTACCCTGAAGGCAATGCTACCAAGAATATCATAACAAGCAAAAACATCTGCACAATCTCGGAAATATACACTAACGGTTGGTGCAAGGTCAGCTACACACTAAATACGGGTGCAAAAGTCACAGGCTACGTAAAATCGTCTGCATTTTTTCCTGCTGACTATAAAGTGTTCACAATTTCTGCAAGCGAGCAAATTCCTACATACTCTGACAGCACTTTAAGCACATCTGTAGCTACGATTGAAACAGAAGAGACTTTTCACGTAATAGGACACAACTCTGCTGCAATTCAGATTCTCAGAAAAGCTGAAAACAATAGTTATTCCTCCGAATGGATTCCTGTTTCTGCTATCACCTGTACTATAAACTATGCTTGTGAAGACCCTGCACAGCTTATGGAAAGCTCTGTTGCAGGATATCAGGAAAAGTTCACTTTAGCTCCTAATACCTTCACAAAACAAGGCCACACTTTTGAAAAATGGACATCATACAGATGCTCCGATGAAACATGGCATATCTTCGGTGCAGGCTGGAAAAACGAAAGTGAAATTGTTTCAAACAATTACGTAAAACATACTTATATGGACGGATATTCCTCCGCATTGTCTGCGTCATGGATTCGTGGCGGCAAAACCAACGATACTATAACTTTCTATCCAACGTGGACAGCCAATACTCTGAACGTATGCTATAACGCAAACTCTGCTGACATCAGTTCAAATACATACATTTTAAACAATGACCTTATTTGTACAAAACAAGATGGCATCGGCTTTGCCCAGTCCTGGACATACGATGAACCAAAACCAAACGGTTTATTTAACTATACTACTTTCGGTTTGTCAAAGCCAGGCTATGTATTCTTAGGATGGTCAACCACACCTGACGGCACAACTTACTTTGACCAGAACGATTCTACTGTTATCCCTACAGACCTTACATCAGAAATCAACAACTTAAGTTGCACCATTGTTTTATACGCAGTATGGGGTGATGAAAATGCTCCAAAACCTACCGAAAAGCCTACTGATATTCCGAATGAAATCCCAACTGATACAGAAACCGAAAAACCAACAGAAGTAGAAACCATTCTTCCTACTTTGGAATCCACAACTCCTACTCTTCCTTCCGAAATACCGACACAGGAATCTACCGAAATATCTCCAACTACTCCTACAGAACCTGTATTTATTTTGGGAGACATCGATAGCGACTTAGCACTGACAGTCATTGACTCAACTATTATTCAGTGTTTTCTAGCAGGTACTATCACAGTGGATTCATCACAATTATCTGTTGCTGATATCGATCAGGACGGGAGTGTTTCTGTAATGGACGCAACATACATTCAACTTTTATTAGCAAATCTTCTTGATTAATTGATACAGGATAAAACAGCGATGATTTTACTCATCGCTGTTTTTTATTGCATATTCCAAGAGATAATTAAGCATTTTTGAAACAAGCGGATACTCGATATCAAATATATCGGGCGAAAGCGGATTCTCTCCCTCTCCGATTTCGATAGTAAATGCGGGA
This sequence comes from Ruminococcus sp., assembly GCA_017464765.1. Classification (GTDB taxonomy): domain Bacteria; phylum Bacillota; class Clostridia; order Oscillospirales; family Acutalibacteraceae; genus Ruminococcoides. Next base: position 3,952 of record JAFTYK010000010.1, read on the forward strand.
CGAGAAAATTCTTCAATAAACCAGTCCTTAAACCCGCCACCAACAGCTATTCCCATTGGATAGGACACTTTATAACCGGAGAGTTGAGCCATATTTTTAGCTATCTGCAAACTCTCTTTTGGAGTATTTCCACCATAGTCATAGTATATCTCTCTGCCCTGACTGTGTAATGCAACTGCAAGTTTATATTCATTCTCCCTACATAGCTCACACAAAGATGCAGTTTCTCTCTCACTTTCGGGAAATTCTCCGCCATAGCGCGTGGGTGACGGACTATAAATCCCCATTTTTCTTTCATTTTCTTTTACTTTACCAAAACCTGCGTTGAAATTATGATTAATGTCAACTCCTCTGGCATTTGCTTGCCACTTTTTATGGGGCAACTTAGCTTTCAGCAAACACTCGCTGACAAACTCCGAGCCTTCTCCCGCAGTATGTACACCGTTAGCGCCTATCTCCACCCCGTCGGGATTAACCATCGGAATAACTGTTAACCCTGTTTGTATAACTATGCGTAAAAACTGCTCATCTTTTTCCATATATCCGCAAACTTCATCTAAAAATTTATACAACATCATAGCGGTAATTCTCTCTGCACCGTGAAACGCCCCACAGCATAAAACCCCTCCTTTACCTATAGAGTACGCAATTATTCTGCGCTTAAGATACGTGCGACCAATTACGAATCGTCTTACAAACCTATACTTTTCTAGCAAATGCTTTTCAATCTTTTCGCACTTTTTAACATCACACTCGCCACTATACAAATACACCCAACTCCTTGCAATAAATACTCTTTTGATTTATAATCTAATGTATGTTAGAAAAGGGGGCTACTATGCAGATTTTTAACACCATCAAAAAAACTGAATACAACACAGCCGTTGCACTCGGATTTTTCGATGGAGTGCATAAAGGCCATCAAGCTGTGATTAATACTTGCAAGACTAACAAAAAAAGCGACGAAAAGCTTGCGGTTTTTACTTTCAAAAACAGTCCTTATAATATGCTGTCTGATACCACAAAACCGCTTCTTACTACAAATGAGGAAAAATTCGAACTTTTAAAATCTCTGGGTGTAGATATAGTTTTCTGCGTTGATTTCAACGAGGTCAAAAACCTTACTGCCGAAAGTTTTGTATGTGATATTATCCTCGATAAAATCGGCGCTAAAACTATCACAACAGGATTCAACTACCATTTTGCAAAAGGTGGCACTGCTACTTCTGATGATTTAAAGCTTCTGTGCGAATCGAGCTCGGTTAATGTTCACATCTGTGATCCTGTTATGTTCGAAAACGAGGCGATATCCTCCACCCGTATTCGTAATTGTATTCAAAACGGTGATATCAAATCCGCAAACTCAATGCTCGGTTATAATTTTTCCATAAAATCCGAGATTCATAGTGGCAATCATATCGGCACGAAACTTAATTCTCCCACTATCAATCAATCGCTAACCGATTCTTTAGTTCTTCCGAAATTCGGAGTATATGCAACGAAAGTTACTGTTGATAATAATACTTATCTCGGAGCTACTAACATAGGGATTCACCCTACCGTCGGAAAAACTGTGCCTTTATGCGAAACCCATCTACTCAATTACACAGGTGCTGAGCTGTACGGCAAATATGCCGTTACTGAGCTGTTGCATTTCATCAGAGCAGAAAAAGAATTTGATAATATCGACTCATTAAAATCTCAAATAAAAGAAGATATCAAAAACATCAAATCATTATTTAAAATTTAAAACTAACATAAACACTAAAAGGTTGTCTCATATGAAAGAGGCAACCTTTTTTGTTTTGCTCTAGCTTAAAAAATATTTTTTGCAGAAAATTGCGTATTCTTATGCAATTTTTTCCATTTTTTCGCTATAAGTGGGAGGTGTAATTTTGATTGTTATAAAAAACGGAATATTGTTCATCGATAGAGAAGATATGTTTATTGGGCATATCGGTGACAATCTCCACACAGTAAAACAGTTTATAGTCGAAAATGAAACTGACGAAAACTGTACTTACAGGTTATTTCTTTCTTTTGGAAAAGATGAAAGAGGAAATGAGATAACCAACCACCTTGTACTCGACAGCAAGGTAGAAAACAGCTCGACAATTCTTAATTGGACTATTTCCACAGACCATATTTTCAAAAGCGGACTGGTAAAAGCACAGGTAAAAGCTTTCAAAAACGAATACGAGATAATGCACACTACTCATAATTATTTCTTTGTTAACGATTCTGCTGAGTTTTCCGAAGATTACTCAGAAAAAAACAATGCAGAATTCCTTGAATATGAAAAAGCACTCAACGAGATTAGGGAAAAAATAGCAGCTAATTCTTTTGATTTGGTACCCAAATCCAGAAGTATCGCAGGATTATCTCTTTCGGAAGATATCCTGAATGATGAGCTTTGTGAGTCGCTTGGTATATTTCCACCAACATACAAGAGTAAACCACCAGAATCCTTCGATGGCGATGAAAGTCGTTTCTGGGTTGATACCACAGAAAACGACTTGTATTTCTGTATTGGCAGAACGCTCTCTGGTTATAACTGGATAAAACTGTCTGGTAATGAAGATACAAACGGAAACGATACCGTCGGTATAAAATCAATAACACAGGGATCGCAGTCATCGTATGACGAAGGTGTTAATACTTTAGAAGTTGTCTTGACAGACGGAACAACAACGTCATTCATCGTCAGAAATGGTAGCAAAGGTGAACAAGGTCCTGCTGGCGAAACAGGTCCTATCGGTCCGCAAGGTCCACAGGGAGAAGCAGGAAAAGCTGGTGCTAATGGTCAAGACGGAGAAACGCCAATAGTAACTTTAACGGAAGTAACTGGCGGATATAAAATCACCATTGAAACCGAAGAGAAAACACAACAAGCTATTATCAAGAATGGTACAGATGGCAAGACTCCTGTTGTAGGCATCGACTATTTCACAGAAAGCGACAAAGCAGACATCGTTCAAGCGGTTATCGAAAGCTTTGGCGGTAATCCTGTGTCAGGCTATGTTGATGAAGAAAACAACATTATCGTCACAGGCAATCTCTCAAATGGTATATACAACATTAAATATGAGCTTGAAGATGGTACGACTATTGATATCGGTGAACTGACATTAACTGATGACGATACCGAAAAGCCTGCTTACACTAACCTTGCTCAACCAAACGCGGACAATACGACAGATTTTACAATTTGGTGTAATAACGCAAGAGTAGGAAGTGACGGAACTGTTTCCACCCGAGATGGATACACAGTTACAAACTTCTTTACACTTACTTCAAGAGATGTGCTTAGGGTCAAAAACTTTAAAGTGGAGCGTCTTTGCTTATATGATGCCGAGAAAAATCCACTACCAAACGGTGTTGGTGTAGTTGCAGATGTAGCAACTAATGGTTATATCGAGAGTGATTACACATTAACAGATACAGACTTGATTTGTACAGCTAAATCAGACACCATCGTTTACACACGTTTGTCAGGTACTTTAACCAATACTGCTAACGATGTAATCATTACAAAAAATGAAGAAATCGCTTAAGAGGTGACAATATGAGTTACCAATATAAAGGATTTATACCTGAGAATATTGCTCCAAAAGGTTCAACTAAAATAGGCGTGTATGATGAAAACGGAAATAGGATGTTTCCTATATCGCTTGGAACACTCACTCCTGTAAAAAAAGAAAAGCTGTTTTCATTCGGTTTAATCTCTGACTTACACGTTACAGCAGAAAAAACAGCTACATCAACTCACCTTGACAATGCCCTTTCGTATTTTGAAGAGCAGGGCTGTGTCTTTTGTTGTCACGCAGGAGATATGACGAATATCGGCTTTTGGTACAACAGCACAGATACTGAAATATATACTGGTCAGTTTGAAGAGTACAAGCATATTTGCGAACTGCACCCGAACTTGCCCCTTTACGGTATATGCGGAAACCACGAAAACTACAACAAGGTTATCACAGAAAACTTAACTGAGCTACATGAATATACAGGTCACAGCTTATATTATACAGTAAAACACAATGATGAATTATTCGTATTCATCGGTCAACCTAATTCATATCAGACGATAAACCTCGAAGAATTACAATGGTTGTATGAAACTTTAGAAGCTAATCGCAATATAAGATGTCACATCTTTGTACATGTATTCCCTCCATCAGACAGTGGAAACACAAAAAACGTGTATACCGCTTATTTCGGGCAATATGCAGATAACGTTGAAAGCTTACTAAATCACTACAAAAATACGATTTTATATCACGGTCATTCCCACATCAAATTCAAATACCAAGAGCTTGATAAAAGCACGAACTACACAGACAAAAACGGATTTTCTTCCATTCATATCCCATCTGTCGGTGCATCACACGATGTTGTGCAGAACGAAGATGGTACGTACAAGAGAGTGCCTGACAACAACTCGAGTATGGGTTATTTAGTTGATGTGTATGAAGACTGTATAGTGTACAACGGCATAGATTTCAATAAAAACGAGTTTGCCCCAACTGGTGTTTTTAAGGTTGATAAACCTATCCAAATTGTCGATGCTGATACCTACACAGATAATACTAACATTGTCGCTTGCGGTAAGGGGTGAAATTATGGATAATTACATAACCCGTGCCGAACACAATGAATATGTTAAACGTATGGAAGATGAACACAAACGCCTTAACAATCGCCTGTTAACGGTAGAAAACGCAACAAAAGATATGCAAGAGCTTGTTAAAAACGTAGGCATTATGGCGACTAATATGGAACACATGGTGGACGAGCAAAGAAGCCAGAGCGAACGACTTCAACGTCTTGAGGAATTACCTCTTAACAGCTGGAACACGGTGAAACATGGCGTATATAATGCTATAGGGGCTACTATCGGCGGTGCGATTATTGCGGCTATACTATTCTTTTTGTAAAGGAGATTCTACTATGAAAATTAACCTTAAAGTACGGCTGAAAAACCCTATGTTCTGGGTGGGGATTCTCTCAACTATAGTGCTAACCATACTCGCTGAGCTTGGATTACAAGCTCAGGATATAACAACGTGGAAAGCGTTATCAGACGCATTGCTCGAAGCTGTGAAAAACCCTGTTATTATCGTAGCTACGATAACATCGGTGTATAATGCTATTGTTGACCCTACTACGAAGGGTTTTTTCGACAGCAGTAATGCCCTCACCTATGAAAAACCGAAAGGAGAATGAAATTGGCTTACAAAATTTATCTATCGCCATCTAACCAAAGTGCTAACAAATATGCTTCAGGCTCAACAAATGAAATGTCTCAGTGCGATAAAATCGCAGTAGCAGCAGAAAGTGCGCTTAAAAGATGTGGTTTTTCAGTGAAACTCGGCAAAAGCGGTGACACTATGCAGAATCGTTGCAAAGAATCAGACGCTTTTAATGCGGATATTCACATGCCAATCCACACAAACGCCTTCGATGGAAAAACCACAGGTGGTACACTGGTTATGCTCTATAAAAGCTCGACAGAGCATAACAAAGCCGGGAAATGCCTGCTAGATGCAGTAGGAAAAATCTCTCCCGGAAAAGACTATACACTCAGATACAGAACTGATTTGTACGAGCTTAACACACCAAACGCAATGTCGCTATATCTTGAAGTCGAGTTTCACGATACAAAAACAGGTTCCGACTGGATCAGAAACAATATAGAAAACATCGGTGAAGCGATAGCGAAAGGTATGTGCAACTACTTCGGTGTGAATTATATCGCAAAAAAAGCCAGTACCGACACTGCGCAGACAAAACCTGTAACGCCCCCAACTACAGATAAAAAAACACTCTACTATGTGCAGGTAGGGGCATTTTCGAACAAAGCTAACGCAACAGCCTTAATTGAAAAGCTGAAAAAGTCAGGCTTTGATGCGATTATAAAAACTAAATAATTTTTACGGCATTTTATTTCCTCTTATAATGCAATAAAAAACGAGGCTGTCTCACTTATTTGTGAGACAGCCTCAATTATTATTTTTCAGTATAAAACATCTTAAGTATTAATTTTTGAAGTTCAGTTTCATCTACGTAAAATTCCACATACTCTTCAGTCAGAACATTTTCGCCCACAGGAGTGACAACTTCACGCAAGGTATAATCTGCATAACGATTAAGCATCGCGCTCATAGAGTTAACTGAACAGTCCGATACAATATATGGAGAAATCTTTTCATAGGTTTCAAGAACAAACGTGTCGCTCTCTTTTACCTTAGTGTTAAAAGCAGAAACGAAACTCTCCATATATTCTGTCTGACGTTCCATTCTGGAAATGTTCATCTGGTCTGAAACGTCCTTACGGGTTTGCACAAACGACAGTGCCTGTTCACCATTCAAAGTAACTTCACCCATAGGAATGGTACTGTCAACTTTAGAAAAATCATCTACAACATTAACAGTAACTCCACCAACAGCATCATTCAGAATCGCGATAGCGTCCATATTCATTGACAGGTAATAATCTACTGTAAGACCTGATAAAAAGTCTGATACTGTGCGAACAGTATTTTCGCAACTGTCTTCCATACCTGTACCATAAGTGTGCGCAAGGGCAAGCTGACCGAAAATAGTACCCGCAGGCTGACCCGCAACACCTAATGTATACACATCCATCATTGTGTCACGATTCAAGGAGAGTACGCTATAGGTCTTATCCTGCTCATCAAACACAGCAAGTGCAACCATATCGTTCTCACCGGTGTTGTTGTATGACTCAGATTTTTTAACCTCGCCACGCTCATCAATACCCATAAGCATAAGCACAGTAATATCCTGACGCGGGAAATAATCCACCCCGTCTACAGTAACTGTCTTTGACGTATGGTTTGAATTTTCCTGAACCTGTGGCTTCTTAAAGGCTTCGTAAATCTTAAAGCCCGAAAACGCTACTACAACAGCAAGAATAACTATCAATACTGTTGTTAAAAGCGGAGCTTTTTTCTTACCCTTAGTCATAGCTTAGCCGTTGACTTTACGACGATAGATAACTAATGCAATAATAGCAGCAAGAGAAACTAACATCACAGCTCCCCAAGCGAAGATACTTGATGTATCAGCAGTGATTGGGGAAACAACGTCCATGTTCTGACCGCTACCAGGTACTAAGAAAGCTACTGGGCAAATCTCGGTAAACTTTACAGTTACAGTACCGTCGCCATTGTTGATACAATCCTTTACAGGAACCCATTTGCCATCAACATATACCATAGCTGTGATAAAAGTACCGCTTCCAATACCTAAGTCGAAAGTAAGGTCAAGAACTGTACCATCTTTTAAGTGTGTAGGAATATCCTCACAGTAGTCTGTAACATCGAAGAGATCCTTGATTACGAGATCATCAGGAGTCTTATCTTTACTCCACTTATCTTTAACTATTTCGATAAGATCAGGACAAACCTCAGAAAGCTTAGCGCCATTCACAAACTCATCGTATACCTTTAAAAGCTGTTCTTTAACACCCTCAGGAAGCTTCTCGCCATTGAGTGCTTCTGTGATAGATGAAATAATAAGACAATCGAGGTACTCAGTAGAAAGCTGATTGCCATCAGCGTCAGTGATATAACCTACAACCTCTTTACCATCAACAATATCGATAACAACAAGCTGTGGAGCGCCTTTATTTGTGATACTTGGTACAAACTCAGCAGCAGAAACCGATACAGTTAATGTCAACACCATAACAATTGAAAGTACGATTGCGAGCAATCTTTTCATTTAAACCATCTCCATTAATATTTTTATATGAATATAATCAATTTTTATCTACGATTATACTGTTTACTATTTTCATTAGCCTTTTTGCTTGCTTTAGCATAAGCATTGGCATAAGACTTACTGTACTTAGAGTATTTTGAGTAATATCCCTTACCGTAACGGGAATATTTTCCTGAACTCTCACCTACACAGTTGAGGACAACACCTAAAATGCGACCCTCGATAAACTCGAACTGAGAAACTGCTGACGAGAGAGCCACACTGTTACAGTAATCCTGTCTTACCACAAGGAGAATACCATCAGTAAGCTTAGCAGCAACCATCGCGTCACTGACTTCTCCGACAGGCGGTAAATCCAAAATAATATAATCATACGCATCTTTCAGCTTTGTAATAACCCTTGCCATTTTTGAGCTACTCAAAAGCTCGATAGGGTTAGGAGGGTTATCACCTGACGAAATAACATCAAAGCTCTTTTCTTCATCAAGTGAACAAGGCTGAACAACTGCGCTTATGTCTTCGTGACCAGTAAGATAATTGGAAAGGCCCGGAGACTTATTTATAGTAAGCTTTGTTGATAACGAAGGACGTCTCATATCACAATCGATAAGGAGTACTCTTTTATCAAGCTGAGCTAACGAATAAGCAAGGTTTACAGATGACAAACTCTTACCTTCGCCTGCGAGTGCAGAAGAAACACCAATAACAGGACAAACAACTTCATCAACAAACGAGAACTGAAGCTTTGTTCTAAGCAATTTATATGCTTCGCTTGCAACGAAGCTGATGTTCTTACCGATAACAGCTTCCTTTTTAGATACATAACTCTTATGTTTTCCTGAACTTTTATTACCATATCCGTAGTATTCACCGCCGGAATGGCTCTGATTAATCATATCAGGAACAGACGCTAATATCGGATATTCACAACATCTGTTGATATCCTCATCGTCACGAATTGTTACGTCGAAAATCTCACGTAATATAATAATCGCCACACTGATCACAAAACCGATAATGAAACCAATGATTGCGTTGTTAACATAATTCGGTGAGCATGGTGACGGTGACTCAATAGCATAGTCAACTATATTTGCAGAAGTGCCTTCAACAATACTTGAAATTCTCTTAGGTAAGATATACGCAATAGCGTTAGCTAACTCTTTAGCTTCCTTAGGGTCCGTACTTGTAACCGTAACCTCGAAAATCTCAGTAGAGTTTACCGCTCCCGCTGAAATCATTGACCTAAGATCTTCGTCACTCATATCTACTGATGCATAATCTATAACATCGTTAAGACAAGATCTCGATGTAAGGATAGTGATATAAGTATCAACAAGGCTCTTCGCCGCACTGATATCACCCTGTGTAATGCTGAATGAAGTATCGCCCACAGACAGCGAACTATTATTTACATAAAACATCGCAGAAGATTCATACTTAGGCGTTATAAGGAAAAATGTTGAAACCGCTACAATAACAGAACACAGTACAGAAACAATACCGATAAGCCAGATTCTTTTCCATATCGCCTTCCAAACACGTCCAATATCAATCTCAACAATATCTGTAGTAAAACTTTTCTTATCGTTCATTTGATCTTTCATAATCTCTCCTATTTCACCCACCATATACACAAAGACTATAAAAAACGCTAGTAACTCATACTAATAACATTATAACTAGTTATAATGTAGCACAATTATAAGATTTAGTCAACACATAACCCGATTTTTGTGAGCAAAAAACAAACCTTTTGCACTTACGATTTTTTACATATCACTTTGTTTATTTCTCGTGAATTTCAGCTTACCGACAATGCTTTTAACTAATTCTTTTTCGGCGTTATTGAATCCAAAAAGCCATAAGGTCACAGCATAAACAGCCACCATAACCACTATATTCAACGCTATTGAAAAAAAGGCCGGCAAGTCAAAAAATAAAAGCAAATAACCGCTGATGGAAGATAACATTAAACAGGGTAGAATTCCTTTTATCAATCCAAAATAATATCCTTTCAATGAAATGCCTATCTCTTTTTTGAACACAATATTCATACACAATACGTCCCCTAGCATCAGAGAAATGAATGTACCAATAGTTGCGCCAATCAAAGGATTCCATTTTATCAGATATATTGTAAAAACTACATTAGCTATAACAATAAAACACTTAATGACCGACTGGAGTTGATGTTTGTTTTTCGCCCACAAAATCTGTGTTCCGATACTTTCGGTTAGAATTATTAAATAAGCAAACATCAATATCAAGGCTACGTAATAGCTATTAGTATATCCGTCACCTACCCAAAGCGACAAAAACGTTTTACCATTAACAGCAAAGCCAGCAAATATTATTCCCAACAAACAAAAGGAGTATCTCCCTATTCTCACCATTTCATTCTGCAACTCTTTTGGTGTTGCTCCTTTTTCAACCAACTTAACAACACCCGGCATCAAAACACCGCCCAGCGCCTGACCGATGCTCTGGAAGTACTGAACAATCTGACTTCCAACACCGTAGACACCAATAATAACAGCTGATGATGTAACAAAGATTCCAAGTAACACTTGGTCCGCATAAGAATTTATCTGTGTAGCTATCATCTGCAACAAAATAAACGAAGAGTATGCAACAATTTCCTTTATAAAGCTGAAATCAATATTCCTAAATTTAGGTTTAAGCTTTAATACATAAAGCACATATATTATATAGTAAAATCTTACAGCAACAGTAAGTACGAGATTTATAGCAACAATTGAAATGCTCTTGAAGCCAAGTTCAAGCGCTACGATTGTCAGAACTATTCTTGCAAGAACCTGAATAATCGCAGAGCCTTTAGAAACGGTGAATCTTGAGTACGCAATAATAATGTTGTTGAACACAGACGTTCCAAGTGTCACCGCGGCATTAAGCACTGTCAAAACCAACAGCTTTTTACTCAGCTCAATTTCCGACGCGGACAAGCCTTTTGCGAAAATATCTTGAAAAAAAGCAATAAGCAAACCGCCTAAAGCAATTACCACAAGAGAAATTATTGAATAAAAAATTATACACACACCAATGAACTTACGGTTACTGTCAGGGTCATTGGTTTCTTTGAACTTTGCAACATAGCGCACAACGGAGTTGCCCATACCCAAATCAAGCAAAAGCAAATATCCCGTCACAGACGCTATAAGCTTATATACGCCGTACTCTGCATCTCCCAATGAACTTATGATAAGTGGAGTAAGCAACAGAGTAGACAAAACTTCAATTATCATAAATATGTAGGACAGCACGGCTCCTGTTTTTCGATTCATATTTTCACCTATGCAAAAGAGCTTTTAATTGTTTTACAAAATTCTCATTGAGATCATCGAGAATCTCTCTGCTGTCATAACTATCTTCGAAACTCACAGACTTAATAACATCTGCGATTTCTTCGGCACTCTGATTGTCGTAGTAATAGATGTATTCTGAGACATCTGAGGTTTCAATAGCAGGAATACGAACGCTTACAACTCTCAAGCCGTTGGACATATACATAAGCACCTTTGAAGGGAACGAAGTCGCATTAAACTTCGCGTTCGACTGTTGTGTGCTGAGCCCGACATGACACTTCTGAATATAAGAATTAAAATCATCGCCCGACTTGAATCCAACGTAATTAACCTTACACTTAGTTTTAGTTGACACTTCTTTTATCTCTTGTTTTACTTGCTCAATTTCCTCTTCTGAGCCACTGCCCAAAATCTCAAGAACATAGTTTTCATCAAGATATTCAGCAACTGGAATTGCCGTAAAAGCTCCTCCCTTGGCTTTTCTGAAGGTTCCTGCATATACTACGTGAATTTTATCATCATCAAAACGAGTCGAAAAATCAGGTACTGATTTATAGGTTCCGTGTGAGATAACGAAAGGTTTTTGCGTATTTATCTCATTTCTTAACAATTCGGTAATAAAAATATATCCATCCGCAATTTGAAGATACTCTATCTCTCTTTTTCTCTGTTCTTCATTTTCTGTAACATCAGAATATAATTCTTCGACTTCAACAATTAACCTGAATTTCTTTATCTTTTTCAAAAATTTAATTACATTCATAAAAACTAAAGAGTGATAAACGATTAACTCATCACCTTTATGAACATTTTTCAAAAGATAAAATATGAAACTGATCTTGGTTAACAAATGTCCGAGAACACGAATAATCTTATTCCTGCTACTGAAAGATGGAAATGTTTTCAGAAAAACTTTTTCCTCCAACTTATGATTATTACCCTTGACAAATTTCATTGACTTTGTTTCAGCAGGAGAAACTACAACAAACTCTTCATCGATAGCCTCTTTCAGTGCGGAAATTACATATCCCATTTTATTATCAGAGGCAGGCGCTGTATGTCTGTTTTCTTCTTTTATCTGCTCATATTTGCAATATCCTAAGTAATATATCATTTTGCACCCCTTGTTCAATAACAAGAACAATCCGAACCAATTTAGCCGACAAAATCGTTACCGCTGTGTGCCACGTGGAGGCATTGATTCATACACAGCACCCGACTCTTAAAAGAGTCGGGGAACTTTATAGAAATTAATTAATCTACAATCATCTTACCATCAGCATCGAAATAGTGATATCCAACTTCAATCATTGAACCATCAGCATAAGTCTTGCCAACAACATATTTAGCACTGAGATAAACCTTTGTGTTTGTAGCAATCTTATGACCGTCACTAATGAAGTAGTGATCACCATTGTACTCTACTAACTGATAAGCCTTCAAACGGATACCATTGCGATAGAAGTAGCCATTTACAGGACCACTGTTGCCAACCATCTTACCGTTAGCATCAAACTCATAGGTACCAACAGGAATTGGTGTACCGTCTGAGAATGTCTTACCACTTACAAACTGTTCTGTAAGATAAACTTTTGTGTTTCTAGCGAGCTGATGACCATCACTTACAAAGTAATAGTCGCCTTCAAACTCAACTAACTGATAAGCTTTTACTCTTGCATTATTCTTGTAGAAGAAGCCGTTGATTGGGCCATTCTTGATAACCATCTTTCCGTCAGCACCGAAATCATAGTAGCCAACAGGGATTGGTGTACCATCAGAGAATGTCATACCCTTAACAAACTGTTCTGTAAGATAGAGTCTTGTGTTTTTAGCAAGCTGATGACCATCACTTACAAAGTAGTAATCGCCTTCAAACTCAACTAACTGATAAGCTCTTACTCTAGCGTTGTTCTTGTAGAAGAAGCCATTGATTGGGCCATTCTTGATAACCATCTTACCGTCAGCATCAAAATCATAGTAGCCAACAGGGATTGGTGTGCCATCAGCGAATGTCTTACCTTTAACGAACTGTTCGCTCATATAGAGTCTTGTATTTCTAGCAAGCTGATGACCATCATTAATAAAGTAATAATCGCCATTATGCTCAACTAACTGATAAGCTTTTACTCTTGCGTTGTTCTTGTAGAAGAATCCGTTTACAGGACCATCCTTGATAACCATCTTACCGTTAGCATCAAAATCATAATAACCAACAGGGATTGGTGTGCCATCAGCGAATGTCTTACCTGCTACAAACTGTTCGCTCATATAAAGTCTTGTGTTTCTAGCAAGCTGATGACCATCGCTTACAAAGTAATAGTCGCCTGCAGTACTCTGCTCGAGTCTGTAGTTGTTAAGACGAATACCGTCCTTGTAGAAATAGTTCTTGTAAGGACCGGTGAGAAGCTGTGACTTACCGTCTGTTCCACAGTCATAATATACAACAAGCTTAAGTAATGTATCTCTGTAAGGGATAATACCTGTCTGCATATAGCCCTGTGTATCAAAGAAGTATGTATAGCCGTCAATCTCGTATGGATCTGCATTATGAGTTGAAGATAAAGTATACTTTCTGTAGTAGCTTGGACCGTACCAGTATCTATATCCTTCTCTCATCTTAACCCATGTACCATCTAAAACTTTACCATTCTCAAATTCGAATGTAATAGCTTTATCTGTGTAATGCTCGCCGTTAAGACCTGCATAAGTTGTAGAATCGAACAAGTACCAGTCTTCGCCAACCTGCTGCCAACCACTTGTTAATTTACCGCCGATTGCGTAGTAGTTAACACCATCGATGTCAAATAAACCACTGAACTTAATCTTATCAGCACAAACTCCATCTGTACCGAAGTCATAGTAGTAACCATCAATCTTCTGGATACCTGTAACCTTTTCGCCGTTTACATAGTAGCTGTCGTTAACCCAACCATCAGTGATAAGTGCGCCATCAACATAAAGCTTGCCGTTGTACTCACCATTGAAGAGGTCGCCACATGCACACTTACGTAACCCGTCGATATCCTCATAGGTATGACCTGTTGCCTCAACAACAGTACCCCAGTCGATTACTGATTTACATGTCTCACAGTATGTTCTGCCTTCACAACCATCAGTTGTGCAAGTAGCCTCAACACTCTTATCTGTGAGTTCTGCATCGTGGTAATGCCATGGATTTACAGAGTCGTTTAAGTTTGTAGCAACAGATTCCTTACCGCCAAATGTTGCTAAATATCCGCTGTAAGCGTTATCTGCAAAATCAATAACACCGTTTACTACCTTATAGTCGATAGTAACGATTGGGTTATTACCTGTAGCAAACTGTGCTTCAGGAGTGATAGCCTCACCTGTAATATGGTTAATTGCATCCCATGACCATACACGTACAGGAATGCTAACAAGTGTCTGAGCGCCTGTGAGGTTTGTATCTTTAACCTTCTTAACTGTAACTGTTACGTTGTTTGCAATTTCATTAACCTGAGCAGTAGCCTCAAAGCCCTCGAGTACTTTTAAGCCTTCAATCTCCCAGTTATTAGCTGTCTGGAGATTAATAGTTGCTGTAATGCCGTCAATAGCTTCAACATCTGCTGTGTTAATGTCTACATAATAAACTGAATCGTATTCAGCAGGAGCGTTTGAGTCATTGTGTCCGCCTAATGTGATTAAAGCATCACCTGCTACAGTAAATGTTCTTGTAACCTTAGCTAAGTTTCCGAGCTTGTCTGCGATTTCAAATGCAACTGTGTGAACACCGTTTGTAAGTTTTAAATTTTCACAAGTAAGGTGTTTACCTGAAACCTTTGCGCTTTCAACAGCAACGCCATCAACATAAATCTTGCCTGTTGTGTTATCCAACTCTGCATTGTCAGTAACAGTTGCAGAGAATGCCATTGTGTTCTGAGAAATCTCAGCTCCGTCTTCGAGAGCTACAGCTTCATCAGCAGGGATGTAGCTTACATCAGAGATTGTTGGTAATACCCTATCGTCTACAGCTGAACTGTAGTCAAGAGTGACATCGTCGATATAGAATGTATGAACAGCAGGAGTTGCTGGTTTTATATAAGTTCTGATAACAGATGGTGAACGACTATTAGATGTATCAGCTGGATCAGGCATACAAATATAATCATATGCGGTAAGATCAATTGATGCATATACCCAACGTGATTCAGGAATATCAGCCTCTGTACAAGAATTCAGGTTCTTAACTGTTCCACTCTTTGTTGTGAAAGTGAAATGTGCCTGCTTGCAGGTATATGAGCCGTCAGCGTTCTTTGCATAAAGCTGTGACTGGAAAGCAAGACCTGTAGCACCCTCAGGAATGTAGAGCCACATACCAAGCTTTGTTGCATTTTTGCCGTTAGCCACGTCTCTTAATACTGTTGGTCCGCCTACGTTAAATAAAACGTTGTATGTCCATTGTGCAAATGCTGCATTTGTGTAATCTGCTCTCCAAGCAAGAGCGTACTCACCATTTCTTACCTGTCCACCGTTTTCTTTAGTAGCAAGGAAAGTGTTACTGTCGGCTTCATCGGAATACTGACCTGCTAAAGGACTAGAGCCGACAAGAGTATTGTTTATGCCATTATCAATTGAATACTGCTTAGCTTCATCAAAGCCCATCCAGTCAGATACATCACCATCTTCAAAGTCGTAGATGATTTCTGAACCCTTACCGAAAGAAACTTTTAATGTGCTTACTTTAGTTGTATCAGGGAGATATGTAGCTGTTACGTCAACACCTGTCTTTGTTTCGTCAGTTGTTGCAGTAAGTGTAGTTCCCTCAAGTGTAGCTGCGGTTTCATCAGAAATAACAAGTGAATACTGGTCACCAAGATATACTGCTGTACCGTCAGAACCGTAAGTAGCCTTAACAACAAGGTCTACTTTCTTGCCATAAGGGATTACAGTACTTTCAGCGTCAAAACCGAATACGTCAGGATTCACAACATTGATAGTTCTTGAACCTACAACTGCATCGTTGTAAATCATCTGAACATCAACTACACCTGTTGTACCGTTTGATGTAAATGTGCCGTTATTGATTGTACCAAATGATGAGTCTGAAAGTGTCCATGTTACATCTGCAGGAACTTCCATTTCAAAGCCGGCTGTATCAATACCAAAGGCTGTAAAATCATAAGTACTCTTTGCAGCAAAATAGTCATAATCAGCCTCGATTACAGAGTGATCAAATACACCTGTAGCACTAGCTGTTGAAACTACCATAATGCTGTTGATTGTTGGACGCTCTGAACCATCGGAAGGAATAGAACGCATTGTGTGAGTTTCTTCACCCTCACGCTTTGTAACGAATGTTGAAGAGCCGCCACCGTCACCGTTAACAGCGTTAACGCAACCGAGAGCGAGCATCATTTCGCCCATTTCGTAGTTAGAAAGACCAGTAGCTGTAGGAGATACACGTCCGTCGAACTGACAGATAACAAGTGTACCGTCCGCCTTGATACCGAGCATTGATCTTGAAGCGGCTGCTGTTGTTCTTTCAGGTGTCTTTGTAACAAGCGCACCGTCTTTTACAAGCCAGCCAAAGTTAGCAGCAACAACGTTGTAGTCGTCTTCCTCGAAAGGCTCAGTTCTTCCACGCAACTCACAATCACCGTTCTGCTTAATAGCAAGGTAAGTCTGAGCGTTACCTGAGTGGTTTTTCGGATCAGAGAGTACAACACCGTTATACATCATGAAATCGTAAGGAGCGTTGGAGTCGTAAGCAAGCGCTGTATTCATAGCACCAACTACGTTGTAACCAAGCTGATTTTCATAATATTTAACTGTTTCTGTAACTCGCGCGTCTGTCCAATGTGTGCTATCGTTGAGATTATCAGGATCTAACTTATCGATACCATAATAACCTGGAAGCACCTGGATTGTTGGATTTTTTGTGTCAATTTCCATTACATGAGCGATCTGGCGTCTTGTACCTTCAGAGTTGTTAAGAACCATCTCTGTTTCGGTTGCACCAGGTGCAAGTGTGTACTCATGTTTTGAGATGACACTGTAGTAATCATTTGTAACAGTTGTGTCGAATGATGCAGCGAAAGCTGTCAGCGGTAACATAGTTACTACCATTACAACACAAAGCAACATAGATACTACTACTGAAATCTTTTTGTTCATGTTAATCAACCTCCATGAAATTTTTATTTTAGCAGATGACCTGCATAAATACTAAATAAACTATATTCGTGTTACGAATATGTATCTTAGTTTATATACGGTATGCATTATACTTATGGTGAGTTTTTTGCTCCTCAAGGGGAGGGTCTTTTTCATAGTCGCCATATAAACTGCGAAGATAAACATCGTATCCCGCAGGAGCTGAAAACTTGTCCCCTTCGAACTCAACTTCAATAGTATCCGCGAACACATGTTCAGGAATAATTTCCCTTTCTCCGTAAACACACCACGATTTACAACCAAGATACCCACTTTTCTCACCATCGGTTTTTTTACAAAAACTGATGATTTGTTTTATAAAGTATTTACTTCCTAACACTTTATAAAACATCATAAAAATAGATTTTATAAAACGCTTTATGCGATTAATCGAATCAGATTTAGCCATTTTTGTCAGACCCAGTCTGAACATCGCTTTACTTATTTTTTTAACTTCGCACTTTGCTTTGCCTAAATCATCATTCCAGGAATCCAGCGGAAAGATGTCGATATCTATTCCAAGTGCAACACCGTTATCCATATTGATTTCTTCTTTTCTGGTAGTCATATCACAAAACTTTGCGAATGGATAGAAAAACTTACTGTTTCTCTCAAACGAAAACATACGATATTGGTCACTGTCCTCAAAGTCTTCGACCATTCTATTATAGTCTTCTCTGGGTACAAGAACATCGATATCATCGTCCCACGGAATAAACCCTTTGTATTTCACCGCACCTAAAAGTGTTCCGTTAGATACAAAATATCTAATATCATTTTCTTCACAATAGGCCTTAAAGCGTTTGAGCAAATTTAACTCAATCTCTCGTACTTCATTAAGATTTAATTGATTCATAAAGATTTACATACTCCATATATTTTGCTTTCATATCAAAATTTCTACTTTGATTACAGCAATCAACCATCTTATATGGTTTCTTTTCACATATACGAACGATCTGTTTTTCCAGATCATCAATGTCATCTATCTCAACCACAGCTCCCGATAATGAATCGATACACTCCGGACTTCCTCCCGAGTTAAACGTTACAACCGGAGTTCCACACGCATTAGCCTCGATATTAGTAAGTCCTAACACTTCTTCTCTGGTAGGATTTAAAAATACATCTGCCTGAGTGTATATTTTAGCAAGGTCTCTTTGACTTTGTGTTTTTTCTATTGAAATAATCCTGTCAGAATACTCTCCGGCAGAAATTTCTGTTGTTCCAACCAAAACAATCTGATACTTTTCCTGATCGAGTCGTTTTGCCAGTTCTATAAACACATCAAGTCCTTTACGCACTCCCCAGTCAAAAGCGACACCGAGAATGATACTTTTATCTTTACCGATTTTGTAATCTTCCCTGAAATTACTTTCAACGGGTTCAAAAACAGAAAGGTCTATACCATTGTTTATGACTTTTACAGGATAGTTGCCCAAAAAAGAATCCTTTACTATTTCTGCAAGCCACTTTGAAGGTGTCACAATAGTGAGGTCCAGTCCTTCGAACAATCTTTTCTTCCTGTTAAACAAAGACCTGCTTTTATCAAAAAACCACGTATACTCTTTCTTTTGTATACAATCATAACACTCTGTTTTCCATTTATCACACTTCATCATACTAAAATGAGTGCAATATCCTGTCAACAACCAGCAATCATGGAAAGTCCAAACTAATTTTGTTTTACTTTTCTTAAAGTATGTCAAAAGAAGGTCTAGATTACAGTCATGGCCGTGAATATTATGAAGATGTACAATATCAGGCTTGATGCGTTCAAGCTCATCAATGATTTTTTTCGTTGTATTTTGCGAATTAAAACCATAGTTACCGAGTAATCTGGATTTAACAGCCTGAAGTTTTATATATGAATTAGTCGCACACGGAATTCCCAGTTCATATCCGTCACTGTTGCAACTGTAAAGAATATAATTCTCTATACCGTTATCGGTCATCATTTCACTGATTCCGACACAAATCTTTCCGGTACTTCCGATACCACAGGTTGTATTTATCTGTACGACCTTCATATAACATTCTCCCAGAAAAAGTGATATGGGAACACTCTGAGCGCTCCTCCGGTATAGGCGAATACGAAGAAATATGCCAAAAAGAACACAACCATAATATGTCTGCTCACAACTACAACCTGTTTCCATCTGTCTTTCCTAAGAGCTATAATTCTTGGCAATAATAGCGGTATAAATATTATGTAGTAGTAGTTCATGCGCATCGCCAATGTGTGAAGTGGTGCGAACATTTGAATAACAATAGCAAACAGCAGAAAATTTCTCAAACCTAAAGTTTCTGAATCAATTTTCTCTTCGTCAACCACCAAAAAGGAGAACACAGCAAAAAAGACAAACAGAATCAGCATGGTGTATGAACCTGTCGATGATATCTCACTGTCAAAACGTGAGTACTTTTCCAATAGAAAAGATAAAGACGCAAAGAATGGTCTATTAAAATAAATATAACGACCATAACAGGCACAACAAAATACAGCCATTTTTTTGTTATTTTAACATGGAATAACGGATACATAAATAAGAGCATAAATGCACTTGAGTGAAACATTATAGCGATAATAACAACAATCAAAAAAGCGACTAGTTTCTTTCTGCGAGTCAGTTCGTATGCTATAAATCCTATTGCAACCGCAATCATCTGTCTTATACCGGAAAACATCATTACAAATGTAGACATAGTACAAAACAGTACAATCGTAAGAGAAGCATCTAAGCACAAACGCCTATATGTCGGAATAATCATTGCACTAATCATTATCGCAGTCACAATCAGGAAAAACTGCGGTTGCGAAGAAATCAGCGAAATAGTTTTCATCAAATACCAAAAGCCTACTTCAGACGAATAATACTCGTTCAAATCATTCCATTTTACAGAGTCAACTTGTTCAAAGGATAATAAATAACTATATGTATCTGTACCGACGCTTGCATGCCTAAACATTACAAGTACTGTAAGACCAACCAGAAACAGTGTGATTGCAAATTCATTCTTTTTTTGATAGTCAATCCCTTTTATCCGAATATGTTGCAACAAAATCGGAGTAAGCAAGAGGACAACAAACGGCAACATAAATATAACCTCTTTTAAAATAAAACTGTATCACATATTATCGATCTGAATTTTATCACAACAACCTGTTGACTACATCAGCAAAGTCTTCTTTGAGCATCTTATCAATATTAGCCTTCATGTGATTTTTCATACCAAGCTCGTTAGCTTTTTGAGCATACTCTTTTATAAGGCTAGGGTTGCTCACAAAAGCATCTATAGTACTTAACAAAGACTTTGTATCATTGATACAAACAGCAGCATCGTTATCCTTCAAATAAGCAATACCTGCTTGCGACTTCGGTCCGATAGCCAATATGGCACAACCGCTATTCATACAATCTATTATTTTTGTAGAGAAGGACAATCTCGTAATACACCTGTTTTTCAGATCAAACGATTCAACATGAACCGCAATGTCTGACTCATCATATTTTTCTTTAAGTTGAGTGTATGGCACTGCTCCGTGTAAAAACGAATTGCGACCATCATTCAACTTCTCAGACTGTTTTTCACTTAGCTTTGAAGCTGAATATATATGTAATTGCGCTTTAATATGCGACTGATTAATAACCTCTAACGCTTTAGCAACCTTTCCAAGAATCTTCCACCTGTTTAAGTACAATCCTCCGGCATATATTATTTTTATCGGAGACTGGGGTTCTTTTATTTGTTCGGAAAAATCAGCAGCCTTGCACAATACTTTCATACGAATACCAAACAGTTCTTCGTATTCTTCCTTTTGCAATTGGGTCATAGTATACACAAGAGAACACTGAGAAAAATGTCGTCTTATCCACTTTCTTGTGATTAACCTGTTAATCCAGAACGAAGGCGAAAACCGAAACTGTCTAATTGAATAGTTATCATCTGATATATAAGATATCATCGGACAGTCAGCGATGCTTTTGACATACAGCGCCAGTTTGGAAACATGGTAGTACGAATAGCACGGAGCAAATATCACATCAGGTTTAAATTCCTTGATGAAAGTCTCAAGCTCTGGTGTTCTGAAATTAAACAGCGTCCACAAAAACTCTCTTGCAAGTAGCGCAGGTTCTCTCAAAAATCCAGTAAGTCTTTCTTTCAGCTTACCCTCTATATCTGATGTTTCATCTGATTCACTCGAAGAATAGTCTTTTTCTTCCAGTCTGCGCCCTTTTTGTTTAGTCACAAGCATAGCATCAGAAATCTGAAAATACTTTTGACACACTGAATTTTCAGGTTGTTCGCCGCTACAATATATCTGCGCTATATTGGCATCTTCGAATGAGGAAAAAATGTTTGACAACACATTTCCCCCATTATTTGTTTCACGCCAGGATTCATTTGAAACAATCAGTATATTCATATATTAATTTGCCTTTCTGTACGCATTCACCAGCAAAGCCGTAAATCTGAGTCCGAAGACATTCGCTAAAACCGAAAGAATTTTACCCCTTAGTGTTAAAGAGTATTTCAAAGTCCATTTATATTTCTTAAGCAAACTCATAACATCTTTTTTATCATCAGAAGGGATTAAATTATATAAATACAGTAAAATCGAATACTCGTAAGCTACACAGCTCATCATGTATTGATTAACTGCTTCATTAGTTTTTTTATTCACAGTAAGTTTATCTGCAGATTCAACCACAAATTTTGATAAATCCAGAAAGTTTCTCACTGTTATTTTATTTGTAATCGAACCTTGTCTGTTCTGTCTGTAGTGATAATACGGGAAATCAAGATAATCAAAATCTTTTGATAATAACACACAATCCCTTATAAATCCCAAGTCTTCAGAAAGTCTGCGATCGTAAGGAAAGTGCAGGTCATTATCAATCAGAAACTCTCTTCGAAATAATTTTGCCCACGCACTTCCCGGGTATTTAGGTCTTGATGCGATGTGGTAAATCGCGGATTCTCTGCTCTGGTTAAGTAGCTTCGCTCTTTCTAAGCACTCTCCAATGTACTCATACTCTGTATCGGAATAAAACTTGTGAGCTTTTAGAAAACACATATCCGTGCCGCCGGATTTAATCCACTTAAGTATTCCTTTTACGCTATCGCTTGCAATTTTATCATCGGAGTCCACAAAAGTCACATATCTTCCCGTTGCAATTTCAAGCCCACTATTTCGAGCTGACGATAGTCCACCGTTTTCTTTTTTAACCATTTTGATTCTTTGGTCTTTCTGCACATACTGTTCGCATATCATTCCCGATGAATCCAAAGAACCATCATCGACCAAAATAATCTCACACTCATCTGTTATCTGAGACAAAATACTATCGATACATTCGCCCAAGTATTTCTCTACATTATATATTGGTAAAATAAAGCTAAGTAAAATTCGGTTTTCAGTTGCTTTCAAAGTATATCCTCTCCACTTTATCAATAACAGGCAAAACACCAAAGTTCTTCGCCTTATCCGAGTTATACATTCCGATTCCTTGCATATCTGATTTCATTACTTTTGAAATTGCATTTGCACAAGATTGGTCGCTATGAGGATCAAACAACGCTCCGCCTTTATCATCTATCAAATCAACATTTCCGCGAATATGACTTACAACGCAAGGCAATGAGCTTGCCATAGCTTCCATCAACGATGCAGATAACCCTTCCCTGAAAGAAGGAAAACAGAAAATATCAACACAACAATTAAGCTCAAAAATATCATTTCTGAATCCGAGAAAATGCACCTGCTCAGATACACCAAGTTCTTGAGCTAACTTAATCAGATACTCTTTCTTTTCACCAACACCCGCAATCGCATAATGAATAGTGGGGTCATCAAGTCTTGCTAAAGCTTTTATCATAACCTGATGGTTTTTATTGTCATTAAGCTCGCCTACCGAAAAGAGTAACATCGCGTCTTGAGGCACACCGATTTCCTGCCTTTTTGCACCTTTGTCAACCTGAACATTTTCAAATCTCGAAAGATCAATTCCTACACCCGGAACATAACAAACCTGTTTTGCTTTAAATTTACTTTTAGCAAGCTCGTAGTCTTCCTGGTTTATAGTTATCAACTTGTCAGTAAAACGTGAGCAGAACTTCTCAACGGGATAGTAAACCGCCCAATTAAGCTTCGGCGCACCTTTGTAAAAATGAAAACCATGCGCTGTGTAGAAAACTTTAATACCATTTTTCTTTCTGAATTTCCTACACACCAGTCTTGTTATTATCGATGCGTTTGGAGTATGACAATGAACAATATCATACTCGCCGTTCTCTATGACGGCTTTTAGTTGTCCGTAAGCTTTTATATTGTCTTTTGATAGCGGTGAACGAGAAAAATCTATCTGATAAGATTTACATCCTAACTCACTATATAAACCGTCAAGCTCTAAATCACTATAGTTGCACGCAATATCAACCTGACAGCCCTTTTTAACAAGCATTTCGATATGTGGCTTGAAGAAAGTATTTATCGTTAAAGAGATTGTTGTAATATACAGTATTTTCATAAAATTTCCTTTGCAGGAACACCAACATAAGTTGCACTGCGTTTAATATCTTTCACTACGACTGCGCCTGCTCCAATTGTACAATTCTTACATATACAAATGTTATTAATAACAGTTGCACCTATTCCCACATGAGTGAGCGTTTTGATACAAACTGTCCCACCTAATGCTACCTTTGGAGAAATATGCACATAATCCTCGATAATGTTATCGTGTTCTACTACAGCCCCTGAATTAATAATACAGTGCTTTCCTACCGAAGAATGTGCATTGATTATAGCGCCAGCCATAACAACGCTACCGCAATCAATAGTTACATTTGTCGCTATCTGAGCTGACGGATGAATAAGCGTAACCCAGTTTGCATCGTATTTTTCAGCGATCATTTTACGGGTTTTATTGTTTCCGATACCGATTACAAAATCAGTCTTTGAATCGTTTAAAGAGTCGATATCTTCAGTCGTTCCTATAATCTTAAACCCCATACATTCATCGATTTTTCGGTCATCAAGAAGACTGATATCGGTATAACCGTTTTTCATCGCAATATCGGCAATCACCTTTGAGTGACCGCCAGCACCAACTATAACCAATCGATTACTCATAAGCGACTATCTCCACTTCGCTACCCATAAATTCTTCCATTGTAGAACAAGTTTCACTGCTTATTCCATCTCGCTTAAGTACCGCTTTAAATGTACCCAATATTATTTTTATATCGCCCAAAAAAGTGATATTATCAACATATTCGACATCTAACTTGAATTTTTCTTCCCAAGTGATAGCATTTCTGCCGTTTACCTGTGCAAGACCGGTAAGCCCCGGTCTTACATCGTGACGTCTTCTCTGCTCTTCTGTATATCGTGGAATATACTTCACTAATAACGGTCTTGGTCCTACCAACGCCAGATCACCTGTTAGTATATTAACAAGTTCAGGGAGTTCATCGAGAGATGTACTTCGTATAAATCTGCCGTATTTATTAAGTCTTTCTTCGTCAGGTAGAAGATTACCGTCCTTATCCTTTTTGTTACTCATAGTGCGAAATTTTATCAGATTAAAAATCTTTTCTTCGCCGTTTTTGTCTTTTTTACCCGGACGAGGTTGCACAAAGAACGGGTTTCCGCCCATAGCGATAGCACCTGACATCACTAATATCAAAAGAACAGGCGAAAGAAGTATGAGTGCCATCAACGCAAATATAAAATCAATAATTCTCTTGAAATACTTTGCATACATTATGTAAACCTCACCAAAACCTATTCAAAACAACTTCTCACTATCTCAATAATCTTATCCTGCTCTTCTAACGTCATCTTGTTGTCACTAGGTAAGCACAAACCTCTGTTGAAAATATCTGCTCCTACATCTGTTTTTCCATCTTTTGTAATAAAGGTGTATTCTTTATTAACAGGCTGCAGATGCATAGGTTTCCAGATTGGTCTTCCTTCTGCATTGTACTTTTCGAGTGTCTCTAAAATCTCATCAGGGCAAGTTTTTCCCGACTCAGCAACATAACTTGTCTGTGTATCAGTTCTCACTTGCTCGCACATTGCATTTTCATCAATCAACATACAAGAAAGCCAGAAATTAGGCTCCATTGTATTGGCGTCATAAGGATTCATAGTAACAGGTAAGTCCTTGAAACCTTCCCTGTATCTGTTATAAATCTCCTTTTTACGATCTATATGTTTTTCAAGATAAGGTAACTGTCCTCTAACAATGCCAGCAATTATATTACTCATACGATAGTTGTAACCAATCTCGTTATGCTGATACCAAGGAGCTATTTCACGGCTCTGTGTTGACCACTTGCGAGCCTTATTTATTCCTTCTTCATCATCAGTAAGAATCATTCCTCCTGATGAACCTGTAATAATTTTATTGCCGTTGAACGAGAGAACATTATATTTACCAAATCTACCGGTCTGTCTTCCTTTATATTTAGCACCAAAAGATTCAGCCGCATCTTCGATAACTATGGCGTTGTGTTTATGAGCAATAGCACAAATCTCGTCATATTTTGCAGGTGTTCCGTATAGATTAACGACAAGAACAACCTTTGTATCCGGGTAAAGTTCGAACGCCTTTTCAAGCGCAACAGGATCCATATTCCATGTATCGTACTCAGTGTCAATAAAAATAGGATTAGCTTTTTCATAAACAATTGAATTAACTGTTGCCGCGAATGTCATATCACTACAAAAGACATTATCACCCTGCTTAATTCCCGCAAGCTTTATTGCAAGATGAAGAGCGGCAGTTCCACAAGAAAGAGGAACAGCATATCTGCTTCCCACTTTTTCACAGATAAGGCGTTCAATCTCCGAAAGATTTTCCCCTTCTGTGGAAACCCAGTTGGCCTCATAGGCTTCCTTAATATATTTCATCTCGTCGCCGTGCATGGTGGGTGATGAAAGCCAGACTCTTTTTTCAAAAGGTTCCATAATGACCCCCCTCAAATTCTAAAAGCATATACATAGACATCAGACACATAACATCAAAAAGTGCCTTTCTTGTGATATAGCTTTTCTCTTTTGAAACTTAGTTTCAATCATTTGTCATACTGAGTGCCACAAAGACACACTTATAATTATAGTTATACACATACATTATACTACGTTAGTTCTGAGTTTTCAATAGTTTTTACTTCATCATTTTAACTTGTTAAAAAATAACAATCAAAAAACAAAAAGGTGCTATGAACAATTCACAGCACCTCTTAATTACATCAAATCTTTGCAATTTTTTTGTTCAATTGTTTCAAAAGATTTGATAATGGATATATAAACATACCCAGAATCAGATTCCCCACCGCATGAATAATATCGAACGGAAATCCTGCTACTATCCACGCAATAGTTTGCTCAAACGAAAGCGAAAACATCACCGCCTGAGCGGGTGCGTAAAGTGTTCCGAAACACAAACCGTGGACAGCACAAACCAAGGGATACACAATCATCTGTGTTTTTCTTCCCATATTCTTTGGAAGCAACATCACAACAGCCCACAATATAGTCCATATATACGTGTACGGCACCCACCACATATTAAATCCCGAATAAACACCATTCAAAAGCACATAGATATATATAGGCACTAACGCTTTTTTACGATAAACTACCGTAAGAAGTACTGTTAACATTCCTAGCAAATGAATATTCGGCAGAAACTCCATCATAATCTTTGAGATAAACATCATAGCACCGAACATAGCAAATAACGTCATCTCAAATATCGTAAGTTTCAATCTCTTTTGCTTTTTATTTTCGCACATATTACTTAGTGTAAACTAATTCGAACTTATCTCCTGATGAGATCGCCGTTTCATTAGCGCCTGCTGTCAGATACTCCCCGTCTTTATACATAGCCCAGTAAGACTGATCCACGTCATAATCAGCTAAGATGCCGTTGACTGTCTTGACATAAAGACCATAAGCGCCCTGTTCACCCTCTACAAGCTCTACACCTAATAGTGCATCTTCGAGGTTTTTGGCATCTGTGTTGATAGTGAGAGTAACCGCCTTTTCGCCTGCTTCAACTTTTACATCGATAGATGTGGCACCTTCACCGAGTGTAGTGTCTTCGAGATATGTAGCACCCTCCCATAATGGGTCGATAGCCTCTGTCTGGTCTACAGTCGCTACTTTTTCTGTCGGCTTTTCGCTTTCGTTTTTATCACACGCACAAAGCGTAAGTGTCATACAAAAAACGAGTACCAGCATAGCGGATAAAATTTTTGTTTTCATTTTTAGTCCTTCTTTCATTGAAAAATTTATATTCTCAATGAATAAAACAAACGCGCCCTCCAAAGAGGACGCGAATAAACCCAATCACCCGCAGTCCTCCGTTGCCCGAAGACTGTTTGCTAAAACAGATATGCCGAGCATTCCGACTCATTAAAGGAAACTAATGTCACTTCAAAACACGGTAATGGCTGTTGCGGTGGATTCTCACCACGCTTCCCTCGACCTCTCCTACTCATTCAAGCTGAGTATTCAAGCAAAAAGATACCTGCCTATTCATTTTTGAACACAGCTATTATACAGTGATACAAAAACTATGTCAAGAAAACATAAATCATTTTATTTCCTGCTCTAAGTTGTCGAATTCAGGTGTAGAAAAAAATTCACCCAGTGTAATATCAAGTCCATCGCAAAACTTCTTTATTGTGATAATTGATATATCGCGTCTGCTTTCGTCCATCATACTATACGCCGTTGACGGGGTAACTCCTGAAATGTTAGCTAACTCGTTGATTTTCATATTTCTTTCGGTACACAACTTTTGAAAACGCTTTACAACAACATCCTTGACACTCATTTTATCACCTCAAGAATATTGTATGGTCAATTTCGCACCCGCGTATACGCTCTTGCGTATATTTTGAAATTATGTTATCCTTTTATATGTAAAGGAGACTTATTATGACTTGTACTTTTTTCGGACATCGTGATTGTCCTGATGATATTATCAATAGCCTGAAAGCTACTATTATTGACTTGATAGAAAACAAAGGAGTCAGTACCTTTCTTGTCGGCAATAACGGGAATTTTGATAGGTTAGTTATAAAAGCTCTGACCAAATGTAAGGATACTTTTCCTCATATAGATTACTGTGTTGTACTCGCTTACCTTCCTAAAAACAAGCGTTTTGACTACCATACTGTATACCCCGAGGGTTTGGAAAATGTTCCTAAGAAATACGCTATCCTTAAAAGAAACGAGTGGATAATAAAAAACAGCGATTTTGTAGTAGCGTATATCACCCACCCAACAGGTGGAGCATATAAAGCCTTAAAATACGCTGAAAAGCTCGACAAAACCTATATAAACTTATATATAACATAAGGCGGTGTACCGTGTGGTACACCGCCCTTTAATTAAAGCGTATTTACTTTAATGCTGATTATTTCTCAGCACGCTTTGCGAGTTCTTCGTATCTAGCCATAGCTGTAGCTTCAGCCTTCTCGAAGAGTTCGTTTGCTCTCTCTGGGAATGAACGTGTGAGTGAGCTGTAACGAGCCTCGTTAAGGATGAAGTCACGGTAAGAAGCTGATGGAGCCTTAGAATCTAAGATGAATGGATTCTTGCCCTCTGCCTTAAGCTCTGGGTTGAAACGGAAGTTGTTCCAGTAACCGCAAGCGATAGCTCTTTCCATTTCCTTCTGACAGTTGATCATACCGCCCTTGATTGAGTGCATCTCACATGGAGCGTAAGCGATGATGATTGATGGACCCTTGTAAGCTTCAGCTTCTCTGATAGCCTTAAGTGTCTGGTTCATATCAGCGCCCATAGCAATCTGAGCAACGTAGATGTAACCGTAAGACATAGCGATGTCAGCGAGTGACTTCTTCTGGATAGCCTTACCTGCAGCAGCAAACTGTGCAACCTGACCGATGTTAGAAGCTTTTGAAGCCTGACCACCTGTGTTAGAGTAAACCTCAGTATCGAATACCATGATGTTTACATCTTCGCCAGTAGCAAGAACGTGGTCAACACCTCCGAAGCCGATGTCATAAGCCCAACCGTCGCCACCGAAGATCCAAACTGACTTCTTAGATAAGAATTCTTTCTGCTCGTAGATAGACTTGCAGTTGTCACAGTTGTCCTTGATTGGCTCAAGCGCCTTAACAAGTGCTTTTGTAGCCTTAGCGTTCTTCTCACCGTCGTCTACTGTATTGAGGTATTCTACAGCAGCAGCCTTAGCTTCTTCTGTAGCGCAATCAGCAGTAGAAAGAACCTTAACCTGCTCGATGAGTCTGTCTCTGATAGCTTTCTGACCGAGGTACATACCAAGACCATGCTCAGCATTATCCTCGAAGAGTGAGTTAGCCCATGCAGGACCGTGACCGTCTTTGTTTGTTGTGTATGGTGATGTAGCAGCAGGACCACCCCAGATTGATGAACAACCTGTAGCGTTAGAAACGTACATTCTGTCACCGAAGAGCTGAGTGATAAGTCTTGCGTATGATGTTTCAGCACAACCTGCACATGAACCTGAGAACTCAAGAAGTGGCTGTTTGTACTGTGAAGAAATTACGTTGATGTTAGCTGTTGTTTCTTCCTTCTCTGTAACGTTAGCTACACAGTAATCGAATACTGCCTGCTCAGCGTCCTGAGACTCTCTTGGTACCATTGTGAGTGAGTTTGTAGGACAAACGCCGATACAAACACCACAACCCATACAGTCGAATGGAGAAACAGCGAGTGTGTACTTATAGTCAGTCTTAACGATTGGTTTCTCGCAAGTTCTGAGGTTTTCTGGAGCATTAGCAAGCTCTTCCTCGTTTAATGCAAATGGACGGATAGTAGCGTGTGGACATACAAATGCACACTTGTTACATTTTGCACAAGTAGCCTCGTTCCACTTTGGAACCATAACAGCTACGCCGCGCTTCTCGTAAGCAGAAGCACCCTGCTCAAATGTACCGTCAGCATGATCCATAAATGCTGATACTGGGAGTGAGTCACCCTCCATCTTACCAACTGGGAGCATGATGTTGTCTACCATCTTAACAAGTTTCTCTGCGCCAACAGAAGCTGTAGCTTCCTTATCGTCAGTAGCATTAGCCCAAGAGCTAGGAACGTCAATCTTTGTGAATGCTGATACACCAGCGTCGATAGCCTTGTGGTTCATATCAACGATGTCCTGACCCTTCTTGAGGTAAGACTTAGTAGCAGCGTCCTTCATATACTGAACAGCCTCTTCGATTGGCATAACCTTAGCAAGTGCGAAGAAAGCAGCCTGAAGGATTGTGTTAGTACGCTTGCCCATACCGATTTCTACAGCAAGGTCAATAGCGTTAACTGTGTAAAGCTGAATGTTGTTTTCAGCGATGTATTTCTTTGTAGCAGCGTCAAGGTGCTTGTCGAGTTCTTCTGCGTTCCACTGGCAGTTGATGAGATAAACACCGCCTGGTTTAACGTCCTGAACCATCTTGTAGCCCTTAAGAACGTATGATGGGTTATGACAAGCAACAAAGTCAGCCTTGTTTACGTAGTATGGACTCTTGATTGGGCTGTCACCAAATCTTAAGTGAGAAATTGTGATACCGCCTGTCTTCTTTGAGTCATACTGGAAGTAAGCCTGAACGTATTTATCAGTGTGGTCACCGATAATCTTGATAGAGTTCTTGTTAGCACCAACAGTACCGTCACCGCCAAGACCCCAGAATTTGCACTCGATTGTGCCTTCTGCAGCTGTGTTTGGTGATGGCTTCTCAGGCAGTGAGAGCTCTGTTACGTCGTCTACGATACCAAGTGTGAACTGTGGCTTTGGAGCGTCTTTAGCGAGCTCCTCGTATACTGCGAAGATTGATGATGGTGGTGTGTCCTTAGAACCAAGACCGTATCTACCACCGCAAACTGTAGCCTGACGACCGCACTTTGCAAGAGCAGCAACAACATCGAGGTAGAGTGGCTCACCAAGAGCACCAGGCTCTTTAGTTCTGTCAAGAACTGCAATCTTCTTAGCAGTAGCTGGGATAGCCTCAACGAGCTTCTCAGCGCTGAAAGGTCTGTAAAGTCTAACCTTAACGAGACCAACCTTCTCGCCAGCAGCGTTCATATAGTCGATAACTTCCTCAGCAACGTCACAGATAGAACCCATAGCAACGATAACGCGCTCTGCGTCTTCTGCACCATAGTAGTTGAAGAGCTTGTAGTCTGTGCCAAGTTTCTGGTTAACCTTGTCCATGTACTCCTCAACGATAGCAGGAACTGCGTCGTAGTACTTGTTACAAGCC